>JABSRQ010000008.1:68336-183741 GCA_013215055.1 Pseudomonadales bacterium | reverse complement strand
AGATTATAAATGAGAATTCGATTGCCGGCCCCCACATATACATTACGAGAGTCTCCGGTAATAAAACGGGCCTGTTTGAGAGAAGGGATATTAAAAATATCAATAGGGTCTAATACATTGGTTTGATGTGCCGTACCAGTCCAGGAATAAAGCAAGACATCATTGCCGGGTATGCCCTTGGGGTTAACCGATGTTGCAGCCCCTGCATTGGAACAATCATAATCCTTACCGGAAACCCAATCCGTGGGCAGCCCATGATTATGTAGCGCATTAAATTCAGCAACGCCGGTTTCACTGACCGACTTAAACGCTCCTATTGCAAAATGGGCCTGTTCATTACCCTCCACCAGATCAATCAGTTCTCCCAACATATTAGCCATCAACTGCATCATTGCACCGGTCCAGAAGCTGCTCATAGCCTCAACCACCGGTTCTGCAGTGCCATACACATTAGGCCCACCGATACTGGTTACCGAGGCGAGTAATTCAGGCGCGACACTGAGAACATAACGTACGGCCGGCCCCCCATGGCTATGGCCAACAAGATGGAATTTTTCTACCCCATCCAGCGCCTTGATATTTTTCAAATGAGCCAATAACTGCTCGCCGCGGTATTCATTGGTATTAATCTTCGCCAGGTTAACTGTATAAACGCTGGCCCCGCCCATCTCCAACGCTTCAGCCACACGGTAATAATATTCCACCGTAAAAAGTTCCTTAAAACCATACAAACCATGGACTAAGACAAAGGGATAAACCGTTTGGGTATAAGTTGTATCAGTACCATTGGGCCCTCGTTCTATTTCCTCAATACTCGATACCGAGCTCAATACCTGCTCACCATCGATGCCATAGGCAAATTCAAAACCTTGCATATTCTCCATGCAGGCCGATAAAAACGAGATACACAGAATCAGGGTTACACATCGCAGGGCTTTCATATTCTTCCCTCTTTTTTATTTTTTAAAAAAAAGGCCTCACAGCAAAACAGCAGCCATGAGACCAAGCGGCTTTATTAAAAGTTAACTTTCAGATTAAAGGCGATATTATCTCAATCACTGAGGTGGTAGAAATTTTTATCAAACTGGTTTTCATCTTCACCGTCATAAACGGTGTAAACCAATCCGGTTTCTATCTCACTGGGGAAAACCAGTTTGGCCCCAAGAGAATAAATAGAAGCCCCTTCACGGCTATTGCTTCTGAACTGGGTGCCATGCCAGCCTCGCTGCCAGGTCAGAGGCACAGACAAAGTTGAAATTTTCTACCGTCAAAACCAAAACCGGTTTTTCATCGGCGTAGGGATTGGGTAAATGTTTACCTGGGCTGCTATAAACTTGCTTAGGAAAAAACGGTAATTGACCCGAAAATGCAGGAATAGTGCCTTCGCTATTACCGGCCTTCTCGGCACCGACACCGGTTAAATCCCCACTTAACTGACTTGCATCTTGAACAGAAATTTTGGCTAATGCAGACACACTTAGCAGCGGCGCAAACATACAGTTTGCGAGGATCAATGCCTTTTTCATGTTGAATCTCTCTTATTATTAGGTCTATCAAAAAATCAAAAATGAGCGTTTTTGATAGACCTAATATATGAGATTCTAGACTTTTAGACTTTTTAGCGAGCAGGCCAAAAAACGAGAAAAACAAGCTAAAACAAGTCGTTAACTATTTCTATTTTGTTTCCTGCTGGCGTAAAAATTGACTAGGCGTTAAACCCGTGACTTTCTTGAAGCGGGTAGAGAAAGCCGACTGAGAACTGAAACCCGACTCCAAAGCGACATCCAATAATGGCAGAGGCTTCTCACAACTTAATAACTGCTTGGCAAAGTCCACTCGAAAGTGATTAATAAAATCAAAGAAGTTACTGCCTGACTGCCTATTGATCACTTCGGTTAAATAATTATGGCTAACATTGAGTTCCTGGGCTAAATCACGCAGGTTGATGGTACAGCTCAAATAGGGTTTTTTATCATGCATTAATTGCTGCAACTTCAGCCAGATAATATCCAGTTTGCAGGTATTTAAACCACTTTTTTTATAGCGCTGCTTGCCATCGGCCTTAGCGTCTTGATCAGGAACAACCACCGGCAACATACTGGCAGACACTTCTTTAGCCTCTACCGCGGCTTCTTCGGCCGCTTCCGGATGGCTGAATATCACCGGTTGTTTTAACCCCATGATGGCAATGATAAACATCGTAATCACATTAAATATCAAGGTGATACGTAGGCGACCCGCCAGTTCAATATCAAATAAAATCGGTAATAATTGCAGGCATATTTCCAAGAAACCGGCTAAAAAGCAAAGCCCTATCACCACCCATAACCATTGCAGCGTTTTGTGCTCCAGCGATGAAAAATATTGGCGAATGGTAAAGTCATGTGCATAAAGACATCTCCCCGCCAGCACCGCATATAACATAAGCCAACTGGCTGATAATAATGGCAATATAATATCCAGGTGAAAATTCATGATGCTTTCCCCCCGGTTAAACCAGTTTTCCAGATCCATCTGTCTGCCCTCACTAAAACCCGGCCCCAGAGAAATAAAGATGCAGAGGGGTACCGGTAAAAATTGCAGATAATGTTTTAAACCCAGCCTTAACGACTGATGGGATAGGGCCAACACATAGAAGTAGAGCAAAGGCCCAACCGCAAAACTGAGGGATAACAGGGTAAAAATTTCCGGAGTTTGAATGAATTTTCCACTGTGCAATAAATACAATAAAAATAAACGTATCGTCGCAATCAGAATAAACGCCGTCAGCAGAACATTAGCCAGGCGGTTCTCGCGTTTAATACTGCTAATCACGATAGCCAGCGTCAGGCCCTGAGAAGCCCCTATGAGAGCGGCCTGAGAAAAAAATTCAGATGCTAGCGTGTTCAGAATCGTCATCCCTGTTTTTATTGTTAATTGGGCGCTATGTTAAAGCGATAACAGGCCTAGGTGACATATTGTACAGCTTATTTAATAAGCTGCGATAGATTTATAAGATCAGTAAGCACCGGTTCTTAGTCCTAACATTTACAAATAGGCTTTAATATCAACCCCTTGTAATAACCCACACAAAACCTTTGCAAAACAGGCCCGATTCGATACTGAAAACCTCTGGTAATTTAGCCATCTTGTCATTAAGGTAATCTGCTCTTACAGCTAAAAATAATAATAATTTTGGGATATCGTGTCACCCCATGGCATTAGATAAATCTTCCAGCATACCTGGTTATCACATCATCAAGGAGATTGGCCAAGGAGGCATGGCAACCGTTTATCTTGCAGAGCAAGAGAGTGATGGCTGCAAGATCGCTTTAAAAATTATCAAACCCAACTTATGCAAAGAACACAGCTGGAATGATCGTTTTCTCTATGAAGCCGAGGTCATCAGTCAGCTTTCCCACCCCAATATCATGCCGCTTCTGGATATAGGCCAGGTTAATGATCAATCTTATCTGGCCATGGAATATATAAAAGGCGGCAACCTCGCCGATAAAATTCAACAAGGCCTTAGCATTGAAGATGTCATCAATACACTTAGAGATATCGCCACAGGTTTAGACTTTGCCGGCAGCAATGGTTTTATTCACCGCGATATAAAACCTGAAAACATCTTATTTCGCGAAGACGGAACCGCGGTTATTTTAGATTTTGGCATTGCCAAATCGGTGAATGATAATAGCCGCTTCACCCAAACCGGTGTTATTGTTGGTACAACCTCGTATATGAGCCCGGAACAGGCACAGGATTTCACTCTGGATCCACGATCCGATATTTATTCTCTGGGCATTGTCTTATATGAGATGTTAACCGGAGCCGTACCTTTTCAAGCAGACTCCATGCTGACTGTATTAATGAAGCATATTAATAATGAGCCCGAACCGCTGCCTAAAAACGCAGCCTTGTTTCAAACCATCATGGATAAAATGCTGGCTAAACAGCCACAAGAGCGATATCAAAACGCGGCTGAAATTCTCACCGATTTAGACACACTTCAATATGCACACGATAATGCAATACGTTTACCCGTCAAGAAACACGGTAAAAATAGAACCGCAGCCTCACGCGCCGTCGCCACTCACATTTCAAAAAAAGACCTGTTACCGGCAATAGGCATCGTCTTACTACTCACGATTCCTGGCATCTCCGGTGCAGTTTATATGAGCACCATTGAGCAACAAGAGCAGTCTATCCTTATGGAAAAAAGGCTGATCACACAGGATCTGAAAACAGCCAAAGAGCGGCTTAATGACCAACCGATGCAGAGTATGACCCTACTGAGAGATGTACTCAAAAAAGATAAACATAATCAGCAGGCAATACAGCTGATGCAGCAATTAGAGCATAACTATATTGCCAAAGCAGGCTTTCTGATAACAAAAAAAGATATTGAAGCCACTGAACAATTATTCTTACAAATAAAACAATTAAAGCTGCCTGCCAGTGCATTTATTGAAACACAAATACAACTGGCTGAACTGAAAAAAATCAAAGTGATAGAGCTCGCTAATAAAAAAGCTAGGCAAGAGCTCATGAAAAACATGCCAGATATCCTACCTGACGTCCCCGATGCCGCGCCATTAAAGCCTGTAAAAACGCAAAGGCATAAGGCCGTTGAAATTAAAAAAAGTGAAGCCGAATTATTGGCTTTAGCTCACATCCAGCAACTGAAATCACAAAAAATTGCACTCAAAGCATTTAATGAAACACTAGAAATAAACGCATTAGCACAAGCGGAAAACAACGCTAAAGATGCCTTATTTAATGCGTTATCCAGCCAGGATTTTGCACAGCAATCCAACTCATTAAATGATGCATGGTTTGCCGTGCAACAGACATTCAGTATTGATGAAAATAATATCGAAGCCAAAAAAGTTCAAAAAACTATCATCGCTGTTTACGAAAACAAACTGAAGCTATTGATTGATGATAAATCTTTTGATAACGCTAAAATCTTTCTAAAACAAATACAAGAAAACAATATCAGTTCACTTAAAATAAGCCACTTAACCAAACGCTTAAAGGAAAAAATGCGACATAAAAACCGTGTATTAACCGGAGGTTTTTAGAGATACCAGTTAAGCCCAAAATACACCCCGCTTATTTGTTCGTGATAATTAGACTTACCCGTCTCAACACTTTGATCAACATGAATAAGCTGCCCATTATTCAGCGTATAGGCGCTGATATTAATATCCATATTTGTATCATAATTATAATCCTGATAACGAAACTGGACAAAGTAGGCCGCCAGCTGATTTATTCGCCCCTGCCAGGCAATGCTAATACTATTTCCATGGCTACTACCTTCATTAACAAGATCACCTCTGGCCAATCGAGTTAACGTATCGGGGTCATTGGCATCCGGAATATCCCGGATAAAGGTATTACCTTCTTCAGAATATTGTCCTTCAAAAAGTGCATAGGCATAACTTAGCGATAACACACCTAATTCATCAAAAATAATATTATATCCTACACCCAAGAAGGGCCCACTTTGAATAAATTGGGTTGTTCGAATCGAGTCTATGAACTCACCATTATTACTATCAACACCTTCGCCAAAACTTTTGCCTCTGGAATCGCCATATTTATAACCCATAGAAACTGACAAGTTTTGCCAGGCATACCAACCTAAGGTAAAGGTATAATCATCACGCCCAATCTCAACCGGACTAAAACGAGGATCACGGCCTTCACTGTCGGAAAAGGTGGTGTCATCTTGCAGTGAGGTTTCATATTCCAAGCGGGTAAAAAAATTATCTATGGCCGCCGCGGCATTCAGATTAATACTGAAATAATCGGCATTAAGCGTGGTCAGAGTATCGCTATTAGCGATATCAGTGGTTTGAGTAACATCGAAGCTTCTAAGGCCAAAGCCTGTACCAAGGCTATAAGAAATATCCCTAGCATGTGTTGAATGAGCACTTATCAGAACCAGAAAAACGATAGCAGTTATAGCAATACGCATCATCTAAAATCCTTTTCTGGTTTGGCCCAACATTATCCCTAAAATACCGTTCAAAAAACAGACTATTTTGATTTTCTCTCAATACACGAAAAATCCCGCCTGATATACACAGAAAAACAAGTTGGGGTTCATCCATTCAACCCCATACAAAGAGTTTTTTACGCTGGGCTAAGTTTAAATGAGAGGCCGCAGCTATCTAAGATTAACAAGTCAACTAATACTCTTTGTTGTTTAATAAAGTACCATTTCAGATGCTTCAACAAGCCGGTATGAGGCTAAAGCAGCCCTTTAAATTGATTACAAGTTCTCATAGCCATAAGGTTTCAAGAGATATAAAGGATCAGACCTACCTTGATGGATATCACTAACTAAAACTGTAAGTGTTGACTTAAAAATAAAGCTGGTATCTAATTTATTAAAAAGTATCAATAAGGAATATTGTGACTTATAAAGTAGCCTTCAGCAGCATATTAACTTCAGCACTTTTCTTCGCAGGCTGTGTTCTAGAGAAAGTCCCCCCTACACCGATTACCTGGTATCAAGATTCAGATAATGATGGATTTGGAGACCCTGCTGTTGATTTTATCGGGGATAACCCGGGTACAGGATGGGTGCAAAATAATACCGATTGCAATGACAGCGTTGATACTGGCACAGCCATAAACCCCTCTGCTACTGATGTTAATGACCAAATTGATAATAACTGTGACGGTACTGTAAATGATGCCCCATTTGCTCTTGGTGATTATGGCCAAGCCGGCGGCACTGTCTTTTATATCATCAATGATGGATTGAATGGATTAGAAGCATCTCCAGAAGATCAAGATAAAGGCAGTGGAGCAGAATGGGGCTGTTTTAGCACTGATGTACCAGGTGCAGCTGGCCAAGAAATTGGAGATGGCGAAAAAAATACTGCGGATATATTAGCTGCAAAATGCACTCCGGAAAACATAGATAACCATCTTGCCGCAGAGCTGGCTGATAACTATAGCCTCAATGGTTACAATGACTGGTTTTTACCCTCAAAAGGTGAAATGAATGCTCTGTATGCACAGAAAAGTATTATCCCAAATTTAACACTAGCTTGTTATTATTGGAGCTCTAATAAAGATATCACTATTTATGCTCAGGGTTTGTGCTTGCAGTCTGGAGTCTGGAATGGTTCAGGAAGAAGTTCAACTCATAGAGTACGTGCAATTAGAGCTTTTTAAATCAAAAACTAATTTCATGACTGTCAAATATGCAGATATGAAAGCTTGTTTTTAAAGCCTCACTAATATTGCTATAAGCCCCATTCGATTAATCATTGATGAAGATTGCGATATGGATTAGCGATATGGATTAGCGATATGCTTGAAATTAGTAGGGTAGAAAGCCAGCCTTACAGTGTTCTGAGAAACCGGATTTGAAGGGCTGCTTTAGCCTCAATGCAGCTCTAGCCCCCCTCTGTTTAAAAACGTATTTAAACCAGTGCAGGATAGTCGATATAACCCTTTTCATTGCCGCCATATTTTGTGCTTTCATCCACAGGATTTAATGGGGCGTTATTTCTAAACCGTGCCGGCAAATCCAGGTTAGCAATATACAGCTCACCAAAAGATACCAGTTCGACTGGTTCATTTTCTATCACATCGATTGCCGTGGTTTTGTTATAACCGCCATTGGCCATATACACACCTTGATAAAGCTTCTTAAGGCTAGCTACGTCGAATACCGGGCTATCGTCAATCGGCGGCGTCATAGCCATTTCTACCATGTGTAGATAAGCCAAATTCAGCGGGTTTAATTGCTCTATCACATAAGTGAATAGCGCTTCAGGATTCGAATCACTGATATCATTGAATGGGTTGATGGGGGATAAACGAATACCCACTTTATCACTGCCCCAAACCTCAACAACCGCTTTAGTCACTTCCAGCGTTAAGCGAGCTCTGTTGGCAATCGAACCTCCATAACTATCGCCACGATGGTTAGTACTATCACGTAAAAACTGATCAAGTAAATAACCGTTAGCCGCATGAATTTCCACCCCATCAAATCCGGCTTTTTTGGCGTTTTCTGCCGCCAGGCGAAAATCATTGATGATGCTGTTTATTTCTTCCAATTCTAAGGCTCTTGGCGTGATGTAGTCTCCCGCAGGTTTTATCGCCGATGGAGCCACAGGAGTGGCGTTATTCGGTTGCAGTTCAGGTTTGGAAATTCGCCCAACATGCCACAGCTGTAAAAAGATACGGCCGCCTTTATCATGTACCGCATCGGTAATCTGTTTCCAGGCGATGATCTGTTCATCATTATAAATGCCCGGTGTATTGGCATAACCTGCACCTTGCGCAGAGACTTGCGAGGCTTCACTGATAATTAATCCGGCTGAGGCGCGTTGCTCATAATACGTTAACATCATGGGCTGCGGAACTTGTTCATCACTGGCTCTTGAGCGAGTTAACGGTGCCATGATAATGCGATTATTGAGCGTATAGGGGCCCAGTTTAAAACTGGAAAAAAGCGGAGATTGCTGAGACGATTTCATGTTCTAAATTCCTTTAGCCTACGGACAATGAGTTTAACTGCTGAACCTAATAAAAAAGGCGGCCGGAGCCGCCAATAGGCTTGGGTCATTCTGTAACAATAAGTTTAAAGCGCTGCAACTACTGCCGCAGGTTCAGCCCGTTTTGAATAGTCGGCATCTACATGTCTGAACCGTACCGTGGCGTCCTGATTAATAATAAACGTGGCAGGAATCGGTAGGGTCCAGCTGTTATCACCATTGCCCGAGGGTAAATCAAAACCAAATTGTTGGTAGATCGGTTTTAATTTTTCATTCAGCGTAAACACCAGCCCCAGTTTATCGGCCAGCTGATTACCCGTATCACTTAATACTTCAAACGGTAAGTCATGTTTCTGCTGCATGGTTAAAGCGTTATCAGGTAGCTGAGGGGTGATCGCAATAAGGTTGGCACCTTTATTTGTAATCTCCTCGATATGCTTTTTATAGGTCGCCAGTTCCAGGTTGCAATAAGGGCACCAGTCACCTCGATAAAAAACTACCACTAACGGGCCTTGTTCAAGCAAGTGTTTTAAATGAATGATGTTGCCTGTGGCGTTAGGCAGTGAAAAATCAGTAAAGCTATCTCCAAGCTGAATACTCTTTTCAGCGATGCCTGAATCTACCAGTTTTTGTGTAGTGGAAAGAATGGTTTGTAAGGCTTCTTCAGGTAAGTCTTTAAGCAGGCCTGCCTGCAGTTCTTCAATAGCCTGTGCAAGTTGTGTCATATGTACCCCTTATGTGACAGTGATTTGATTGCCTGATTGTGGTGTTAATCATTGAAACAAAGCTTAATAAAGAAATGCTCATCGCAGAAGACGGCATAATTGCATATCACTCATTCCCGTCAGGAATAGATCACTGGGAAATGCTTATGCATTGAAGCTGCTGTTGCAGAATTGCACCACTACTTTGCAATTATTACGGCTTATCGTCATTAAAAAACATGCATACACTGATTTTGAAATCAAAAAAAAGCAAGTCGGTTTCGTCCTCCTAATGACCAAGAAATAAAGCTAATGGATTTAAAAGAAACTCTGCAACAAGGTGAAACACCCATTCAATTTGCCCCCTCTATACGCTTAAAAAATGGCAGAAATTGTATTCCTCAACATTATTTAAGCTTTTCTCATAGCAGGGCATCGGTTGAAAAATTGGTGTTAGATATCAACTACAGTGATCGCTATCCGGTTTTTGTGTGTGAGCATGAAACCGGCATTTACATTCAAATTGGCATCGTTGGTGTGGATAATTATCAAGCAGCAGAGCAACAGAAAACTAAAATTGTTTATGGCCGTAAATGGCATGTAGAACCTGAATTGCCCACCTCTGAAATTATTCAAACCGTATTGCTGGCAATAAAAATAGCCAGAGAGCATGAAGAGCGGGAGCTTTTTCGTTTTGATTTAGGCCAGAAAACTTGTACGCCGTTTAATACCCATCTTGATTTACCGCTAATGGCAGACCATTCCGATTTAGTTTCAAGCTCAATGAAGAAACCGCTAGCCATGGATGATTCAGATAATATGGATCGAATTTTTAAAGCCCTGAGTTATGATGGCGCTGCACTGTGCTTAACATCGATACAAGTTGTTGCTGCAGAACAATGGTTATTGCATGTCTCAATTTCTCCAAGGCCTGGTACACAGTTACCAGAGATAAAAACGGAGCATAACAACAGGGGCATTTCTCTGTTAATACAAAGCCTGGATGAAAATACGCTTTATTTTGAATTGATGCAGGCTTTTATCCGCTTAAGTGATAGGCATGTTGAAGAGCATTTCTCTTATCGAGGCTTCCGACGTTTTAGTCACCAAAATCAAGTTTTGTCTATCGCAGAGTTGTCGTTTTATATTAGCCAGAAAAAATGGCTGGATAATAACAAAGCCTTTAAATCTACGTTTAATAGAATAAACTCTGCAACGGATCAATCCCGAGTACCTCGTTTAGCAGAAGGATTGTTGGCCAGTAAAATCCAAAACCAACTTGCCGTTTTTTCCGAGCTAGAGGGGTTTCTACCCGTTTTAGGGTAAGCCTTATTTATAAACATCTATAAATACACAAAGTGGTGCGTTATAAACGTAAAAATAGTCAATATCAGCGAAAAGCCAATCAATTATCTATTAAAAACACAGTAATAGAATTCGTATAAGCTAACTTGGGTGTTAAAACGGGTATTTAGCAAAAGTTGGGGCTATTGGGAAAATTGATATCAAGGCGTTCAATGAATGTGGACCCTAAGTTAAAATCATTTCTACGTCTTGCCAGAGCGATAGCAGCACCAACATTACTGCTATCACTCATTCTATTAATGGCTATAGAAACCGAGTTCTTTCACTTCAACCAACGACCTTTTCACGCCTAACATCATGCCATACACATTAATGTAAATTTTTGATTGATGCTGACTGGGGATCTCTGGGCATATGTTGGGCGCTTAATGCATGAACGATAATATCCACCTTATCAGAGACTTCATCCAGATGATTTACATAAGATTCATAATGGGTAAAGTGAATATGTTGCAAACCTTCATCCAGATTTTTTGATGTTTTTACTTTAGCGGCTCTCACCTTCTCCTGTGCATCCAGTTCAACGTCTCTGCCTTTGGCCACCAACTCATCAAACAAATGATGTGACTCTGTCGAGGTTTTATCATACCTTTCATGCACTTCATCCAATGTCTTAACGCAGAGACCTAAACCTGCGAACCAAATATTTCTTGCTTGCTCTGCTGTTAATTTAATCTCGGGTAATTCTGGCATGGCGACACCTTATGCTGACTAGAAAACATTCTTGGATTTTAAATATTGAAGGAGAAATACCCCACTAAGGGTATCTTTTAACCCTAGCCAAACGGGCATATTTTTCAAGAAAATAACACTCTAAAACAGCTATATTTCTGATGTTTTATTGCCAACTCATCTCATATAAAAAAGTTAATATTTCCAGCACTAACTGAGTATGTTTATTATTCTTTATTTCACTATGCCCCCAGAAGCTGCTTCCCCTTTTAGCCCTGCGACAGAGCTAAGGCATATCACGAACCGACACCATCAAAAGCCCCTTCTCCACCCATATATCAACGGCTAGCCCACGGGCAAACGTTTTAATGGGAATGCCGTCCTTTTCAATAACAGGCAGTTCACCAAATACGGCTATATCATAGGTCGTTTCATACAAGGATTGGGATTGATTACTGCCCTGCACTTGATAACGTAATTGCGCAGCTGTCACCCCTTGAATAGAGCAATAGCGGCCACCTAACATAGGCCCAGCATCCGCCAAAAAATAATCCGAGCGGGTCGGTGAAAAATCTAATTCACTAAAATAATCACGTACACTGCTGAAGTCATCACTGCTCACTTCCAACGGCTTCATTTTCAGATGATTTTTGCTTACCTCCATAGCAATGGCCTCGACCATTTGATCGCTGGTGACAGCCCCAGGACCTATAGCCTTAAACCATAATCCCAGCGTAAATACGAAGCAAAAGATCGATGCAGCCATCGCCAGCGTAAATAATCGCCTGCCACCCGAGCGCATCTGCGGCACGTCATCAACAGAAGATCTTTCTTCCTGCACCGATGAGGCTAACAAGGTTTGCATATTAGCCAATGCAGCAGCATCGAGAGAATGTTGTTTATAATATTCCTGTGTGGCCTGTTTCAGAAGTTTTTTTTGATGATCAATAGAGGTATTTTTCATCTTGCATCCTGCCCTAATGATGCATTTGGATTCTCTTCCAAATCACCTTTTATCTGTTCAAGTTTTTTACGGATTCTGTAGAGCCTCGACAAAATCGTGCCTCTGGGTTGCTTAAGTTCATGAGCAATCTCGGACGTGCTATATTCCAATACGGCCCACATATACAACACTTCACGTTCGGCATTATTGAGATGCTGTAATAGCTTTTCTACCCAATCCTGCATCACAACTAATTCTTCCAGTGATTGGGTATCCATATTCACGGGTTCATGTTCTTGCAATGATTCAAAAGCAATAATCTTTGCCCGACGACATTGGTCAATAAACTGGTTTCTTATAATGCGGCGAGTATAAGCCTGAACCTGCTGCGGTTTTTCTTGCTGGGCGATCAGTTTTTCTAACGCACCTTGCAATAAATCTTCAGCCGCAGCGGGTTCTGCAGTCAGCGACAACGCATAACGATAAAGCTGCTGCAATGCACTGTTATCTAACATGCTGCCATCTCTGCGACCCAACCACGGGATATCCACTGCCCCAACGCCGCCACACTCTCTCTGGTTGCAGTATCAGAACTGAATTGATGTAATGTTACGCCATGTGACAAGGCCTTTAAGGCCTTATAGCTTTGCCTGGGTATCTCTATGACTTCAGCTTTCATCTCACTCCTGTGTACACAAAAATAATGCCCGCCTTCACTCTGCTGAATATCATTTTCTGCAGCAAAACTGACATCATTTAATAGCTCAGATAAAGGCCACGATGATTTTAATAACTGCATTTTAGGAGTCAGTATTAACTTTATCTCGCCCTGCGCTTGCTCAGATAAATCAGAGAATTTGGAAAAATCAAATACCCGGCTGTCTTCAGCGTAATAACATTGTAGCAAGGCATATTCAGCCTCAGCCAAATCGGCAATAAAATCAGGTAATGGCCTCGCTTCAGCAGATGAGTTAACACGGTAATCAGACAAAAAACCTGCAAAAAAATCACCGTATAAATTCAGATCTGCAATATCAGAAATATTAAGCGCAATGGACTCTTTGGCGATAACATCAAAGCGCGCCCCCAAAGCCATAACACAGATCGGAAATGCTCTGTGTAAAGTTTTTAAAAAGCTCTGCTGTATATTATTCCTATATACATGCAACCGTGTATGGGCGCTATCAATGGGCACAATATGACTCTGCAACGTATCTGGCTGTGCATTAAAAATATCTGCCAACAATGATGTTTGTATCTCTTGTAATGATCGCAAAGCCATTAATACACCTCTCTAGGTAAGACTGAAGGCTTAATATGTGATTGCATCGCTACAATTTTCTGGCGCTCGATATTTAAACGGCTAAAGCCAGGTAGATTATTATCCCATTCAATCATCGCTGGCACAGATTCATACACCTGCAAAAACGTTTTATATAAGTCCCACACAGGCTCACTCACACGACTGCCATGGGTATCTATCAAGAATTCATCTTGCTGACTGTAACCGGCCAAATGAATCTGTTTTACGCTTTTAGCCGGTAGCTGCTGTAAAAAATGCTCAGCATCGATACCATGATTATACGCAGACACATACAGGTTATTTAAATCCAGCAACACATCGCAGCCTGATTCTTTAACCACGGTTGAAAAAAATGTGCCTTCATCCATATCGCTGTCCTCATACTGAATATAGGAGGAGACATTTTCTAATAACAGTGGCTGAGCTAAAAAATCCTGCACTTGCATGATACGTTCAGATAAATGCCTAATCGCCTCTTCGGTATACGGCAAAGGCAAAAGGTCAGGCACATGCCTGCCCTGATGTTTCGAAAAACTGGCATGTTCGGAATACCAATGAGCGCCGGTATCTTTTATTAACACCTTGATAGCCTTAAGATAATCCCAATCCAAAGCATCTGTCGCACCCAATGACAAACCCACTCCGTGCAAGACAACAGGATAACGCTCACAGATAGCCGACCGCAGTGTCGCCGTCAAACCTCCGGCATAAAGCCAGTTATCGGCCTGTAACTCAAACCACGGAATATCAGGCTCCGTACTGAGGATATGCTTAATATGCGGAATCCTCAGTCCCAGGCCAGCTCCCTGAATCTGTGTTGATGTAGCCCTAATAGATTCTTGATTAGACATTTAATCGACCACCGCAGCGATCATCAGGCTTTTTTGGCCGGTTTCACTTTTGCAATATGACCGCCAACAATCTTGTCGCAAGTACCCTGAGGCACATATACCCACTCGACCTTTAAATTGTCTGCCTTGGACTGACCTGCACAACCATGGCTGCCATCCAAGGCTCCACAATCATTATTTCCGGACTTGGCAATGCCGGCACACTTCTCCCAATGGCTAGGCTGGTCCGGAACCGCATAACTATTGACACTGATACCTGCAGCTAATATGCCGGCAACGGCACTGGCTAAATGAACTGTATTTTTACTCATGGTGTTTCTCCTTAGGAAAATTGCTTGCATTCCTTTAGACGAACAACCGTGCATGATTGATTGCATTAATATTGAAAATAAACAGAGAATCACAAGATGAGCTAAAAAATACGCCAAAATATGAGTAAAGATACTGTTCTTACTCGCAAGGTATGGGCGCTCATTGCTAGCATAATATAGATATCAACGATTAGAGTGTCTTCTGAGGTTAGAGAAAATACTGAAGCAGTTTTGAATTAAGGCATTAATAATGACTGCTCAATCAACTGCAGCCGCTCGCACTTTCGATGCATAGGTTGATGGTAAAGCATGACAGCGTGATAAAGTATCTCACTTCAACACTAGGGAGAATTATATATGGAGCGACAAATGTATACATATTCACAATTATCATCTGATGCTGCTGCGAATTTGGTTGTATCCAAATATGGTTTACCCGAATCTATGCATTGTAAATATTATATGTTGGGGCTGCATGACAACTATTTAATTGAGCACGCTGACGATAGATACATTCTGCGCATCTACCGGAATGATTGGCGATCAGAAGATCAGATCGGGTTTGAACTTGATTTGTTATCATTTATAGACAGTAAAGATGCGCTTGTTTCTACGCCGATACTCACTAAAAAAGGCGGGCCGAGTTTCTTTATTGATAGTCCTGAAGGCAAAAGAGAAGCGGTGTTATTTAATTATGCCGAGGGCATCGCGCCTGGTGCGGAACTTTCAATTGAGGAATGTTTTTTACTTGGCAAGGCGGTTGCAAAGGTACATAAAATAACAGAGTCATTCACAACAAGCTGTACAAGACCGATACTGGATATTCCCTATCTTCTCGATGAGTCAGTGCTTGCCATCAATCCATTTTTAGATACTGATGCGCAGAATTATTTAGCCATGCTTCAAAAACGCCTTAAGGATTCTATGCCCTCACTTGTCAGAGAAATCGGTGTTTTCGGCATTTGCCAGGGGGATATCAACCCGACTAATTTTCATATTGACGACAGCCAAAAAATTACTTTATTCGACTTTGATCAATGCGGTTATGGTTACCGGTCATTTGAAATTGGAAAATTTATATCTTCAATTCACAGGAGAAAGACGAAGAATGACATGGCCAAAGCATTTATCGATGGCTATCAGCAGGTACGGCAGTTAACGGAAGAGGAGCTTTTAGCAATACCTTATTTCGAAGTTATTGCAGTCATATGGGTAATGGCCATTCATGTTTACAATGCCGATAGGATCGGCTATAAATCGCTCGAAAAACCATATTGGGATCAACGGCTCGCAATACTTAATAAATTAGAGCTGCTGTTGCCTGACAAGCTTGACGCATTAGCAGGACAATGAATATTGCATTTATTCATTTCTGATATACACCAACAGTCTGAGTTGATACAAAACAGCCATTAACCTTGGGATAGTCAGGTTTTCATTAGAGCCTAGCCCAAGGGGAAATTCGACTGTTAATATCTAAAGCATCGGTACATTTAAGTGCCCATATTAACGGAAGTTCGCTAGCATAAAGAAAGCAATGCCATCAGTCTTTGCTGGCAATAACAATACACGCACTTAAAGAGCGCTTAGCGCTCTTTTAAACGACTGATATCCACTTGTTTATCGGCGTGGTAGCTGGAACGCACTAACGGGCCGCTGGCTACAGAGGTAAAACCTAAGTCTTCGGCAATTTTAGCTAAGGCATCAAATTCATCAGGGTGTACAAATCGATCTACCGGCAGATGCTCAAGGCTAGGCTGTAAATACTGGCCAAGGGTAATCATATCTATATCATGCGCACGCATGTCTTCCATCACCTGCACCACTTCCTCCTTGGTTTCACCTAAGCCCAGCATCAAGCCGGATTTGGTTAACACATCGGGACAGCGTTTTTTGTAGTTTTTCAAAATATCCAAAGACCACTGATAATCAGAACCCGGGCGAATCTTTTTATACAGGCTAGGCACCGATTCCAAATTGTGATTAAACACATCCGGCGCATCTTCTGCCAGAATATCCAATGCCACATCCATACGGCCACGGAAATCAGGCACCAACACTTCTATATACATAGAAGGGCTATGTTTGCGCATTTCACGAATACATTCAGCAAAATGAGCGGCACCGCCATCACGTAAGTCATCCCTGTCCACCGAGGTAACCACCACGTATTTCAGGCCCATCTCTTCACAGGCCTCAGCCAACTCACGAGGTTCGTCTTGATTCAGTGCCAGAGGGCGGCCATGAGCCACATCGCAGAACGGACAACGACGGGTGCAGATTTCTCCCATAATCATAAACGTCGCGGTGCCAGCGCTGAAACATTCACCCAGATTCGGGCACTGGGCTTCTTCACAGACACTGGCTAATTTACGTTTACGCAGGATTTTTTTAACCCGATTCATCTCAGGCGACATAGGCAGCTTCACCCGAATCCAGGCAGGTTTTCTGGGTAGTTCGGTGGTTGGGATCACCTTCACAGGAATACGCGCGAGCTTGTCGGCACCCCGTAATTTCTCACCGGCAATCACTTTCTTGGGCGCTTTTTTATTTGCGTTCTTGGCTGGATTTGCCAAAGAG
Source organism: Pseudomonadales bacterium (assembly GCA_013215055.1). Classification (GTDB taxonomy): domain Bacteria; phylum Pseudomonadota; class Gammaproteobacteria; order Pseudomonadales; family DT-91; genus CAKMZU01. The sequence continues at coordinate 166,499 of JABSRQ010000008.1, read as the reverse complement.
CTTGAATCTAAATCTGACATGGTCTTCAACACTGAAAAATACCCGCGCACTATACGCTAAAAACGGGTGTTTTTCGAGCAGAAGCGGAAGCTGTTTTCACACTATTAAGGCGTATGTAAACCGACATTGTTTTTCTGCAGCACCTGCTCGGCACGGTAGCTTGAACGAACAAAAGCCCCAGAGACCACCTCCAGAAAACCTCTATCCAGCCCCCATTGGCGATATTTTTCAAACTCTTCGGGGGTGACATAGCGCTCTATAGGCAGATGATTCGCCGTAGGCTGCAGATATTGGCCCAATGTTAAGACATCCACATTTCTGACCCGTAAATCATCCATACATTGAATAATTTCTTCTTCCGTTTCCCCTAACCCCAACATCAGGCTGGTCTTGGTCAACACCTTGGGATTATGTTGTTTGGCAAAAGCCAGAACCTCTAAAGTTTGCTCATAACCGGCTCTGGGATCACGTACTGGGTGGGTTAAACGCTTAACGGTCTCTATATTTTGCGCAAATACCGCGATACCACTATCAACCACGGTTTTGATGTCGTCGCTGACACCTTGAAAGTCGGGGGTTAATGCCTCAACGTCGATATCGGGGTTGGCCTCTTTTACTCTTTTGACCACCGCCGCATAATGCCCTGCGCCACCATCGGCAATATCATCACGGTTAACCGAGGTTAATACCAAGTATTTCAGTCCCATCAGTTTCACAGAGGCCGCGGTATTTTCAGCTTCATCAGGGTCTAACCAACCGTTGGGATTGCCGGTATTCACCGCACAGAATCGACAGGCACGGGTGCAGGTATCACCCATCAACATGATGGTTGCGGTGCCGGAATTCCAGCATTCACTGATATTCGGGCACATGGCCTCTTCACAGACGGTGCTGAGTTTATGTTCATGTACGATGGATTTAACGTTATCGTAAACCGCGCCACTTTGCGCCTTGATACGTAACCAGGAAGGTTTAGACAGGCGTTTTTTGCCCGCTTGGCTATTGTTTTTGATGCCATTTTTAATGGCTGTCACGCCATTTTCATTGGTGAACTTGGAACCACTGACCACAGGATCAATATTTACCACAGGAATTTGATTCTGTTCACTCATACAACATACCCATTCGCCCACGGCGCTTTAACAATCACTGTTGGCGATTATACGCTTTTTAGCAGAGGGCGTCTGCAGCTTCGCTAAACGGTTTCAGGCCTTGAGTAATTTACTGAAAAGCAAAATCGTAACTAAAACTGAGGAAATAACCGCGCTGTATCTCGGTGGGGATAATACTGAATAACTGCACATTTTCTTCGATATGGCTGTCATCCAATAAGTTTGTACCGTTTAAACTGACCGTTAATGAAGGGTTTGGCAGCCACTGCAGCTGAAGATCAAGACGCGTATACGCAGGCACAGGGCCGTCGATATCATCCACATAATAGAGATTGCTGTAAATCAGCCAATGTTCAAGCGGATGATAAGACAGGCGAAGATACAGTGTGTTTTTTGAAATGTCGGTGGTCGTTTTTGTAAAATCTTCGGCGGAGAAAAAATTAAAATCTTTGCCCTGATGGCGGGTGTAATTGAATAAACCCTGCCAGCTGTCGTTGATATGATAATTTAAAGAAAACTCAGCTCCATAGAGTTTGTCGACAAAGGTATCAACAATAAACTCCTGAACCTCGTAATCATCATAGAATAAGGCTATATCAATGGAACGGTTTTCACCCTGCCAGCGATATCCCAGCTCGGTGCTGCGCACTTTTTGGCTATCGGCATGAATACTTTCATTTTGCACACAGCCAGCTTCGGGTAAGATCAGCCAGCCAAAGCGATGAATTTGTCCCGCCGCCACACACGCGGCTTCATCATTATCCAAGGCACTTAAATCCGGGTTATCAGCATAAATCTCATCATCCAGCAATACCGGCGATTTATTCGCCAGGCTATACGCCATCCATACATTTTGATAGCTATTGATAGACCATAACATTCTGATGCTAGGCTGAAATTCACTGCCGCTATAATCATTTATTTCAGCTTTTATGCCCATGATCAGCTGTAATTTATTAGGCATTAAGGCGATGGAATCTTGTATAAAAGCGGAGGGTAGATGATCGTCTTCACCCGCAGGGTTTATCAATATGCCTGATTGATTTACCAAACCCTGTATTTCAGTCTGCATTTGCATATATCGATAACCCAGTCCTAATGCCCACTGATGATGCCCGCTGGGGAAATGATGCTGAATATCAATATCGACGGTTCGTACATCAAAAGAGAATTGATCCATCAGTGCATAGAAGCGCTTATTTTTTCTGCCAAATTCATCGATGTAAACCTGTATCCTCGTTTGACTAAAATCACTGCCAAATACCTGCCATTTACTCAGAAAATTAAAACCATGAATATCATCATAATGCACCTGTCTATCATCCGCGCTGCCATCATATTCACCGGTTCCCCCCTGATAGATATCGCCCTGAATGGTCCAGTTATATTGATTTAATTCTTTATCTACACGAAATCCTGCCTGCGTAATAACACCGTTATCACCGGCGTCGGCGCCCTGATTAAAGGCATCAAAGGGCGGTGATAAAGGCGCATCGTCATTGCTTGTTGATGGAGGAATCAGGCCCGAGTTGTATTTTTTTTGGCTCAGATACACACGACCATGCATATCATTAAACAAGAAACCATGACGTAAAAATACATCCTGCTGAATATCATTATCGCCCACACCCGCAGAGATATACGTATCCTGCGTATCGACGCTGCTCTTGGTGATGATATTGATCACCCCATTCACCGCATTGCTGCCCCAGGTTGTAGCACCCGGGCCACGCACGATTTCGATTCTTTCGATATCCGCCAACGGTGTATTTTGCATATCCCAGAATACCCCGCCAAATAACGGGTTATGTACTGCCCTGCCATCGATAGCCACCAAAAGATATCCGCTGAAACGCCGGGTTTTATTCCTAGAACTGACCTCCCACTGGCCACCAGAAAAACGCGAGACATGTAAACCCGGCACCATACGCAGAAGTTCAGGAATACTGCGCAAGCCAGAGGCTCGAATATCGGCCTGTGTAATCACATACACCGCAGCCGGATTCTCAAAGGCGGCCGTCTCGTTACGACTCGCCACACTGATCTCAATGTTTAACAACTCTTCTAAAGACAAGCTAAACACTTCTTCAGCGAGTGGTGTGCCCGCCCATAACGGTAGCAGGGGTAATAAAAGCAGGAATAATAAAAGGCATGCGGATTTATCAGGCATATACATGAATGACGTTTGCATAGTGACATTATATTCAGTGTAGCCAAGAGTTGCTAATAACGTGCAATCTAAGGAAGGAGGAAAACATATACGTTTAGAATGATGAACAAAATAATGTAAAAATATCCGCGCCCCCAAAAAAAATGCACCCGACTTCCTTTTCGCAAAAAACGCGCTGGAAATATAAAAATCAAAAGTAAATAGTTTTTAAGCAAAGAATAACCAATATACATAAAAAAACACTTTTGCTATAGTTCGCCACCTGCAAAAACATGTTTGATGTATTTGATTTTCATCATATTTTTTCTTGGCGCCCCCGTCATGAATAATCCCATAGATGGGTAAAGTGGCAGTGTGTGTACTGCTGGTTTTCAATAATATTAATAAGGATGTTAAATGACCTTTTCTGTTAGTAAGCTGCTTCTTGCGAGTAGCGCCTCTTTAATCTTAGCCGCTTGTAGCAGCGGAGGCAGTGATGGAGATCCTGCCGATAAGACTGCCAACGGTATTTCAAGTAATGAATATATAGCCGACTCCAGTGTGCGTATGCGCAGTATTGATCCCAATGAAAAATGCCCAAATGGTGGGGTTCAAATTGAAATGGGCATCGATAGCAACGGCAACGGTGTATTAGATGATGCTGAAATTGATGCCAATCGAACTGAAGTCGTTTGTCATGGCAGTAACTCAACTGGTGCTGGCGGAAGCTTAATTACAGTGACTGACGCGCCTTTGTCAGAATGTTCTGAAGGCGGAAAACTCGTATCTATAGGCCAAGATCTTGATGGTGATAATCAACTGGCAGTAACAGAGGTCACACAAACTGAGAGCATTTGTAATGCTGTATTAACCTCTGCAGGAGGGCTCAGTTCCTTAGTCAACACATCTGCTGAAAGTGCTGGCGTAAACTGTTCCACTGGCGGCATTAAAATTGATGCAGGCTTGGATAAAAATTCAGATACCCTGCTATCAGCCGATGAAATTCAATCAACCAGTTATGTTTGTAATGGTCAAGAAGGTCTTATTGGAAACGATGGTGCTGACGGCAGTGTGACTGGCATTGAGAATTTACTCATAGAAAGTTTTGCTGAGCAAGCAGGTGATAACTGCCTGCATGGCGGCTATAGAAATCAGGTGGGCATTGATGTCAACCTCAACAATGTTTTAGATGCGGCTGAAGTGACTAGCGCCTCGTACAGCTGCTACGAAAACTCTCCACCCAAGATCTATAATAATGGAAATCTAGAGGCCATTGCAGGTGGCGAATATACGATTAATTTTTCTAGTTATGATGATGATCAATATAAAAACCTTGAAGGAGACTATGTCTGGGGAGACGCTACTCAAATCTCTATCACTGAAAAACCCGATTGGTTACAAGTAAACCAAATTTCCAATGATAATCTGCAATTAATTGGAACTGCACCGGATTCAGTAGGCAGCAGTTTTGTCATCAAAGCGAGTGCTACTGATGGAGAGTTAATCGCCACCGATGAGCTCACCATTGAAATTAAAGATGGCATTGCCATTCAATTATCTGCTGATAGCATTACCGAAGGCGATTCAGGCTTCCAAACAGCCAGTTTTACTATCTCGTTGTCAACGACTGCGACAGAAACCTTAACGCTTTCTTATGAACTCTCTTCATATAGTGCGACCTTTGGCAGTGATTGGAATAGCACAGAAACTTCTGGAAACTTAATCTTTGCCCCAGGAGAAACCAGCAAACAAATTTCTGTTGATATCTTAGGCGATACAGATTTCGAAATTAATGAAAGTATCTCTTTCAGTATCCACACCTCCCATTATCCAGGAACCGAGCTGATTTTTAATCCAGGCTCTACCTCCATGCAAATCAATAATGATGATGCTCTGGTGCTTTATGCTGAGCAAGACAATGCTGAAGTGGTATATAACACGCCTAACTATATTGATAATGTCGTATTAGAGAACCATCCCGCTTGGATGTCAGTTGAATCCCAGTATGGGGCCTATGCGCCACCGTATTATTATAACATGGGCAATATTGTGATTACCGGTAAGCCCGGTGTAGACAAAATTGGCACTCAGGGCACATTTGATATTTCAATTCTTGGAGCCGAATCTATACAAGAAACATTTTCTTACAAGGTTGTAGAAGGTGACAGGGATTTAGACGGTATAGCCAATTCCTCCGATGCATTCCCGGATAACGCCGAAGCCAGCACCGACAGCGACAGCGATGGCCTGGGTGATGAATGGGAGATGAATAATTTTGAATCACTCACCATGGCCGATGCTAGCAGTGATTATGATAATAATGGCGTAAGTGATCTTTATGCTTTCCAAAACAACACGCCTATCAATGATTTTAACACCAGCTTTGAAGATGGAAGCCTACCTGCAGGTTGGGTCAATAGTGGCGATGTTAATTGGGTTGTTACCAATGCCAAAAGCTATGAAGGTAGTTATGCATTAACATTGGCCGAGGCTCTGCTCCCAGGGCAAACAGCTCAAGTGTCTTTCACTGTCAATGCACAAGCAGGCACGATGGAAGTGCCTAATTATTTTGAGGCCGGTAATAATTATTGGGAGCATGAATTACAAATATCCAGCTCAAACGGCCAATCTAACTACCAATATGATTATATTGCAGACAGCTGGGATTCATACCCTCTGAATTTGTCAATTTCTGCCGGCCAGCAAGTTATTACTATTACATATAGCAATTACTCCTATGATGCCGTAGCGCCTATGGTTTATCTGGATGCATTAAGCAGTTTAGTTGGCATTGTACCTGCAGATCGAGATGGCGATGGTGTATTAAATAGCGACGACCTATTCCCCGATAATGCCATGGCTCAGACGGATTCAGACAACGATGGCATTGCAGATGAATGGGAGAATCTGTACTTCAACTCTTTAACGTCTGTGGATGCGGTAAGTGACTTTGATGGTGATGGTCTAAGCGATATCGATGAATTCTTAAAAGGCACTAGCCCTACCAATACCGATAGTGATAGTGACAACATTGCCGATGGTGTTGATATTGCCCCCAATGATTCGCGTTACCATAGCGATAATGACAATGACGATTTGCCGGATAATTGGGAGTTGGAACACTTCGGTAGCTTAACAATATCTGACGGTTCACAGGACAGTGACGGTGATAGTGTAAGCGATGCAGAAGAGTTCTTGGCAGGTACGATGCCAGCTCTTGATACCGATGGTGATGGTGTGGCCGATTTATCCGATGCATTCCCTAACGATTCACGTTATCAAAAAGATAGCGATAATGATGGCATGGCGGATAAATGGGAAAATCAATATGATAATTATCCTACTTACTGCTATCTCTATGAATTAAGTGACTGTGATGGTGATGGCCGTAGCGACTTACAGGAATTCCTTGATGGTACAGACCCTACAGTCATAAACCTAACGACGAAAGAAGACATCATCACTGTAGCGCAAGGGCAAACCATTACGTTTAACCCTACAGCTAACGATACTAGCGTTCAACAAACTGTTACATCGAGTATTACAGACTTACCGGTCTCAGGCACTCTGGTCGATAATCAAGACGGTACATTCTCCTATACCGCAACAAACGACCGCCTAGGTTGGTTACGTTTAGCCTATACCGCCGATGACGGTGTGACCACCGATAGTGGTGAAATTTTCATTCATATAGTCGAAGATGCCCCCGCTAAATTAACCAAAATTGAAAGCTCTCAGAATGGAGCGGATTTTTCCGCCGCCTTATTTGATGATGGCACGGTTTATACTTGGGGGAGCAATAGTCAGGGCCAATTAGGTATCGTTAATCCTATTGATAATGTACCGGGCCTTGTAACGAGCTTACCGTTAATCTCGGATATTGTGCTGGGTAATGACTTTGCTGTAGCACTTGCCAGTAATGATGGCACTGTTTGGGCATGGGGCAAGGGTACAACCACACCAGTTCAAGTAACTGGCTTATCAGGTGTTTTGGCGATAACTGCAGATAATTATTCTACTTATGTGATAAATACAGATAAAACCGTATCTAGAGTTTCATCATCAGGCACAGTTTCTACGATAGCCGGATTAAGCAATATCAACCAGATAAGTGCAGGTTCCGGCCACTTGTTAGCCCTAGACGGTAATGGTGATGTTTGGGCTTACAGTTATAACGCCTCTAACTATTTTGGCCAGTTAGGCAATGTGGATAATACGGGTTCTACGCCGATGAAAGTCAGTAAGATCAGCGATATTCGCACGATAGAAGCAGGTGCAAACCAAAGTTTTGCTATTACAAATACAGGCCAACTATATGCATGGGGGAACAATGAATATGGAAATCTTGGTGATGCTACAACTATCAACCGAACTGTACCTGTACTGATTGAAGCAGTTGAAAATGTGCAGGCGATTGATACCTCTTATTACCATACTCTGTTAGTGAATAGCTCTGGCCAGCTTTATGGTATGGGATATGGATATAGCGGTGCTTTATTTAGCAATGATTATTATGTTTATACCCCAATGTTATTAACAGATGAAACCGTGCAATTATTTGCCGCAGGTGATAGATCTACTTTCTTCGCAAACACTAATGGTGAAAGCTTCGCCCTTGGCAATAATAGTTATGGTCAGCTAGGCAACGGCACTAGAGAAAGTACATCAGAGCCCATGGCCTTAGCCTGGTTATTGGATGGGGTTATCTCTGAGCTAGGCAAAGAAGGTTTTGAATGGGGCCGAATTCCACCCTATTGGCGTAATACCACCAATAACTGGGAAGTAGTCAGTGATGATGTCAGCAGTGGTAATTACGCCATGCGTGTTAAAGATCGTTTAAACGATAATCAAAATGCCAGCTTAGGCCTGCAAATAACCACAGGTGCCGGGCCAGTTTCATTCCGCTATAAAACCAGCACAGAACAAGATTGGGATGCTTTGGTTTTCTATATCGATGGTGTCGAGCAGGTGCGTCTCAGTGGTGAAAGCCAGTGGAATACTTCCGCCACCTTCGATGTAACTGCTGGCATACATCGTTTCGAGTGGGTGTACAGTAAAGATGGTGGTACATCAGCAGGAAATGATACTGTATGGTTAGATGATATCTTACTGCCGGTAGATACCGATGGTGATGGCGTTATCGATACCGCCGATGCCGATCCTTACTCAGCGCTTATTCAATAGCCGCTGCAATTTAAAGAGAGAGCCTATATAGGCTCTCTTTTTTATTCCATTACATATGATCTGAATAATCTAGATCCGCCTAATACACTCCTTAAAAATTCGCTATACACACCATACATTTAGGGTTCACAGCCTTAATAAAAAATTATCCCTTACTGAATTTAATACAGATATTTTGTGTTGTCCTAACTTTCTCATAACACCATATATAGCCTGGCGTTAACCTATCAAATTAGATGAATATAACTTCATCGAAATACCCTCTTTTAAAGGCATTATGTGTATATAATCATTGTAGCGATCATAGAAAAACAACAATACCATTAAAGCCCCTGCATCAAATACTCAGTTTACCGGTAATAGGTTGCGCCTTAAAATCGCTTGGTGGTGAAACTCTGGAATTATTGCTGTTGTAAATGCGTAAGCTGGGCTCGATTTATCGGCTTAAAGCCTTTCAGACTAACTACGTGGTGATGACTGGCATGGCTGAATTAATGTTGGCACTGGCACTATCGTCCATTTTATATCACTATGCCTTTGCCCCCTTTGATACCAATAAAAACTATACTGAACGCATCAATCTCCCCCCTCTTTAGGTTGGCAATTGAAACTAACGCTAAAACATTGCAGGCATTAAATTAATAAATGTTGATTCACTATCAAAAACCAGCCCCGGCCTATGTCAATCTGGGTAAACAAGCTGAACCTCAGCTTCTGTTTACATTAAATATGATGACAATCAGCGGAAGGCAACGTAGCGCTAAAATCACTGCCACCACGGCATGGCAAGATGGTTATCAAGCCATGCAAAGCCATCTATTGTTACCCACTGCGATTAAACCTTTTAAGCAAAAAGGCTTTATATGCACTCAGGCAGCCATCACTACAGTAAAAAAGTTAGAGCGAAAAGTTAAGCGCTGGAAAAAATCCGGCTTTAGCTGTGCCACATTAATCATCGGTGATGGCTCTGAAACCATGGCAGAGGCCATAGAGATTGCCAATATAATAACCGCCACCGCCAGAAAATATGAGTTTCCCTTGATGTTAGAGCTGCATAGAGCTTCTGTTACTGAAGGCATTCCCACCGTATTAATGATGATAAAAGCCAACCCGGATTTACGTTTTAATGCCGATTTCTCCCATTATATATTGAGCTATAGACTGGATCAGATTGTCAACGATGCCCTGCTGCAAACACTGCTGCTGATGCAGCCGATATTCGCCAGAGTGGCGTATTTCCATGGCCGCTATGCGACCAGTGAAAACATTCAAACACCCAAACCTAATGCCAGAGCAAAGGCCGTCTACTTTCTATTGTTAGATCAGGTATTTCAATATTTCAAACGGGAAGCCTCGGCCGGTGATGTGCTGTTTTTTGCGCCCGAACTTTTACAAAAATTAACCGGTTACGCCTATATCAAAAGATCGCCACAGGGCCATTCAGAATACAGTGATCGCTATCATCAGAGCCTGGATTTAAATACCGAGGTGAAAAAATGTTTTGATCAGGGTTTATGTTCTATTGATCTGCCAGCCATTCAAAGAACGCCATATGACTCAAACAGACCCACCCTTGAAATTAACCGTGAAGAGGATTTTTATAAGCTGGATAACAGCACTTTGGCTCTTAACCAAGCTCAATACATTGTTATACGCCTCGGAAATTATTTAAATGACAGCGCCAATAAACAACAAATATTACTAAGCGCATTTATACACCGCCAACAACAAGATCCACGCCTATTGTTAGATACCAGAAGAAACACACAAACACATGATCTGATGATGACGCAGGCTCTATTAAATACACATGCAGATATCCGCTTACACCTTAATGCATCAGAATGGATATTAAGTGAGGAAATCACCATAGCGCAGCTGAGACCGTTTCGCCGCCGACTCAAAACTCTTGCGCCTAACATAGTTCAAACATCCAGTGCATATGCGACGGCAGAACACCAATACGATAAGCCACTGTCTTATACACTTAAGGCGTTATTGTCCGTCTCGGTGATCATGGAGATTATCTATAGCCGATTTTATCAACGGATGATTAAAAAATAGCAAGCTTAATCACCGGCATTCAAAATAAGCCAATCATCGTTAAGTGCCTGGGGTAATTAGACCTCATCAATAGACACCTTAGCCGAGACTCAAGAGAAGAGTCGACAGCAAAAAATCAGGAACTGGCAAGACATCCAGGTGTTGTTAATGGCTGATGTCATTCAACAACAGCCGCTAACACAGCAATGGTTAAATAGCTGGCAATTACAGGTGACTTACATTCCCCTTTTAGATAACACTAACACGCCACAGAAGATGATGGCCTGGCTGGAATCGGATAAACAATATTCCCGATCATCATCGATGAGGTGATTGGATTAGAGGCATGTAAAAAACTTTTACAGCCACTTAATAACCATGCTAAGAAACAGCAGCGATGTCGCAGCCTTTTATTAGCAACCGCCATGCATAGAGGCAGTGGTGAAGAACTGAAAGCCATAGGCTTTGATGGATATCTACAACGCCCGGTTTTTAAACCTCAGCTACAGCACATGATAGAGGCATTTTCAGACCAAATAAACACCAGCCCGTCACGGCGTTTTTTATACGCCTCCTCATTGGAAACAGCCAACAAAACGTCGATTTCATTGGCCATGAAAAACACACGTATATTATTAGCCGAAGACAATAGTGTGAATCAGATGGTAGGCCAAAAGATACTGAACAATTTAGTCGCAGAGATCGACATGGCCTGCAATGGTCAAGAAGCGGTGCGTATGTGGTCAAAGTTTTCCTACGATGCGATCATCTTGGATTGCCATATGCCGATTATGGATAGTTATCAAGCCACCAAAAACATACGCCAGATAGAAAACCATCAGCACCACACGCCGATTATCGCCCTGACCGCTAATGCGTTAAGTGGTGAGCGTGAGATTTGCCTGCAAATCGGCATGGATGACTATGTCACCAAACCCATTCACGCCGAAACCTTAGTGACCGCCATCAACCACTGCCTGCAATCCAATCGATTACATTAATGCGCTAGCAAACGGGTGATATGCTAAGATGATGTATTCAAGTTTTTAAAATAATAATAACAGTGTTTTAAGCGGATATTTATGCAAAAAACAGCCACCCACTTACTCAGGTTCACCCTGGGCATAAGCGCTATTACTATCGCCTGCATGGCCTCTGCCGATGTAAAACCTGGAGCATCTCTCAAGGCTACGGTGATTGCGACTTCAAATAACGATGGCCCCAGCTGGTTGCAAGGTGGACTTGGGCGTTATAACGCAGGTTCTGAAGAGGATGATAATCAGGAACTCTGGGGCGATATACAACTTGGTTACAAAGGTTATTTATTTAATCACATTGAATATGCCGCGCATGTACAACTACGCGCCAGCAGCGATGAAAACAGCGGAAAAGATGTCGGCTTTATCGAGTTAAAAGCCCGCTATATTCAGCCGTTAAACGAGCAGCAACGCCTGCTATTTACCGTGGGTCAATTTTTTCTGCCCAGCTCCATGGAAAACACCGACCCGTTCTGGGATTCACCTTATACCCTCACCTATTCCAGCCTCAATAGCTGGATAGGCGAAGAGTTTAGGCCACTGGGTATCGATATAGATTTTCGCCATAAGTTTGATGATGGCAGTCAATGGCGTTTGGCGGCTACCGCCTTCAGAGGCAATGATTCTATGGGCGCAATTCTGGCCTGGCGCGGCTTCAGTTATGGCCGCCTACTAAGCACTTATGATGAGGTGCATCCATTGCCGCCACTGGCATCATTAGCCGATGACGGTTCCTTCAACAAACAACGTGACGATGGCAGCAAACCCTTTGGCAGCGACTTAGATGGCAAAACCGGTTATGCGCTGCGAACCTCCTGGCTGCAACCCAAGGCCTATGAATTTAAACTCACCGCGGTAGACAATAAAGGCGATCAGCTGTTGTATAAAGGTGAATATGCCTGGGCCACACGTTTTGCGATCTTTGGCGCTAAATGGTGGATAAATGAACACTGGACACTTTTAGGTGAATACAGCGCAGGAAATACCGCGATGGGCCCTGCAGATAATGCCGATGTCAGTTTTAGATCCGCCTATGTGTTAGGTTCATATCTCAGCGGTAACTGGCGTTATTCCCTGCGTTACGACGATTTTATCAGCGAAGATAACGATAATACCGTTGATGATATCAATGCCGATAAAGGCCAAAGCATCACCGCCGCCTTTTTCTGGGAGCCTGCCGGTCAACACTATAAAATCGGTAGTGAAATTCTCCAGCTTAATAGTGAACGTGAACGCATTTTAGTTAATGGCCTGTATCTGGATGACAACAGCTATCAACTGAGTGTTATGGCCAGCCTGGCTTTTTAAAATAAGATTAAACACTGCACAGGGATTATCGATGTTGATCAATAAAATTTTCTTTTCTGTCCTTCTCGCCCTGTCGGTGACATTGTTGCTGCCCTCCTGCAGCCAAACTGAATCACAACCTCAGCCCCAAGCTCCGTCTACACAGTCAGAATCACCAACGGTGTTAGAGCCACAAACAACGCAGCCGCAGCCACCAAACAAAGCGAAGATTGAACCTAACGCTGTGACTCCCGCCCCCATTAAAGTAAAAGAAAAACCACAACCCACAGTTCAAGCTCCTCTTGTAAAACCCAAAGCGGTCAAACCAAAATCCAAACCGGTAAAAAAAGCGATAGTCAAAACAGGGAGTCTAAGCGGGCAGATAACATTATCGGGTAAGAACAATAAAACCCTGAACAGTGCTAATACCGTTATCAGCCTGGAGCCACTGTTTAACAGCAAAAAATCCAAGCCCCCTGCCCGTAGCCACAAGATTGTAATGCAGGGTAAAAGTTATAACCCTGCGCTAATAAACATCCATATCAATGACACCATTGCCTTTAAAAATCGCGATACCATTAAACACAATGTCTTTTCACCATCAGGTGAAAACAGTTTTGATTTAGGCACCTACGGTTTTGGTAAAACCAATCAAGTCACATTTAATCAAGCCGGTATCGCCAAAGTCTACTGCAATATTCACCCCGATATGGCGACGTTTATTGCTATCAGTAAAAGTGGTTACAGTGTTATCGTCGATAAAAAAGGGCTTTTTTCTTTAAACCATTTACCCAGCGGTGAATATCAACTAACAGCCTGGAATATCCGTGGTCAATTAAGCCAAAAAGTATTGATAAAAGCCGGGCAAGCAACAAACATGACCTTGCAATTAAAAACCGCCAGCTATAAGAAAAAACAACACAAAAATAAATATGGCAAAAACTACAAAACGCAACCCAGCATCTTCGAGGATGAATTTTACTGATGAATAAGGATAAACTCACTTTTATATTCTCCCTGCAGAGCAAACTGTTTTCATTGGTCTTGGTGGGTTTCAGTCTTTTAATCGGCATCATCGCTTGGTCTATAGGCCATGAAGCCGATACCGTCGCCAATAACAGCATAGACAAAGCCTTAAAACGCTCATCGGTTATTATTCAAACCAAAATCCATAGCCGCTTTTCAGCCATACAAGAAACCGCCAAAAACCTGGCCAGAGACGGGCGTATTCTGCCAAGAGTTTATGAAGGTGATGCTTTGACGCTGCAGGATTTAAGCCTGGAATTTAAAAAGTCCCTGGATTTTGACATGCTTTTTTTCACCGACGCCGAAGGCCAAATCCTGGCCCGCTCCGATAGGCCTGAAGCCATAGGCTCATCGGTAGCCGGACGCAGCGCCTTATTTGACAGTGCATTAGATGGCATGCCGGCTCAGGGTGTATTGGTTAGCCAAGGTAAATTATTACAGATTGTCACCGTACCTATTTTTGATAATGTCGCCAAAGATGTGGTACGTGGCACCGTCGCGCTGGCCTATGAAATTTCCCCCTCTATCGCCGACGAAATCCATACCCTGACCTCTAGTCAGATTGGCCTATTTATATTTACCCGTAATGCACAAAGGCAGATTGATGCTGTTAAAAGCATTTATTTAACCGATGCTGAACTGCAACCTTCTTTATATGATTATTTTTCCCAACAAGAACAGCAATGGCAATCGATTTTAGATTTAGACGGTGGCGAAAAAGCGCTGAACTTTCATCTCAACAACGAAGAATTTCATGGTGTGGCTATACCATTAGCTAAAAATGGCGGTGGCAACCTAGGCTTTATTCTGGCTATGCAATCACGCACCGAGTTATTACAACCTTTTGTAAAAATTCAACAACAGGTGATTAGCGTAGGTATTCTAGGTTTGATCATAGCCTGCTTTATTGCCTGGTTTATTGCTTACAGAATCAGCCGCCCCATCATCAAACTGGTAGCCATTACACGTGATATTGCCCGTGGTGATTATCCACAATCTACAACCATAGAAACCAGGCGCGATGAAGTTGGGCTATTATTTAATGCCGTATTAAAGATGGGTAAAAGCTTAAAAGAAAAATCGGATTTAGAAAATTATCTGGCCCAGTTATCCGAGGACCTAGGCGAAGAAATAGACTTATTTGATAACGACATTGAGAACAGTCTTGAAAGCCATCTTGAAAAAAGCAGCGCTACCGATAAAGCCGAAACCGTCATGGCCACGATTGAGACCGGTTCTGCCACCGTTATCGATACCCATGTATCTGAAAAAGTATTAACCGGAAACAGACAACACTCGGCAACTAAAGACCCACAATCCATATTGCCAGAAGGCAAGATGATTAATAATCGTTATCGTATTATCAAACTGTTAGGTGTCGGTGCTGCCGGGCAAGTTTATCTGGCATTGGATAATGATCTAAACGAAAAAATTGCGCTGAAGATGTTAGATCCCAACACCTTCGACCAAGCCGAGTCTGAACAATTCAAGCAGGAGATTCGCCTGGCAAGACGCATTACCCATCGCAACATTATTCGCACCTTTGATCTGGGGCGCTGCAATGGCAGCCATTACATCAGCATGGAATATGTACATGGCTATGATTTAAATGCGCTGATTAAAATGAAAGGCGCGTTAGATATTGCTATCGGTGTCCTGATGGCCAAACAAATTTGCTCAGCCGTCGCTGCTGCTCATGAACAAGGTATCATCCATAGAGATTTAAAACCCAGTAATATGATGGTTAACCGCCAGGGTATTATCAAAATAATGGATTTTGGCCTGGCCATGCAAATCAAGGCTTCTGATGTAAATCAACAACAAGCTAATGACCAGCCGCTTGCTGCAAAAGTTTCTGGCACACCAAACTTTATGGCTCCCGAGCAGTTTCTAGGTCAGCCCCTGGATCAACGTAGCGACATCTATGCCATAGGCGTTATTCTGTATATTATTTTTTCAGGTAAGCCGCCTTTTAAGGCCGACAATTTTGCCGCTTATGCACAATGTCATTTAATGGAGAAGCCACCATCATTAAGCGCTGAAATTAATTTAAGCACTCCTGCGCTACAAGAAATTATTCATAAATGTATGCAAAAAGAAATGGACGCACGTTATGCATCCATCAAGGAATTGATGGAGGATTTACAAAAGATCTAGTTATTCATCAACTAAACGTATTGAATATGGCTGTAATGAAGCAATACTGAGAACTTTTCCAGCAATTGTTGATTAATTTCAGCCATTGTAGGTACGGCTTGTTTTTTTTCCGTCAATAAAGTTTTTATATCGGTAACCACCATACCTTCATAACCGCAGGGGTTAATCTGTAAAAACGGGCTTAAGTCCATATCGACATTTAATGCCAGGCCATGATAGGTGGCACCACGTCGAACGCGTAAACCCAGTGCAGAAATTTTAGCGCCTTTGACATAAACCCCAGGTGCCCCCTCTTTTAAACCCGCTTCAATACCCAAATCAGATAATAGCGATATAACCGCCTGCTCCATGATCGTGACAAAGTCACGTACACCGATTTTTTTACGTTTAATATCCACCAGGCAATACAACATAGCCTGACCAGGCCCATGATAGGTTACCTGCCCGCCTCTATCACACTGCACCACGGGGATATTGTTATGCTGTAGAATATGCTCTGATTTACCCGCTTGGCCTTGGGTAAATACCGGCTCGTGTTCAACCAGCCAGCATTCATCTAAGGTATTTTCATCTCTTGTATCGGTGAAGTCTTTCATCGCCTGCCAGATAGGCAGATAGGCTTGAGAGCCCAGTTCTTTAACAATTAATGTGTCACTAACAGGGTTTTGTGAGGCCATCACAGCACCATTTTAACTGCAGGATGAGCCTTTAAATCATTATGAATGGCAGTAAGTTGGGGTTCACCCGTTGCAATGATCATCACCTTCACACTCATAAAACGGCCTTTGCTGCTATCTTTTCTGGTCGCGGTTTCTGGCTTTAATTCAGGTGCGTGGCGCTGGATAATCGCTACCACCTCATCACTAAAAGTCGGCGATTTATCCCCCATCACACGAATGGAATATTGACAGGGGAATTCAATTTTAGGCGGTGCCTGCTGAGTCATATTAACCTTCTAACAGCTGCGCAAAGAACTTCTGAATTTTACCCCAGATCATCGCAAAGAAACCGCCAGATTCCATATCACTATCGGCTACCAAAGACTGCGTTAATAACACTTCATCACCAAGTTTCACCAGTACATCACCCAACTGCGCACCGGCTTTAACCGGTGCTTCTATAAAGGAATCTACCTGCACTTCAGCTTCAATATTATCTTTTTGTGAACGTGGCACAGTGACATACACATCCTGGCTGGCTACCAGTTTAATCATGTCTTCTTCGCCACCAAATAAACGCTGCTCAGTCACCACATCGTAGGCGTTATACAGTTTTAAGGTTTTATAATAACGAAAGCCATAAGATAAAAGTTTTTGTGATTCACGCATACGCGCAGCATCACTCTTGGCTCCCATCACCACCGAGATCAAACGCATATCATCTTTTTTGGCCGAGGCCACCAGACAATAACCGGCACGCGCAGTATGGCCTGTTTTAAAACCGTCTACCGAAGGATCACGCCATAATAGGCGGTTGCGGTTGGTTTGTTTGATGTTGTTATACGTGAACGACTTCATCGAATACAGCTTATAGCGTTCCGGAAAATCCTGAATCGTGGCCTGTGCTAAACGCGCCATATCCCTTGCGGTCGTGTAATGATCATCATCAGGCAGGCCATGTGGATTCATAAAGTGAGAACCCGTCATACCCAATAACTGTGCATGTTGATTCATCACATCGGCAAACGCATCGGCGGAGCCTGCGATATGTTCAGCCAACGCAACCGTGGCATCGTTACCGGATGAAATTGTCACACCTTTTAACAGACTATGTACATCCACTTTTTTACCGACTTCCAAAAACATCAAAGAAGAACCGGGGAAATTTCTGGCCCAGGCATTTTCACTGACGACGGTAATATCATCCAAGGCGATATTGCCCTGCTCTAACTCATAATCGGCGACATAGGTGGTCATCATCTTGGTTAAGCTTGCCGGTTCCAGGCGCTCATCGGCATTCATTTCAGCAATCACCTTGCCGCTATTGGCATCCATCAAGATATAACCCTTGGCGGCAATTTTCGGCGCGGCGGGAATCAGCTTTGGCATCACTACCGAACGTGCATTAGGCCTGGGTGGATTTGCAGCTGCAGTAAATATTTGACAGGAAAAACACAGCACTAAAAACGCCGTGACTTTTGCCGAAGAAAGAGACTTTAAAATAGGAAGCATTTCAGCAATAACCTTCAATTGATGACTAATTCATTTAATTGCTTATGCTAACAAGATTTCTACCAAAGCAAAAGCCGTGGCAGGGCAGTATTTGATAGGCTTACCGGGTTTTTAGACGTACAGGTGCTGGATATCCTTCTTCAGCTAAATCGGCCTGAATTTGTGCCAGTTGCTGCTCGGCTATTGGGCCTATTTTTAATCGATGATATTGATCAATGCCAGACTCCAAAAACACCGGATGGCTGTATTTGGCATAGAGCGTTTGATATTTAGCCTTGGCGATATCAACACGGCTATACGCACCGAGTTGCAAGTATATTGTTTTTTCTTTTTCAGCTATATTTTTTTCAACAGCAGCCGCCTTTTTTAACTGCTGTTTTTTCGCTGCAATAGCCAGCTCTTGCTCAAACTTTCTCTGTGCCTGCCAGGCAATGGCATCAATGGTTTCTACTGACACCCAGGCCGTGCCCTGATCTTTATAACCCAGTTTTGTTGCAGCCGCATACGATAGATCGATGATACGCCCATCATGGAAGGGCCCTCTATCATTCACTCGCACTATACAGCTGCGTTTATTTTGTAAATTGGTGACACGCACATACGATGGAATTGGCAGGGTTTTATGCGCCGCCGTCATACCGTATATATCGTATATTTCACCATTGGAGGTTTTATGGCCATGAAACTTTAAGCCATACCAGGAAGCTCCCCCCTGCTCTTTATACAGCAATGCATTTTCATCACTCAGCACTTCGTAGGTTTTGCCAAAAACCGTATACGGCGAATAATTACCCCCACGAGATCTAGCCTCAGGTTGGGGATCTGCATCTTTGATTTGATTGGGCTGTAATTGTTTTTCTGGAGAAAAATCAGCAGCCACATCATAACGACTCAGCTGAAAAGCATCGGATTCCGAAACATCTTCAACAGGCGCGGTTTGCGGCTTAACTTGATAATTACAGGCCGCTAAAAGCAGCCCACTAGATAATAAAAAACATTTACAAAAAGGTGGCAGCATTTTACTTCATTATAACGTGGGTTTTCAGTAATTGACTGAATTGAAAAGCAGCCATCGCATAGAGCTGGCTGTGATTATAACGTGTAATCGTATAGAAGTTATCAAAGCCCAGCCAGTATTCTACACCATCTGCGGTTTCGAACTTCAATAAAGCGACCTTTTCATCGTCACGAATTTGACGAGGTATTGGTACACCCGCTTTACGATAATAAGCCACGGTTTTTTTAGGCTTAACTGAACCTGTAATCAGTTTATCGCTGATCACCTGGCCTTTGTTCAATGTGATAGGCACTGCAACTAAGTCACCGTAAGTCCATTTATGTTTAGCAAAATAATTTGCGACCGAAGCAATGGCATCGGCGGGGTTATTCCAGATATCGGCCACACCATCTTTATCATGGTCCACCGCATAGGCACGATAACTGCCCGGAATAAACTGGCCATAACCCATAGCCCCCGCATAAGAGCCGGTTAACTCAGTTGCATCCAGCCCCTGTTCTTTGCTGAGTAATAAAAACTGTTCTAATTGACCACGGAAGAACTTTCCACGTTTAGGATAATCAAAACCCAAGGTTAATAATGCATCTAACACTTTATAACCGCCTGTTAAACGACCATAACGGGTTTCTACACCAATAATCGCCATGATAATCTCCGGGGCGACCTTGTATTCGGCGGCAATATCATTAATTAGTTTTTCGTGTTTCTTCCAAAACTCAACACCTTGGGCGATGCGTCTTGGCTCCAGAAAGATATTACGATATGAGCCCCAATTTAAACGTTTTTCAGCAGGTCTTGAAATCGCATCGAGTATTTTTTGTTTTTTAACTCCATGAGCAATAATGGCCAGCAATTCGGCCTCATCCATCTTATGTTTGGCTGCAACTGTAGCGACAAAAGCTTTTACATCGTCACGGTCTGCATATGAACCTGCAGCTACATTGGCAGTAGCCAAACTTAAAACCAATATACAGGCACTATAAAGAAGTCTACTCATAAAAATCTCCACACACTCTAAGTTCTAACGAGAAAATTGTTGTTTATCACTAGAGATGGCCATTAACAATCCAAATCCAGCCATCAGGGTGACTATCGATGTCCCCCCCTGACTCACTAACGGCAAAGGTACACCAACCACCGGTAAAATACCGGACACCATGCCCATATTAACAAAGATATAAACAAAAAAGGTTAACGTCACACTGCCTGCCACCAGTTTATTAAACGTAGTATCGGCCATCCAGCAAATCATTAAACCACGGATGATAATGCATAAATAAAGGCCTAACAAAAGCATCACACCGATTAGGCCAAACTCTTCGGCTAATACCGCGATAATAAAGTCAGTGTGACTTTCGGGCAAAAAGTTCAATTGTGATTGGGTACCCTGCAAATAACCCTTACCATTAAATCCACCAGAACCTATGGCTGTTTTAGATTGAATAATATTCCAGCCAGCACCTAATTTATCGCGCTCTGGATCTAAAAGCGTCAGTATTCGTCCCTTTTGATATTCTCGTAATCCAAACATCCACATCGGCCAGGCGGCTGAAATACCTAACACGACTGCTGAGACGATATACCAAATCGACAGGCCAGCAAGCAATAACACAAACAGGCCTGATGAGGCGATTAATATTGACGTGCCTAAATCGGGTTGTGCAGCAATCATTATCGTAGGCAACATCACTAATACCATCACTGCCACAACATGTTTAAAGCTAGGTGGTAAAATACGTGAAGAAAGATACCAGGCAACTGTCAAAGGCATAACCAGTTTTAATATTTCAGAGGGCTGGAAACGAATAATGCCAGGAATATCTAACCAGCGCTGTGCGCCCTTTGCGCCGCTACCAAACAGCAATACGGCCAGCAATAATAAAACCCCTATAATATACAGAAAAGGCGCAATACGGCGGAAAAACAACATCGGCACTTGAGCGATAATAATCATCACCGTGTAGGCAATAACATAAAAAGTCAGCTGACGTTTAAGCGTTGGAATTTTGTAATCGCTGGCACTGTAGAGTAGAAACAATCCACAAATGGTTAGCGTAACTAATAATAAAAGTAACCACGGATCTAAATTAATTGATTGCCAGAAACCCTGTTTTTTTCTAAAACCATCGGCATTGATTTGACGAACATAATCCTTGGTTTCAAACATGTTCGTTATCCTTACTAGCCTTGGTTTCTTTCTTAAGTTTTTCTTCTTTTTGCTTTTCGAGCTTTTCCTGTTCCGCCACTTTTAACATCCAGGCATCAATGACCTTTCTTACAATAGGGCCGGCAACCCCAGAACCCGACTGACCATTTTCAACGATCACCGCAACCGCAATACGTGGTTTGTCTATTGGCGCAAAACCGATAAATAAAGCATGATCACGTTGTCGCTCTTTTAACGCCTTGGCGTCATAACGCTCACCCTGCTTGATGCCCACCACCTGAGCGGTACCACTTTTACCTGCCAACGTGTACGTTAGACCACGGCCGATACGCCTGGCCGTACCTTTTTTCCCGGAGATAACCCGCTGCATGCCATAGATAATTTCTTCCCAGTTTTGCTCATCACCCAGTTTAATAGCGGGACGCTGCTTAGGGGGTAATTCATTATCACCCAATTTCCTCACCATCTGCGGAATAAAACGCTTACCGCGGTTGGCGATAATGCTGGTCATATAAGCCAGCTGCATAGGTGTCATTAATACATAACCCTGGCCTATCGCCATATTTAAACTGTCTCCGGTATACCAACGCCCACGCCCCTGGCTACGTTTCCACTGTGGAGAAGGGTTGATACCGTGCCTTTCATTGGGTACATCGATACCGGTATCCCAGCCCAGGCCAAACATATCGTAGTATTTGGATATATTTTTCACGCCCAATTTAAAGGCTAAATCGTAGAAAAACACATCACAGGATTGTTCAAGCGCATCATGAAATCCGACAAATTTACTGTGGCCCTGACGCTTCCAGTCACGGTAATAACGTTTATCATTAGGCAGTTGATACCAGCCAGGATCGGCAACTTTACTCCAGGTAAACGTCGCCTTCTCTTCCAGCCCTGCCAAACTCATCATAGGTTTAACCGTAGAGCCCGGTGGATATTGCGCCTGAATAATGCGGTTAAACAACGGTAAATCGAGATTATTTCTTAATGCGTTGTAATTTTTGTGGCTGATCCCATTAACAAAGGCATTGGCATCAAAGGTAGGTGTACTGACTGCCGCCAAAATACCGCCGTTAGTGGTATCTATCGCAACCACGGCACCACGATGTGTACCCAGCGCTTGCAAAGCTACTTTTTGCACATCCAAATCCATATGCAAAACAATATTTTCTCCGGGTATAGGCGGTGTTTTTTCCAGAGTTCTTAATACACGTCCACGGGCATCGGTTTCAACATTTTGAAAGCCTGCCGTACCATGTAGAAAATCCTCATAGTGTTTTTCTATGCCAATTTTACCGATATGATGGGTGCCTGAATAATTATCAAGATCAAGCTGCTTAAGTTCACGTTCATTGATACGCCCCACATAACCTAACATATGAGCCAAATCGCCCTGTTGCGGATAATGGCGCACCAAGGTTGCGTTAACTTCCACACCCGGCATCCGGATACGATTGGCCGCCACTTTGGCGATATCTTCATCATTTAAATTAAAACGAATAGGCTGAGCTTCAAACGCTCTAAAACGTTTTTTACGTTTCATAAACCGGGCAATATCGTCATCATCAATTAATTGATAACGTTTAAGAGAATCTAACAACGCCGGTAAATCATCGACTCTATCGCGAATAATCGATAACACATGACTGGGTTGATTTTCGGCAACTAGTTGATGGTCCCTATCAACAATTAAACCGCGCTTGGGAGGCAGGCGCTGCAGATGAACACGGTTAGATTCCGATTTAGTGGCATAGGTTTCATAATGATAAATTTGGAGAAAAAAATAGCGGCTAAATAAGACACTGAGCAAGATAAACACGATAACAAAAGCAATAATCGTGCGAATATGAATCAGCCGCTGCTCACGGGCATTGTCCTTTAAGGCGCGATATTGCATCTGTTTAGTGGGTCATCATCGATGATAGGGATGGCCATGATTGATAGACCAGGCTCGATACAGCTGTTCAGATAACAAAACCCTGACCAAGGGATGTGGCAGGGTTAATTTCGACAATGAAATTTTATCATCGGCTCGTTGTAAGACCGCCGGTGATAAACCGTCAGGCCCGCCGATAATAATGGCCACATTACGCCCATCCATCTGCCAATCTTTCAACTTTGAGGCTAACTTTTGTGTGGTCAGATCTTTGCCCAAAACATCCAGTGCCACAACACGCTCACCCGGCTTTAAGACATCAAGAATCGTCTTACCTTCTTTTTCGGTAAGTTGGGCGGCATTGCTATTTTTACCACGCTTTTGCATAGGTAATTCCAGCATTTGCAGCTGCATATCACCGTTAATACGTTTTGCGTAGTCATCATAGGCCGTGCTTACCCAAGCTGGCATTTTCTGACCTATGGCAATAATCCGTATGCGCATAACTCAAACGCTCTATTTAAGCATCATCAGATCTTTCAGGTATTGACCATAATTTTTCCAGGTCATAAAGGTCACGAATTTCAGGTAACATCACATGCACCAATATTTCACCTAAATCGACCAACACCCAATCACCGACATCTTGCCCCTCAATGCCTAATGGCTGCCTACCGGCTTTTTTAACTTCCATGCTGACATTTTCTGCCAGTGATTTAACATGGCGATTAGACGTTCCGGTTACAAAATACATGGTATCGGTCATATCCGTCACCGAGGTAACATCCAGACAGACAACGTCTTTGGCTTTTAGGTCTTCCAGGGCCTTAACAACCAACGCGTTTAATTGTGCTTTATTCATAGAGTCACTGATACAGTTTGTATTGATTAATATAATTTTCTACGGCCTCAGGTAGCAGGCCGCCGATATTCTTTTTTGCGCCTATAGCAGCGCGTATTTGGGTAGAGGAAATATCTAAAGCAGGTATCACAAGGTCATATAAATGTCCTGCCACCGCCCCTCTATCCGCTAATGTTTTTTTTCGCTGTAATAAAAAGCCATTGGAAATATTAATATTTGTGCCTGGCCTATGTAATACAACGATATTGGCAACATCAAAAAGCTGCTGCCATTGATGCCAACTCTCAATGCTGTTAAAAGCATCTGTGCCCATAGCAAAATAAAGCGGCGTATTAGGCCCTATTTCTGCACGGATTTCCAGCAGAGAGTCAATCGTGTAACTGGGTCTATCATGCCCACGGCGCATTTCTCTATCATCGACTCTGACCCCATTGAAATTCAGCAAGGCTAAATCCAGCATGACCTTGCGCTGGGCACTGCTTTGATCAGGCCTGTTTTTATGCGCAGGCTGATGGCAGGGCATCATAAAAACATCACCCAACGTCAAGGCTTCAGAAAATTCCACCGCAGCACGTAAATGGCCATTATGCACAGGATTAAACATACCGCCCATGACACCTATTCCAGCAAGCATATTAGGCTGCTTATTGACGGATATGACCGTCACCTAAAACCACATATTTCTGCGACGTTAACCCTTCCAGCCCCACCGGGCCTCGGGCATGAATTTTATCGGTAGAAATACCAATTTCGGCTCCCAAGCCATATTCAAAACCATCGGCAAAACGGGTAGATGCATTCACCATCACCGAGCTGGAATCACAGGCGCGTAAAAATAAACGTGATTTGCTGTAATTCTCGGTAATAATCGATTCGGTATGCTGTGAGCTATAGGTATTGATATGCTCTATCGCCTTATCGATGCCATCAACCACTTTTATCGACAAAATCGGCGCTAAATATTCGGTGGCCCAGTCTTCTTCGGTCGCAGGTATTGCCGCTGCTCCCAAAATCTCTAAGGTGGTATCACAGCCACGTATTTCTACACCGTGTTCCTGAAATTCCACTGCCAATTTGGGTAATAATTCCTGCGCCCGGGAAGCTGCAATTAATAAGGTTTCCATCGTATTACAGGTGCCATAACGCTGGGTCTTGGCATTTACAGTAACAGCTATGGCTTTTTTGCTATCGGCATCATCATCGATATACACATGACAAATGCCATCTAGATGTTTGATTACAGGCACGCGCGCATCCTTGCTGATACGCTCAATTAAGCCTTTGCCACCTCGGGGTATGATCACATCGATATATTCAGGCAGAGTAATCATTTGTCCTACAGCTTCTCTATCGGTGGTCTCCAACACTTGCACCGCATCTTCGGGTAAACCCGCAGCTTTAAGGCCATCTCTGACACAGGCGGCAATCGCCTGATTCGAATGAACCGCCTCGGAACCGCCACGTAAAACCGCCGCATTACCTGATTTTAAACACAGGCTCGCCGCCTCCACCGTAACATTGGGACGTGATTCATAAATGATGCCGATAACACCTAGAGGCACTCGCATTTTGCCTACCTGAATACCTGAAGGACGATAATTTAAATCGGTGATCGCGCCGATAGGATCGGCTAAAGCGGCTACCTGCTCCAGCCCTTCAATCATGCCATCGATACGGGCAGGGGTAAGCTCTAATCGATCTAATAACGCCGCATCCAGGCCTTTTTCTTTGCCGGCTAACATGTCTTTTGCATTGGCTGCCAACAACACATCACGCGAAGCATCGATGCTCTTGGCCATGGCTAATAAAGCCTGATTTTTTTTACCGGTATCAGCCACTGCCATCGCGCGCGAAGCCGCTCTGGCCTGTTTACCTAATGACTGCATATAAGAGGAAATATCCAACGGTCACACCTATTTTACGGATTCTTTACGGGCTTATACTGGTCTGAGAAGACCATAAACGTATTATCAAAGGTGGCGATTTTATCACAAAAAAGGCCGCAATGCGGCCTTTTCATGATTCGGGTGAATTTAACGGAAAACTAGGACAAAAACCCCATTACTGCAGCACCTAATGCGGCTATAGACAAAATCAGCGCCACCCCAGAGAGCATTTTAGGTAGCCCCATCTTATTCTGCATCTGCAATTGCACTTCCAGCATGGCATCTAATTGATCACTGATATCGCTAGATGCACCACCCTCTGTAGAAGATGCCGCAGGTTGCAATGCCGCCAAGGCCTCGTTTAACAACGTTTCATCGGGCTCATTAGAGGCGTCTATTTGTTGCTGCATCACCGCCAATTTATCCGTCATCTCTGCCATGCTGACATTCAGTTTATCGGCAACGATCGTTTCAACATCAACCGGCTCAGTGGTAGCTTCAGCAGACGCCAAACGTTGATCTAATAAATCGGTAAATTGGCTGGTTAAATCGGCTGACAGCGTTTGCGTTAATGCCGTCAGTTTATCATCCAGGGTTTGGATTATTAATGTCTGTACAGCGGCCTCATCAAAAGCAGCACCCGGCTCTGCAACGTCAAAGCCAGCAGCAGCTAATAAATCGGTCTTTTCTTCCAGGATTTGTTGCTTTGCTATAATCGCAGCAGTTTGATCGGCAATCTTCTGTTCTACATCTTGTTGAATCTGCTGTTTTTCAAGCGCAAGTAGCTCGGTAACTTTGGCTGAAACCAAGCCCTCTATTTCAGAAGCAGATAAGCCGGACTCAGCAACCACCACTGTTTCAATAACCGGCGCCGCGGCTTCAATAACAGGTTCTAACACCACTTCATCGATAAGCGCATCAATTTCTTCAGCCACATCATCTGCAGGCATTATGGCATCAAGTTCAGGTAGCACATCAGTCAAAAACGTCTCTTCAACGTCCATCAAAGGCAAGTCGCCTAAATCTTCCTCAACTTCTGCAACAGGAATCGCCATTAGATCGGCATCATCTTCACCAACCACAGCTAATGGATTTTCCGCAGCTGTTGCCAGAACCGGAATATCATCCAGTTCAAACTCATCGTCAGCAATCAAGTCAGATGTTGGCTCATGCAAATCCATCATCAAAGAATCATCTAATAACAGCGCATCATCCAAATCACTGGATAGGGAATCTGCCGATACATCAGAGCTATCAAGCATATCATCACTGATTAGAAGGTCATCATCCATATCATCGCTGATCAGCATATCATCAGAAATCAATAGATCATCGTCATCATCCAGCACGGCAGTAATTTCAGCGATGGCATCGGCAACAACATCTTCCTCTGCATCCTGAACGACAGGCTCTAATAATGATTCCGCCGCCAATGGGTTGGAGAAATCCATATTCATGATGGCATCTAAGCCTTCATTCGTTGGCGGTTTAATCAGGGTAAAGTTTGCACCAATGGCCTGGGCTTCTTCAAGATAGCTATCATGATCTTTACCACTACACATCACGATAGGAAGATCGGCAAAACCATGCATGCTACGGATTTCTTGGGTGGCCTCGAAGCCATCCATATCAGGCATCAAGTGATCCATAAACACAACATCAGGACGATTTGCCTTCAGCATCGCAATGGCTTGCTCTGCAGATTCAGCAAGCTCAACGTCAACACCCAGTTTATCGAGTTTTTTACGTAATGTGATCCTGGCTAATTTTGAATCATCAACAATTAATGCAGTTTTCAGCGCCATGGTATGCCTTTATTATTTGCTCTAAGCCCAACAATATTTTAGTTAAGCATTGATCTTTATATGCCTAGATTACATCAGCTCTGCAACAAAATAAATGGCCTAACTAAGGACATTGATATTCATCGCAGTTTGTGACATTAATCACGCTTTATTTGGCCCTTTTTTAACCGCCCGCCCATAAACTACAAAGGCATCTGCGGCCTCTTGCATTTCTTTATCACTGAGCAAGACAACATCACCCAAAACCGCGGCTTTATGATACATCTCACACAGGCTTTCCACTTCCAACGCCAACTTATACGCGCCGTCAATATTTGCCCCTGTCACCGTCATGCCGTGATTTGCCATTAAACAAGCCTTATACCCCTTTAACGCTGACAATACCGAATGTGATAATTCCTCGGTGCCAAAGGTTGCATAGTCAGCACAGGGAATTTCATAACCGCCTGCCAACGCCACCATATAATGAAAAGCCGGCAGCGGTTTGCGTAAACAGCTTAACGCCGTTGCCGCAGGTGAGTGTGCATGTACTATCGCTGCCACATCCGTTTTCTCCCGATAAATTGCACAGTGAAAATGCCATTCACTGGAAGCCTGCAATTGCCCGGAAAGTTTTTCACCGCTAAGGTTTAACTCAACAAGTGATTCAGGGGTTAAAGATTCATAGGCCACACCTGAAGGTGTGATTAACAGACCTCTTTCACTGCGGGCCGATACATTGCCACTATTGGCTACTGTCAGGCCATCGATATGCATCGCACAGGCCGCATCAATAATCTGCTGGCGCAGGCTTAATTCTTTTATTTTTGTCACTTGTCACACACATCTTTTAAGCGTTGCAAAGCTTCCGTATTGGCAGCATAAACGCCTTTCTCTGTGATTAAAGCCGTAACCAAATGCGCGGGGGTCACATCAAAAGCAGGATTTGCCGCCTGTGTTGCCGCACTCATAGGTAAAGCCTGCAGTTCACCATCAACATTCACCATGACATTGAGCACCTCAGAGGCGTCTCGTTCTTCTATAGGAATATCATTACCTGAGTGCAAAATCCAATCGATGGTTGATGTAGGCAACGCGACATAAAAGGGAATATTATTATCTTTAGCCGCCAATGCTTTTAAATAGGTGCCTATTTTATTGCATACATTGCCATTCGATGTGGTCCTATCACTGCCAACCAGGCATAAATCAACCTGCCCGGTTTGCATCAAATGCCCTCCGGCATTATCACAGATCAAGGTATTATTGATGCCCTGCTGGCTGAGTTCAAAAGCGGTGAGTAAGGCACCCTGGTTTCTTGGCCGGGTTTCATCTACCCAGACATGAATAGGCAAACCTTTTTGCTGAGCTTTATAAATAGGTGAGAGTGCCGTACCCCAATCCACGGTAGCCAACCACCCGGCATTGCAATGAGTTAAAATATTGATGGTTTGCCCCGGTTTCTGCGCCGCAATTTTTTCAATCAGAGCCAGGCCATAATCGCCAATGGCACTGCAGGCGGCTACATCCTCTTCACAGATATCAGCCGCCAATTGCCAGGATAACTCTAAACGTAAATCGTCTTCTACATCACATAAAGCCGCTAACTGCTTATCAACGGCCCAGGCAAGATTAACCGCCGTTGGCCTTGTGGCCTTGATGGACTGCGCAGCCTGCAATATTGCCTGCCAGCTAGCGTCTTCTTTCACGGCAAGAACCATGGCATAAGCAGCTACTGCACCTATGGCGGGTGCACCTCTGACCTGCATGGTTTTAATCGCGATACAGGCCGCATCCACGGTTTCTAACTTTAGCCATTCAATAGAAAAAGGTAGCCTGGTTTGATCGATAATGGTTATCGTCTGCTGTGAATCAACAGTGATTGTGCGGTGAGAAACCCCGTTTAATAACACCGCAGCACCTTATTTTTTTGTCCAAAAAGTGAGTTACGCATTATCACGAATCAAACCTTCCTGTGCCGTAGATGCCACTAACTCACCGTTCTCAGCAAAGACTCGTCCTCGGCAGAAAGCTCTAGCGCCTGCGGCAACGGTTGTCTCCATCTCATATAACAGCCACTGATCTATGCTGAAAGGCCTATGAAACCAGATAGAATGATCTAAAGATGCCATACGCACATTCGCCACGCTGTCATGCATCGCATGTGGGCGCAAGGCCGTTTGTAATAACAGGTGATCTGAGGCGTAGGCTAATAATTCCTGATGCAAGGCGGGATCATCGGCAATCACACCATTGGACTTAAACCAGACACAGCTTGTTTTCGTTTTGGCCTCTAATTTATGCACTAGCATAGGGTCAACTTGGCGATATTCAATAGGCCAGGATTTTTGCGATTTTTCTCCCAGCGCCTCACCATACAATAATTCATCATTAACTAGATCGGCAGGGCCTACAACTTGAGGCATTGAACTATTATGCTCGATACTGTCTTTTTCCGGCATTTGATAAGACAAACTCACGTTAAATATGGGTCGGCCATGCTGAATAGCCACCACTCTACGTGTCGTAAACGTGCGGCCATCTCGAATTCTATCCACCTCGTAAATAATCGGGCTGTCTTCATCACCTTCGCGTAAAAAATAAGCATGCAGGGAATGCAAGACCAAAGGCCTGGCTACGGTACGACTCGCGGCATTAATTGCCTGGGCTAAAACCTGCCCGCCATAAACACGATTTTTGGCAACATCGAGGGTTTTCCCTCTAAAGATATTGATCTCGATTTTTTCCAGCTCAATATCATCAATCAATGTGGAGAGTGCACGGCCCATAAGAGCTCCATATTCTTATTTATTAGCATTTTGCCACGGAATGTTGGCAAAGAGTTTAGAGACACAAGCCTATTCAAGCCAGTATTTTTTACTGTTTGCTGGAGATATAACGAATGATTACTAAACTGTATAGATAACAACATTAAAGTGTCACATATGCAGCGCATCATGTTTGACTCTTATCACTACCGTATGAAATAGGGATATCAAATGAGCTACGCTAACGCCTTTCAACAACTCAGTAATATCGGCACCACCTCACAACTGCAACTGCTGGCAGACCATGAGCAGGTGAGCGCCTATAGAAACCGACCCAGCTTAAATAAAATGGATAAAGGTTATAAGCCGGTTGTTGAAATTTATAAAGTAAAAAAAACCGGCTAGGCCGGTTTTTTATAATTTAATCAATAATACATTTTTCTTCTTCATAAGCCACGAGAGCCGAATGAATACATAGAGACAACGGAGCCGCCTCATCATGATTCGGTGGTGCTAGAAGTGGACCTGCAGGATCATAGATTACACCATTTAAGCCCGATAAAAACTGAGGACAAACATTCGGTCTGGACGTTTGTAAATCAATACCCATCATCAACCATCCACCGGTCTCATCTACTGTCAACCATCTAAATACAGGTTTATGTAATACTGCTTTTCCTGCCATATGTGACAATAGACTTTGGTAATTCAAATCTACAGGTAATAGATCCAGTTTTAATTTACCGCAGCTAGCCACTTCAGTCTCGCTTGCAGGCGTATAAGAGGCATGTTTTACATCCTCTATCCTGGAAAGTTTTCTCATTGCATCTCTTAGCAATAAGTTTAACTGATTAATGTCGCCATCAACTTCTCTGACCAAGGTATCATCCAGTGCTTTTGCCATAGCAAAAGCCAAGATAGCCCTTTGAGTTAACTCACTGACATCTGGGTAAGGATAATAATCTACCTGCGTCACTCTCACCTTGGAAAATTCATCTCTAGGAATCAAATAAGGCAAGCCGTGCTCAACACCAATAAAGGCATCCAACTCCAAATCAATATGGAAATCTAATAGCTTTATGAATTTACCCACATTATTAGAATCCGGCTTAGACACAATAACCTGCACATCCGGCGAAATCATTTTTACAGCACCTGGTATTTGCTCCTTACCACCGAAGTTTGGAAAATCTATGCCCTGCACATTTAAATGAATGCCGTTACGCCCAGGCGTTTCTCCAAACAATTCAATTTGTGGAGCCTGATGGGTAATAAATTCAACCTTTACTTCATTGCCATGTTCTAAAAGCTCAACATTAGAATTTGAAGCTTCGTCAGCTTCGACATAAAGAAGATCTGAGCCTTTAAACATATAACTATAGAAATCATCCAAATTCAGATTCCCAGAAACTAAATCAAGCAAATCAGTCTTCATCGTAAAGCTCATGCCCTCTTGGCCTAAGAAGCCCAATTGATGTTCAGCAAATAGATATTGATTAATGCCGGTCGAACTCAGCGCTACAGTAGAGTCTTTACCACCAGCCCAAGAACTTGAATTAACTTTTCTGTTTTCAATCGCATTTTGATAAAAAGAACCTAAACCCGTTTTTTTAGCGCCTGTTCCTGCTGCGGTAAAACCACCTGAGAACTGCAACTTTGCAGTATAAGGGCCGACAATAATTCTTTCCGCAACCGTATCGATATAATTAGTATAAATAGTTTGCTTCATATGCAATTCTTGTGGAGCTACAGGTTCTCCAGATGCATCAACTATCGCATTCCCTTCATCGGTTATATTTAAAGCCACATGATTTTTGTCGTAATAACGTGTATTCAGACCGTTATCCGCCAATTTAACCGGATCATAAATCATCGGAATTGACTGGATAATGGTCTCTATTACTGGCTTGATGATTTCACTCATGCCCTCTTCAGCTTTGCCTATCAGATTATCACCGGCATCAGATCTTGAAGCAAAACCAAAATCAATAATAAAGTTAAGAATATCGACTTCACCATTTTTACAAATATTACAGCTCACATTTTCCAACTGCGGAATAATATTTTTACCGGTTAAAATATTGGCCAATATCTGAGTCACATCATCGGTGTAACGTAA
This sequence comes from Pseudomonadales bacterium, assembly GCA_013215055.1. Classification (GTDB taxonomy): domain Bacteria; phylum Pseudomonadota; class Gammaproteobacteria; order Pseudomonadales; family DT-91; genus CAKMZU01. The sequence continues at coordinate 133,850 of JABSRQ010000008.1, read as the reverse complement.
CGTGAATGTACCCGGGCTGCCCATACCAATAAACTGCGTTGAAGTAGCAGATAAATCCATAAATGATCTTAAAGTGACATCCCTAAGAACCACTCTGGTTTTATAACCCCCACCGTAAGTCCCTACAGGCACACGAACATACTGACCATTACCCAATAATTTCAAGCCTTCGCGTAGATCCGTATAAGTAAACATTTCAATATCAAAAGCTACTTCAGCTAAACGTATATCAAAATAGGCTTGCATGGCATTATCAGAATCATGTTTCCAAAAACCAAAGCTTACAGTAGGTGACGTTAATATTGGTGTATCAGCGATAATAATGCCGCAACCTGCAGGCGCTTTACCATTTACAGGCACAACTTTAAAATCCCCTAAACTTGGGCAGGCAAGCCCACCTTCAATACCCAAACCAGGAGTACTCTCTATGCTGATCATATCAACACCAGCTACTGCAGCCTGACTGCTATTAAGTTTTTTCACAGTAACCGGATTAGGGACATTGATAATTTTATTATCAACTGATACATTCCAAATCCCCTTAATTAATTCATCAACCAAGGGTCTGGCATTATCGGTAAACATGGAGTTCATTTGCACCGCAGCGAAAGCACCGCTGGCGTTTCCTGGGAATAATAAGGTTTCGTTAGTTTCCTGCAGTAGCTCATCCATCAGAGTGTAAGAAATTGTCTGAGACACACCAAAACCAAGCATAGTTAAACGAAAGTGAGAAGCCTCAGCTAAAGTTGTAGCAGCTTTTAAACTGCCATCATCATTAACGGTAAAATATTCAGTTTCAAGTGGCGTATCAGATAATGAAAATATTTCTATCGCCGAAGGGTCAACGAATTCACCTTCAACAATATAAGTATCTCCTCGTGTCGGCTCTACCGCTCTATCAGCCTCGGTGTAATCCGGGTTTTCTTGCGAAGGAACTGCCTCTACAGGTTTTTTAAACACATTGGTGATATGTAACCGTGGATTATGATCATCAAAAAAGAAATTATAAGCTTCATAACTACCCACTTTATTGGTACGAATACCCAAGCTATTCTCACCCAATACTAAAGCGCCACGGAAGTCATACATATTGCCATAAACTTTATCGCGGGTTGTGTGGATAAATTCCGTCTCGGCAACAACAAATTCTTTGCCATTAAGAACCACAACTAATTCATCTTTCAAATCTGGACTAACCCGCATTTGGAAGACATTATTCGCTGAAGTAACCACTTCACCTACATCCGGATAAACCGGATCTAAGTTGTTCAGTTCTCCAATCATTCCATCAGGTGCCTGCTGACAAGCAGCCACAAATAACAACGCCGATAGCGGTGCTAAAAAGAAGCTTTTCTTGCGAATAAATTGTTTTAAGCCAGACATAAAAATTCCAGATTAACCATCGATTATTATAATTATGACCCTGCCCAGTTATTCACTGAGCATGGCGATATCAAAAACTTACTGCGGTGTTGCTACACAGGTGAAGCTAACATCATTTGAATCACAGAAGGTAAAGCTATAGATCGCATTTGTCACACCTTCATCCTGCACCGCATCCGCTACTTCCACATCAGCTATCAGTAATAGGTTTTTACCCGCAGTATCACTTCTAAAACCTTTAACAACAACACCTACAGTTTTAGGTAAGGCTGTTGCAAACATTTCTGGCAAAACTCCGTCTGTAGGTTTTAAATCATAAACTGTCAGCTTTTGTGCAGAAAGAATTTGATTACCCATTTCTACTGCTATTTTTGATACTTCTTTGGCTAAAGCAGCTTCTATATCAACTTTTAAATCTTCAGTAGTGGTTTTTTCAAAATCCATAGCCGTTTGAACTAAGGAATCTCGGATTATCAAACTATGGATATTTAACGCGACATCCACTTGGCCTTGATCATTTACAATGATTTGTGGCAGGCCATTCACAATTTCATAAGCAATAGTGCCACGTGGAGATAAGGCAATATCCATGATATGACTACCTTTACCGCCATTCCAAAAGCTCGATTGATCCGATAAAGGAATCAAGGTAACTTTCAAACTCAGGCCATCCATTACCGCTTCAATTTCATTAGGCTGATTACCTTCACTGCCCACATCCATATAAGGTGCAGAGGATAAATTAACCTCTACATGAATGGGGTCATTAGCTGCAACACCTGGGAAGCTCATACCCAAATCCTGAGGCGTCATAATCACCGTTTGATCAGCAATCACATCAGATTCAAACATCGCCAATAAGGTTTGATTGATAGATGCTTCCGAAATCGCTATAACCACGCCACCATCGGTGCTGAAATTAGCCTGAGTCACTTCACTGGAACCACCAATTTCAAAATAAGAGCCTAAAGCCTGCTTAAGTTCTATTCCGGTAGGGTTATCAAAAATCACCGAACCGCCCACGCCAACAAAACCACCGGCAACAGGATCAGAAGTTGCGTTATTAACCGTCGTCACCTTACCCGCCAACGATGTCACGCTGACTTGTTTAGGATTCGCTTTATCTTTCTCTAAATCCACCAACGCCGTTGAAGGTAATAAAGCATCATTAATGGGTACCAGCATATCTCTTAATGTTTTAGCCAGAGAATCGTTTGCTTCGTAATCTGCAGGTGAAGACGGATCAACCGCCTCAGCAAACAGTTCTTTGATATTCACAAAGTTATTAAACTGATTATCAAGTTTATTTGCCATTTCATTCACAGGTCTATCACACATGCTGTCAGTACAAGCCGTTACCTTGATTTCACTGACAACGCCGCCGCCGAATTGATTATTACCAGAACCGACGATTTGGAACACGCCAAACCCTGGGGTGGATTTACCCGCTAAAAGGCTCAATATATCCAAATTTCCAACACCGTTGCTTGCATTTAAAGAAAACTGCATCGCGGCACTAGGCACTACAAAGTCAATATCCATGATGCCGGTAATAACATGACTATTCTTATTCGCTGAAACCACTCTGACCGCAACTGTCGTGTCCGTATCTGTGCCATCAACACCTTCAAAAACCACCACCACATCGATATCAAAACCAGTATTCCCTGATTTAGGCGCGACCAATTGCATATCTATTTTGGCACCGTTATCAAGACCATCTTCAGATTCACCACCAAAGCTAATATCGGTAATATAAATATAAAAATTATCATTTAAACCTAGATGCGCCGAACTTAAAACAGGAGTAACCAAACCTGAAATTTGCGTATTGGTCTCGGTACCAGGCACCAATAAAGAATGCCCTGCATGATTGATATTGGAATCCACAACTGACTGTGTAATAAGATCACCTACCACTAAAGACGAGGCAGGACCAAAGATTGTAGGCTTGATTTCCGCGCCATCAGCTGCAGGAGCTGGGTTTTTTAACGCATCTTTAATATCGTAGGCAGAGATGGCAGCTTGTAACCAATCGATTAAACCCTTTTTACCAGCTGGGCCTGAAAAGATCGTGTTATTTAACTGTACCGAGCTAACATTTTTCAGTTCTGCACCACGAGCCAGGAAAGAATGTGCAATCGGCACATCATTATTATCAGTTGCGGTTAACGTGTAATCGGCTACAGAATCGTTATCTCTGGCGGCCAGCGCATCGGCTGCAGGAATATTTTCGAGTGTAAAGTTTTGACAGGTTTCACCCTTGGCCCCATCGATGGTCGCTGCGATATCACTATGGCCTCGTACTTTAAGCGTCACTGTTTTCAGCTTCGCTTCACCATTGTTATCCGTGCCTTCTATGTGCCCTTTCAAAACACCACCATCATAACTATCAACAACAATAGCCGATGAACCTTTAAAGGTTGAATCACAGGGGTCAGAAGCAGCCTTTGGACCACCGCCACCACCGCCACCACAAGCAGTTAATACTATTGCAGCTGAAATAGCAGAACTTAAAAGTACAGTTTTTTTCAATTTGAACAATGGCATAGATCACCTTTTTTATTAGTCTGTCGATGGCCTGATATTTCAGGCTTGCGTTAAATAGCGATTTAGCTTTTATAAGCAAACCTGCTATCTAGACAGTTACAAAATTACTTTCTGTTTCAATCATAACTCAATCTGTAGGATATAAACCATGAAATTGTTCGTTTTTTAACCAAAAGGCTAGACCGATACAATTCTATAACCTACATTTAAGTGATGTTTGCTTTTTGTTTTAATCCTTTTTCTGACTACTACCCCAGTTTTTTAATACTAGAATATACCTTGTAATCAGCGCTTTTATTGGGTTTGCACTTCGAGCAGCGTTAAAATTTGCAAAGCTTCGTCGAAGCTATTACCACAAACAAACTCTTCTGCTGCAAAACTATGACAACACGTTGGCCGTTTTATATCCCCAAAAAGCCGACAAAGTTTATCTTTATCAAGATGAACACAACGTTCGCCGGCTTTTTTACCACTTGGCATACCATAAAAAGGTTGATTGATAGAGGGTGCTATACAACAGGCACCACATTCAGGTCTACATTCCACTTATCATTACAACTATTTGACGTCTATTTGATCAGCTGATATCAATGTTTTTTTATTATTAAGCGGTTTAAAAGTAATCAGCAGTTGTGGCAATAGTACCAGAGCACCCACCAAGGCTGCAAACATTGCCAACGATGTTAACACACCAAAGTAGATGCTAGGTGTGAAGTTGGACAAAGATAAAATAGAAAAACCTATAATAATCGTTACCGAGGTGTAATACATCGCCCGGCCAATACTGGCATGGCAACGATACATCGCCTGCACATAATCACCATCAATTTCAAATTCACGTTGGAAGCGGTGAATATAATGAATTGTATCGTCCACACCGATACCCACGGTAATGGCGGCGATGGTAATGGTCATGATATCCAGAGGAATACCGGCCCAGCCCATGCCACCCAGAATTAACAAGGCGGCGAGAATATTCGGTGCTATGGCAATTAACGAAAGCGTAATAGAGCGAAACAACACCGCAAACATCAGCATGATGGCGACAAAAACAGCCGCCAATGTTGCGATTTGTGACGTAAATAGACTTTGCAGCATATTGTTATACAACACAATCATGCCCGTCACCTCAAACTCGTCCACCTTATAGGCCATATCATCCTGCAAAAAGGCTTTAACGTCGGCAATCATCTCTGAGCGATTTAAACTTTTATCGGTTTCTTTGATACGCAACGAAATACGGGTTTGAGTACCATCTTCGGATAAATACGGTTTTACCAGCGCCTTATCAATTTGCTCGGATAAGTTCTCTTTAAAAATCGCCAGTTGAATATCATCCACATTTTCACCGGCAATATCTTTGATCACATCATAGAGTGTCGCCAGAGACAAAACCTTGCCAACCGAAGGTTTACTCTGTAAATAAGCCTGCACCTTCTTGATTTCCAGCATGCCTTCTCGGGTAAACCAATAGCTTTGCACATAAGCTATGCGTCCTTCCGAGGCAAAGTCATCATCTTCATCGTCTTCGGCAAAAAAATCATCATCGGAAAATGTGTCTTCCTCATCGTCCGGCTCTGGCATCGCGGAGTTGGCATCGGGGATAATAACTGAGACGGTTTTTGTGACATGGTCGATCACAATATCCATAGGCAAGGTACCACCCAATTGCGTATCAATTTCTAACATGCCTTGATAGATTTCGGTATCTTTATGAAAATAATCAATAAAGCGGTTCTCCACCTTTAATTGCGCCATGCCAGCAATGCTGACTAACAATAAAACACAGGCAAATACGATAACGCGTTTGCCTTGCCTCTCGGTAAATGTAGCCACCGCTTTAGTAAATTTTGATGCGGTTTCAGCATCCGAATCATCACGACTACGCGGCATCAACAATAAGCCAGCAGGCAGGACAAAGAAGCCGATAGTTAGCGCCAATGCCACGGCGATGGTCATCATCCAGCCAAAATCAATAACCGGTTTAATACCACTGACCACCAGGGACAAAAATGCCACCATGGTTGTCATCGTCGTATAGGTACAGGGTTTAACCATCGAACGCATGGTGCGCATCACCAGATCAAATTGGTCCATATCGGGATTGTTCTTTTCATATTCAATAAACCGTACAACCAAGTGAATGGTTATAGAGAGTGTGATAATCAATAACAGCGCAACAAAGTTGGCCGAGATCACCGTCATTTTCACCCCAGCCCAAGCGATACCCCCTAACATAGCAGTACAGGTTAAAAAGCAGGTTAATAACGGCAGAAACACCCAACGCTTTTTCCTGAAGATTAACGCCAAGCTAACGACAATAAAAACCAGAATCGCCGAACCAAACACCAGCATATCGCTGCGTACAAAATCCAGCATATCGCTGATAATCATCGGCACGCCGCCAAGGAATATCTTCGCATCGGGGCGATATTTTTCTAACACCGCTCGCACCGAGGCCACCAAGTTCTTTTCAAGCTCCCGGCGTTGTTGATTAGCCAGTTCATAATCGGCAGTAAATTTTTTCAATTGCCGACGCTGCTCAGCACTAGGACGTTTTAGGGTACGTAATTCATCACGCATATTACGTAATTGGCGTAAATTATCGGCAGAGGTGATATTTACCTGCAAGGCCGTGGTTTTTTCTGATTGGCTGGTTAAAAGCTGCTTGTAAACCGGACTATTGAGAAACTCTTTTCTGGCCAAATCTCTATCCGTATCGGCGTCCCTTAAAAAGCGCACACCGTCATTAAAATTGGATAAATTTACTTTCGGGCTATATAAAAGTGGCACATCTAAAAAGCTGACGACAGATTCCACACCATCAACCTGTTCTAACTCCGCCTGTAAGACGGCAATATTGGCCAAAGTTTTTTCTGCATAGAGATCTTGATGTGGGCTATACGTCACCAATACAAAATCTGAACTGCCGTAGCGTTTAGACACTTGCCGATAAACTTCCAGAGATTTATCGCCTTGTAATACCAAAGAATCACTGGAAGCATCGATTTGTAATTGTGGGATTTTAATGGATAACACCGCCACGATGATAAAAATCATCAACAGCAGAAATTTGGGATAAGACATCAACGATGCGTAAACATCATCATAAACAGAAGCTATTTTTTCAAACACGGATTAATACTCTTTTATTCTTATTCCATGCCCCATTGAGGCAATAGGTCATGTGGTATATCAAGCTGCTGCAAGAGTCTTGCAACCATAAAGTCAATCAGATCAGCAACCGTTTTAGGCTGCTGGTAAAAACCTGGGCTGGCGGGCACAATGCGCACACCCAGCTGCGACAATTTCAACATATGCTCCAGCTGAATCGCCGATACAGGCGTTTCGCGTGGCATGATAATCAGGCGGCGAGATTCTTTCAACGTGACGGTTGCGGCACGCTGAATCAAGTTATGACTTTGGCCCGTTGCAATAGCGGCTAGAGTACCAGTACTGCACGGACAAACAACCATTGCATCCATATGTGCCGAACCAGAAGCCACCGGTGATAACCAATCTCTTGAGGTATAACAATGTAACTGTGCGTTAGTTTGCTGAAGATCTATGTCCAGCAGATTCAACAAGAAGTCGCGCAGGGTTTCAACATCCTCAGGAAGTTGCAGGCCCATTTCCAACCGGGCGACTTCTCTGGCGGCATCTGAAATCAATAGATGTACACGGCAACCTTTTTGTAGCAGGCATTGCAATAAACGCTGCGCATAAGGAAAGCCCGAGGCACCACTGATGGCCAGACAAATCGTTTTAGTTGCAGAATCAGACATTAGAAATCAACTCCTCTGAGTTTTCCAGGGCGGCCTTTAATTTACCGTGCAAGCCTTGGAAGCCTCCGTTGCTCATTACTACAATATGATCACCGGGGCGCGCTTCACTAACAACTTCATGAATGAGTTTATCTAACTCTTGATAACAACTGCCATTTTCGACCTGCATTTTCCAATCCAGTTCATCCGGCATAAACCAAAAGGTTTTATCCGCCTCAGAAGCAGAGTTAGCCAAGGTATCTTTATGCACCCCCATTTTCATGGTATTTGAACGAGGCTCAATAACGGCTAACACACGGCCTTCTACCTTCGCACAAATGCCCTGTAACGTTGTTGCTATGGCTGTGGGGTGATGAGCAAAGTCATCATACAAACAGATACCATTAACCTCAGCATAAAGCTCCATACGGCGTTTAACTCCGGCAAATTCTGCCAATGCCTCAACCGCTATTGCGGGGTGTACACCCACATGTTCTGCCGCAGCAATCGCGGCTAACGCATTATTAACACTGTGCTTACCGGTCATATCCCATTTTAATCGCAGTTTTTCACCGGCTGCGGGCCCTTCCTGACTATGTACAATAAATTCTGAGCCATCGTCACTCAGCAGTTCGGCCTGCCAGTTGACCTCACCTTCAATATCCGTCTCGGTGGAAAATATCGCCTGTTCAGACCAACAGCCCATAGCAATAACATCTCTAACGTTTTTATCTGCGCCCTGGTAAATTACCTTACCGTTGGCCGGCACAATGCGCATCACATGATGAAATTGACGCTGAATAGCCGCCAGATCAGCAAAGATATCGGCATGATCAAATTCAAGATTATTGATAATCAAGGTACGCGGCTGGTAATGCACAAACTTACTGCGTTTATCAAAAAAAGCGGTATCGTATTCATCGGCCTCTACCACAAAAAAAGCAGAGTCACCAAGGCGTGCAGAAAACGGAAAGTTATTCACCACACCACCAATCAAAAATCCCGGTTTCATGCCAGCAAACTCTAATATCCACGCCAGCATACTGGCGGTTGTGGTTTTCCCATGTGTGCCCGCCACTGCTAATACCCATTTATCCTTAATGACATGGTCATGCAAAAATTGCGGACCCGAGGTGTAAGCCAGGCCTTTATTCAGCACCTCTTCCACTAACACATTGCCGCGGCTCATCGCATTGCCAATAACCACTAAATCGGGTTCGCAATTTAGATGTTTTACATCAAAACCTTGATCCAGTTGAATACCTGCGCTTTCAAGCTGCGTGCTCATAGGTGGATAGACATTTTCATCACAACCAGAAACCTGGTAGCCCATTTCTCTGGCCAAAATAGCCAAAGAGCCCATAAACGTACCGCAAATGCCCAGAATGTATATATGCATGAATATCCCTTTGATTAGCCGCCCACATTAACACGCCTGCACGGCATTGAAAAATTTAAAAATTCACTCGCCTCCGCCTGATTATCGGCGCATATTTAAGTTAGAGCATTGAATCAACCACATTTTCACCCAGCTAAAAAAGGATCTACACCATGAGCTACAACCAAGTTCCTGCAGGCAAAGAACTTCCTAATGACATCTATGTAGTGGTTGAAATTCCGGCTAATCATGCCCCGATAAAATACGAAATTGAAAAAGACTATGACTGCCTGATGGTCGATAGATTTATGGCCACACCGATGTTCTATCCGGCCAATTATGGTTATATCAACAACACATTATCAGAAGATGGTGACCCACTGGATGTATTGGTTGTCACGCCTTACCCTGTAGCACCGGGGTCTGTTGTTAGAGCCAGACCGGTAGGCATATTAAATATGTCGGATGAAGCAGGCCAAGACGCCAAACTAATTGCCGTACCGCATAATACACTCAGTAAAAGCTACGATGACATTATAGAGTATACCGACTTACCCGAATTACTGATTCAGCAAATCGAACACTTTTTTGAAAACTATAAAGACCTGGAAACGGGTAAATGGGTGAAAATAGATGGCTGGGCGGGTGTCGATGCGGCACGTGCTGAAATCGAGAAAGCCGCTGCGGCTTATCAAGGTTAAAACCTTAAAACTCAGAAATAAGAAAGGGGCCGGTAAAGGCCCCTTTTTTAATTTATATCATTTACTTTTTCTTTTTGGCGGCCTTCTTGGCTGGGGCTTTTTTAGCTTTTGCTTTTACTGCCGCTTTTTTCTTCGCTGGCGCTTTTTTAGCTTTTGCTTTCACGGCCGCCTTTTTCTTGGGTGCGGCTTTCTTCTTGGCTGCGGCTTTTTTCTTGGCAACTTTTTCCGCGGCAGCCTTCACATCAGAAAGATCAACTGTGGGTATGGCTGCGGCGATATCCTTAAACAGTTTAGACCCTTTTTTAATGCTTTTATGTTTGGCATACGACGTAACCGCCTTATCCCAAGCACCTTCAAGACCATGTGCATTAACAGAAAAACTGGTACAAACGATTTTACCATCAATATCAGATGCTATACCAACTTGAAAAATAGGGGTCAGATTACCACTTTTTTCTTTTTTCTTTAGAAAGCTAATGCCTTTAACCGAGCCATCATCATGAAAACAACGCTCTGCCTTTCTGGCAATTTTGGCCTGCTTCTGCTCGGCTTCCAACTCAACATCACGCTTCTTGGCAGCAGATTCTACCTTCTTACGCAGGGTTGCCCCCATGCGTTTACCACCTTTTTTTAGCGTCAGATATTCTTGATACAGCTTACCATCAACAGTTCGACGAACGCGGTAACCGTAAAACGCTTCATTATCAATTAATTTTACACTCACTATTCCATTCCTCTCTTCTTATTACGCAGTAGTAATACCCAGAAAACCATCACCTGCGAGATATTTTTCTAGCTGCCACTTTACTGACAACATCGCTATATCTTTTGTTCCACAAACACTATCGCTATAAAAAGAAAGTATATGTAACAATGCTAAAGCCGCAAACTTTTGACCTATTTATCCGACATTTAGCGCAATTTGACGGATTATAACAACTTTTAGAAATATAAGAATTTTGTCAGAGACCAAAAAGTTATAACATAACGACCCAGAAGAGCAGTTTAATCAGCCCCAAGAAAATCTCTAACCCAGGTTGGCTGTTCAGCTAAAGACAACGTTACATAGCGGCTATAAAGCGCATCAAAATCAGCTTCTAACAAGTTCAACAACAAGAGCTGATTTGTCTCCCATAACGCTAACAATGCCAGCTTTTCAACAACCCCCATATATTGCTTGGCAACGGGCAGAAAACTTAAGTGCCAACGCTCTGGAGCCACCCCTCCTGCATCAAGATGATAGGGGCGGTAAAAGCCTAAAGATTGATTTTCTTGAATCACCTCATCTAACCATTGATGTAAAGGAGAAAAAACACCACCTGGCTCAACTTCTTCGGGCACCAACTGGACCTCTTTTAGGTCCATCACATTAGCATCAAAAACATCCAAATCCGAACCCCAATGATGTCGGGATAAACCGGGCACCGCCGACCAACGCATAATTGCCTGCAGACATTCTTTTGGCGTTAGGGCATCAAAGACCAAAGGCAGGCCCTGATCATCCAGCAACTCACGTCGACCACCTGCCTTGGCCTGCCAAATATGCAGCTGCCGATCAAAGCCTCTGAAGCCACTAACCATCTGCAGATCAAAGCCTTGCTTGGCGGCCGCACATTGCAATTCTTGCCAAGGCTGAATCAGCCCTGCATCTAACAAAAAGCATCGATCTGCCTGCTTAATCTCTCGTAAATGCGCCTCAACTAAACCAAATTGACGCTGCTGTAGATCAGATAATTGCTTCACACGCTTGAGCCCTTAAAAAAACCAGTGTTATAGTGGTTAATAAAACAACAGCACCATAATAATAAGAAATGCCATGAATACAACACTGACAGACCTCAAAAACATTGGTAACACATCTGCGTTATGGCTTAAAGCAATTGGCATTACCAACAAGCAACAATTGCAGGAGATAGGCACTATTGAAGCCTATTTAAAAATCCAGGAGCGCGGCATCAAGGTATCAAAAGTGCTACTCTACACCTTAGAGGGCGCGTTATTAGATTGTCACTGGAACGACATTCCTGAATCTACTAAACAACAATTATGCCTGCAAGTTGAACAAAAAAACCTGGTCACCGATGAACTCTAAAGCCTTATTAAACACCAATGAATTAGCCGAAGATCACAGCCTAGGTTTTAACCTGGAAGGTGACGTCAACCTGTTTGCGGTTAAGAAAGACGGTAAGATTTATTTATATAAAAACAGCTGTCCACATTTGGGTATTGAGTTGGAATGGGTTGAGCATCAATTTCTTGATGCCAGCAATGCCTTAATTCAATGCTCTACCCATGGTGCACAATTTATTATTGAAAGTGGTGAATGTGTTTCCGGGCCCTGCATGGGCCAAGCCCTTAGCCGCATAGATTTCCACATCGATGATAAAGGCATGTTGTGGATTACCTAACACGCCTCTTAAAAAACGCTTAAGCCAAGGCTTTTTTCAAGCGAGCCACCCCTTTTTTCAATTGATCCATACTGGTGGTATAGGCAAAACGTACATGTGTATTAGCCTTATAAGTACCAAAGTCGACTCCGGGTGTTATCGCCACATGATGCACTTCTAACATTTCCTTACAAAAAGCCTCACTGTCGCTAGAAAACTTCTCAATACTGGCATACACATATAAGGCCCCGTCCGGCATATGCGGAATACCAAAACCTATTTCCCGCAAAGCGGGCACTAAATAATCTCGGCGTCTATGAAAAATATCCCGGCGCTGATCCAGTATTGCCAAGGCCTCCTCTTCAAAACCGGCTAAAGCACCGTATTGCCCCATCGTAGACATGGAAATAAACACATTCTGCGCCAAACGCTCTAACTCAGGCACGGCATCTTCCGGCACCACCATCCACCCTAAACGCCAGCCAGTCATACCAAAATATTTTGAAAAACTATTGATCACAAAAACATCATCGGTAATTTCAAGAATCGAGGGTGTCTCTTCCCCATAGGTTAAACCATGATAAATTTCGTCCACAACCAAGGTTCCGTTCTTGGCCTTAACCAGGGCATATAAATCTTCCAATTCATTGCGTCGTAAAATCTCACCGGTAGGGTTTGCCGGAGAAGCAACCAGCGCACCCACCGTATTAGGCTGCCAATGTTTTTCGGCAATCGCAGCGGTTAATTGATACCGATCTTCCACACCCACGGGCACTAACTGCCCTTCACCACCGACCAGACGTAAAAAATTCCGATTACAGGGATAACCCGGATCGGTCATTAACATACCCTCCCCAGGATTAACCAACAGTGCAGCCATCATTAATAGTGCACCAGAAGCCCCAGGGGTAATAAGAATACGCTGCGCGGGAATATCCAGGCCATATTGGCGTTTATAAAATCCCGCAACTTTCTCGCGTAATTCAGGCAAACCCAAGGCACTGGTATAATACGTGGCACCTTCATCTAACGCGGTCTTGGCACGTTCAATAATTGGGCCTACCGTGGCAAAATCTGGCTCACCCGCCTCCATATGCACCACATCAATACCACTGGCTTCCATTTCCCTAGCCTGCGTTAAGACCTCTACCACTCGAAATGGCTCAATACCCTTAACTCTATCGGCATATCTGGACATGAAAAACACTCTTTATTGGGATCAATAAGCTATGCTTTTATTGTACCAATACGACTCAGGGATTACTGTTTAATTTGAGGGGTATTTCATATTGCACAAGGCTAGGGCTTCCACTTTGCAGCCTTTCGTTCTACACTTACGCAGCTTACTAAACTGAATAAGCATGTTGTCTAGCTAAAAACCTTGAGTTTAGGCCAGCGTCAGATGATCAGACAGCATATCGACGGATTATAGAGATTCAGAATGCCAACAAAGAAAAATAGCCAATTCCGCAACTTCGATCCTTATGAACCCGCTAAAGGCGAAGACTACATGGGTGAAAAGCAGCTAGCGCATTTCACCAAAATGCTTGATGCGTGGAAAGCCGAGTTAATGGCTGAAGTGGATCGCACCGTAACACATATGAAAGACGAAGCCGCCAACTTCCCGGACCCTGCCGACAGAGCAACGCAGGAAGAAGAGTTCAGCCTGGAATTACGTACCCGTGACCGCGAACGTAAACTGATCAAAAAAATTGAATCGACGTTAGAACTTATCGATGAAGAAGATTATGGTTTCTGCGATGCCTGCGGCATAGAAATCGGCATCAAACGTTTGGAAGCTCGCCCTACGGCAACCGAATGTATTGACTGCAAGACCCTTGCCGAAATCAAAGAGAAGCAAGAGCGCGGTTAAGTCTGCTCCTTGTAAGATTAACGGCTGCCTAGGCAGCCGTTTTTATTTATCCTATAAAAATGACAATTAGCACTTATATCGGCCGCTTCGCCCCTTCTCCAACCGGCCCATTACACCTAGGCTCTCTTTATACCGCTTTGGCTAGTTTTCTCGATGCCAAGGCCAATAATGGCCAATGGTTAGTGCGTATTGAAGACCTTGACCCTCCCAGAGAGCAAGCCGGGGCCACTGCCTCCATATTAAAAACCTTAAGCGCCCACGGCTTACATTGGCATGGCGATATAAGCTATCAAAGCCAGCGCCAGGCACTGTATGAAAAAACCTGCCAACAACTACTACAAAACCAGCAGGCCTTTTACTGTAATTGCAGCCGCCAACAATTAAAGCCCTTTCACGGTTTTTATGCAGGCTGCTGTCATTCAAAACATTTTGAAAATATATGCAATGTGGCGCTACGTTTTAAAAGCCGCAATAAAGCCATATCATTTCACGATAACATTCTTGGCCCACAACACAGTGAAACCATCCCCACATCACTATTTAATGACTTTATCATCAAACGCAGAGATGGCCTCTATGCTTACATGCTGGCCGTGGTGATAGACGATATAGATCAGGGTATTAACCATATTATCAGAGGCTCAGATATTCTTGACTCTACCTTCAAGCAATTAGAGCTTTACCAGACCCTGCAACACACCGCCCCCAGCTATACTCACTTACCGGTGATCAGCGCCGCAAACGGGCAGAAACTCTCCAAACAAAATTTAGCCCCAGCAATCAATAATGCTTGCGCCTATAAAAACCTGTTAAGCTGTCTGCAGTTATTACAACAAACGTTGCCTGGCGATCATTTTGATGAAAACGTAGCGCAATTATTAAACCATGCGATTAAACACTGGGATAAAAGCAAAATTCCGGCCACCTTAAGCATTGGGCAAATTAATACATCGCTAAGCACTTTTGCTGGCAAGCCAAACTTGTAGGTAATATATGTATATTCACCGCGGTATATTACTGCTTGTGCTGATGATGTTTGTTTTCTCTCCAACGGCACAGGAATGGATGAGTAATAATAACGCGCAGTGGTATCGCCCCTATATTGGCTGGGCCATTATAATTTTCCTCGCCTATATCAGCCAATACCGCCAGAACAGAAACAAAAAAGATGTTTGAACTCTATCAACTTGCCCTGATTTGCATAGGCTATTTCTGCCTGATGTTTCTGGTCGCTGTCGCGGCAGAAAAAAACTGGCTACCTGAAAAAATTATTCATCACCCAGCCATTTACACCCTCTCATTGGGCGCTTATGCCGGTGCCTGGGCGCTTTTTGGCGCCATGGACCTTGCTCAAACCAACGGCTATATTTTCCTGGCCTATTATTTTGGAGCCTCGGCAGTGCTTATTTTTGCCCCGTTGGTGCTGCAACCCCTACTTAACCTTTCTAACACGTACCGCCTGAATTCCCTGGCCGACTTATTAAGCTTTCGTTATAACAGCCAATGGGCCGGTTTTTTTGCTACCGTTTGTATTCTTGTCTCCATTCTTCCGTTAATGGCTATGCAAATTAATACCGTGGCTGAATCGGCCATGTTCCTGACACTCAAGGATGTTTACCATCCAGCCAAAGCTGCCGATGAGACGCAACATTTTTTATCCCTGAGCTTTTGTGTCGCCGTTGCGATTTTCTCTCTGGTTTTTGGCAGTCGCCAAACAGATAAGCAAAGCCGCCATGAAGGTTTGGTGGTTGCCACAGCCTTTCAATCCATGATTAAACTGAGCATATTTTTAATTCTGGGAGCCGCGGCGATGTTTCTGGTTTTTAATTCACCGATGGAACTGGAAAGCTGGTTATTGGCACAACCGGGTAATCTACAACAGCTTAATGAATCACTGATCTCCAATAATGCTCGCACGCTGACCCTGATATTTTTTGCCGCAACCTTGGCCATGCCTCATATGTATCATCTGGCGATCACGGAAAAACCAACAGCAAAAGCATTAAACGTGGCCAGCTGGGCCTTCCCTCTCTATATGCTATTTTTATCCCTGCCGATATTACCGATACTTTGGGCCGGACAAGCTACCGGACTAGAACATCCGGCACATTTTTACTCTTTAGCTCTGGGCAGCCTGACCTACTACCCGATCTTGGGTATTTTGGCCTTTATCTGTGCGCTGGCAGCCTCCAGCGCCAGCCTGATTATTATCACGGTTGCCATGTCGTCCATGTGCATCAATCATTTATTCCTGCCGTTTTACAAACTAGACACCTCAAACAATATCTATCGCTGGCTGATCACAGTTAAACGTATTGTCATTACAATGCTGATGATCCTTGCCTATGGCCTGTATCTTTGGATGAGCGATGCTGAAAACTTACATAACTTTGGCTATGCGTCTTTCACCGCAGCCTTTCAATTTTTACCCGGTATATTAGCGGTACTTTATTGGCCCAGAGCTAATAGACTCGGATTTTTAGCGGGTTTGGCCGCAGGTTTCAGCGCCTGGTTTATGAGCATATGCCTACCCATGGTAAGCCCCGATGCATTAGGATTACTACCGATACTGGATCAACTTTTCAACTTAAATGGCGACAGCTACTGGACCGTCGCTGCCGTTGCCAGCCTGGGTATCAACATGGCATTTTTTGGTATTATTTCAACCCTGTTTGAAAGTGATAGCGAGCAACAATATATCGCCGCCATCTGCTCACAAGACAATCTCAGCCGCCCTACACGCCAGCAACTGAATCTACACTCTATTGAAGATTTCGTTGCAGCTCTGGGCCAAGCGATAGGTGCAACCACGGCTAAAAGAGAGGTCATGCATGCGATTGAAGAATTAAAGATGCATGAAAATGAGACCCGGCCTTTTGCCCTGCGCTTATTACGCCGTCAAATTGAATCAAACTTATCCGGATTATTTGGCCCCACGGTCGCCCGGCAAATGGTCGCTCAATATCTGCCCTTCCATCAAAATACCGATACCAGGGCCAATACCGACATCGGTTTAATAGAACACCGCCTAGAAAATCATAAAAGCAACCTCAGCGGCCTGGCCAGTGAACTGGATGAATTACGCCGCTATCATAGACAAACCATAGAGAATTTACCGATAGGCGTTTGTAGCCTGGGCGCTGATAATGAAATTCTCTTATGGAATAAAACCATAGAACAACTAACCGGTATCAGCACCGAATCCAGCCTGGGATCACAATTATCCACCCTCGCCCCACCGTGGAATGAATGCCTACAAAATCTGCTGAATTCAACAGAAGAACATCAGCACAAACAGCAATTAAGCATCAACGGGCAGCAACGTTGGTTTACCCTGCATAAAACCGACGCCACCGATGCCAACAAAAGCAATACACGCACCATATTATTAGAAGAAGTGACCTCTATCGCGCTACTTGAACAAGAGCTGCTGCACAGCGAACGGCTAGCCTCTATAGGCCGCCTTGCCGCAGGTGTGGCACATGAGATTGGCAACCCCATCACCGGCATTGCCTGTTTGGCACAAAACTTAAAATATGATAGCGACTCCCCAGCCATACATGAGGCCGCCAAGGACATCCTGGAACAAACCCAGCGTGTCACCCGTATTGTGCAATCGCTGGTGACCTTCTCACATTCAGGCACCCACGGAAAATCGGCGCAACATGAGGTGGTTAATTGCTATTTATGTGCCGACGATGCAGTACATCTATTATCACTGGAACAAAAACAACTAACAGACAATGTTTTAAATCAGATTGACAGTAAACATACAATAAACGGTGACTCGCAACGTATCTTGCAGGTATTCATCAATCTGATAAAAAATGCGATGGATGCCGGCGGCGAGAATACCCAAATTCAACTGAGCAGCATTGAAAATGAAAACACCATCGAGATTCTTATCACCGATGATGGCCCAGGCATTCCCAAAGACGAACAAGAAAAAGTCTTTGAACCGTTCTTCACCACCAAAGATCCAGGTGAAGGCACAGGACTAGGACTGGCGATGGTTTATAGCATTATCGAAGAACATCACGGCCATATTGAAATTACCAGCCCGGTCTGGCCGGATGAAAATCGGGGTTGTCGCTTTACGCTGCAATTCCCCAAACATTCACCCGGGATTTAACCCGAGGCCTAACTCGGTTATCATATAAAAGTAAGCACAGCAAAGATTAAACTATGACACATATTCTTATCGTTGAAGACGAAGTCATTATCCGCACCGCATTAAAGCGCCTGCTGGAAAAAAACAGCTATGAAGTTTCCGAAGCAGGCGCTGTACATGAAGCCTTAAGCGGTTACAACCTGGATGAATTTGACCTGATTATCAGCGACTTACGCCTTCCCGGCGCACCCGGCACCGACATGATTACCGCCAGTGGTGATACCCCGGTATTAATCATGACCAGCTATGCGAGCCTGCGCTCAGCGGTAGACTCCATGAAGATGGGCGCGGTTGATTATATTGCTAAACCCTTTGATCACGATGAAATGTTAGCAGCTGTAGAACGCATCACCGAACTGAGCCGCTATAACAAAGCCCAAGATGCCGAATTTATAGACGAAGAAATTCTGGAGCTACCCAAAATCATAGGCCAGTGCCCACCTATGAAAAAAGTCTATTCCCATGTAAAAAAATCTGCCCCCACCGATTGTAATATTTATATTCAAGGTGAAACGGGCACAGGCAAAGAACTTATCGCCAAGGCGATTCACCAGCTGAGTTTTAGAACCAAAAAACCGATTATCTGCGTCAACTGCGCAGCGATTCCGGAAACACTGATTGAATCAGAGTTATTTGGTTACGAAAAAGGCGCTTTCACCGGTGCGAATAGCAATCGCAGCGGACTTATTGAAGCCGCCGACAACGGCACTTTATTCTTAGATGAAATTGGTGAACTCCCCCTGGAAGCACAGGCCAGATTATTGCGTTTCTTGCAGGAAGGTGAAATTCGCCGCATAGGCGCGGTAACCCCGATAAAAGTAAACGTCAGGGTGGTTGTCGCCACCCACAGAGATTTAAAGAAACTCTCTGCAGAAGGTAAATTTCGCCAGGATCTTTATTATCGCCTGAATGTTATGCGCATTGAACTGCCGCCATTGCGAGAACGTGGCAAAGATATTGTTGAACTCGCTGAAGCATTTTTAATCAACAGCTGTGAAAGATTAAAAAAACCCACCTCCCACTTTTCAGCCAAGTCTATCCAGGCTATCACCACCTACAACTGGCCAGGCAATATTCGCGAGCTGGAGAATGTGGTTGAGCGCGCCGTAATCTTAAGTGAAAGCTGTGAGATCACCGATGACCTATTGGATATCGATTTAGAACTGGTACAGATCAGCGGCATGGATTCTGATTTTGCCGAGGCTGCTGCCAGTAATTTTCAAAGCAGCGATGTTGCGGGCCTATCATTGGAAGACTACTTCCAACGCTTTATCCTGGAACATCAGGATCAAATGTCCGAGACTGAACTGGCTAGAAAACTGGGTGTAAGTCGTAAATCATTATGGGAACGCCGCCAACGCCTTGGCATTCCACGCAAAAAGAAATAAATCGCCCCACCTCAAGGATGTGTTACCGACTGAGAAAAGCAGTAACACTTACGGTAACACTTGCCGTAATCGCAGCGCCGAAAAATATCACAAAAAAACATAACACTTTGAAAAAAAACAATTTTTATTTATTGGCACGCCAAATGCTATATATCGAGTACAGGCAGGGATACAATAATAATAAAAACCCCACAAAAAATAATAAAAACTGCCCAGCGACAATAAAAATAATAACAATCGTCAAATAAGAATAATAATAAACAAGATCGGCTTAAGACAAGGGAGGCATAGCCTCCTTTTTGTTTGCCTGACGTTTAAGCACCAACTCCTTAGCCCCTCTTTAACAACTGTTACCACTGAGAAATACAGTAACATTTACGGTAACACTCAATGATACAAACCCCATTTTTTTTAGCGTTATAAACTAAGAAATTTAGTAAGGCATTGATATTTTTATTCTTTTAATTTCTGGCACAGTGAATGCTTCATTCCAATAAGAGGCAGGATAAAATAATAATAAAAACCCATAAAAAAATAACAATCCGCCTTCGATAATAAAAATAATAAAAAACGGCTTGGACGAGGGAAGCGCCGCTTCCCCTCATTTCCTCCAAAATATCAGCCATTAGCGCTTTTCTGGCGATACATTTCCTAAAGAAGCTAAGCTACGTTAGAATAGGGCTAATGAATATAATAAAACCCCGACCACTAACAACAGACCTCAGCCGTGACTGCTAGCCAACCATCGAATAACTCCGTTCTTATTCCGCGCGATCAACACACTATTTCACGCCGCAATATCAGTATTAATGCGTTAAAAGTGATGCAGCGTTTAAATCAATCTGACTTTCAAGCCTACTTGGTAGGTGGTGCAGTCAGAGACATGATGCTAGACAAGCAACCCAAAGATTTTGATGTTGCCACCGACGCCACGCCGGAACAAATTCGTAAAGTCTTTAAAAACTCCCGCATTATTGGCAGACGTTTCCGCATTGTGCATATACGTTTTGGCCGGGAAATTATCGAAGTCACCACCTTCAGAGGCAGCCATGACAATGCCGATGAAAATGATAAACACCAGTCGTCTGCAAATGATCACGGCATGTTATTACGCGACAATGTTTTTGGCACGGTTGAAGAAGATGCACAAAGACGCGATTTTACGGTAAATTCTTTTTATTACAGCAGTCAAAACTTTGCCGTTTATGATTTTGCTGACGGCCTCAAAGACATTGAAGATAAAAAAATTCGTTTAATTGGTGATCCTTCAACACGTTATAAAGAAGACCCGGTACGCATGCTCAGAGCTCTACGTTTCTGCGCAAAATTAGACTTTGAGCTGGAACAAGAAACCGGCGCAGCCATCGGCGAAAACGCAGCCCTTTTAGATAAAATCCCAGCGGCACGCCTGTTTGATGAATCTTTGAAACTCTTTATCAGCGGCCAAGGTGAAAAAACCTTAGAGCTATTGCAGCAACATGATTTAGCCCAATACCTGATCGCCAATCACAAACTTTTCAGTGATGACCCTGTCTGGAGTAAACTTTTACAGCAGGCTTTATACAATACCGATCAACGCCTAGCCATTGGGAAAAGTATCACCCCCGCTTTTCTATATGCGGTTTTCTTATGGCCCAGCCTCAAAGAACAGATGGCTATTTTAGCTACCGAAGGCATGCCTGTAACACCTGCACTGCACGCAGCAGCGCATCAAGTGATTGGCATGCAGATGCTTAAAACCTCTATCCCCAAACGCTTTCAAGCCACCATGAAAGAAATCTGGGAAATGCAATTACGCCTGCCAAAAATTCAAGGCAACCACCCACTCAAATTACTGGAACACCCACGCTTTAGAGCCGCCTACGACTTCCTATTATTACGTGAAGACGCCGGCGAAATTGAAGCTGGCTTGGGCCAATGGTGGACAGACTTCCAAAAAGAACACCCTATCCCCCCTAAAGTGTATACACCACGCGGCGATGATTCACAGGGTGATGACAGCGACAACCCCAGACGTAGACGTAATCACAAACGTAAACCCCGCAACGGAAATCGCTAAAGCGTGATGCCCATATGAATCAGACATTTATTGCACTGGGCTCCAATCAGCAACAGCCTTTGCAACAAGTTAAATTGGCGGTAAAAGCACTGGCCGAACTAGGCCAGATTAAAAACTGCTCCAGCTGGTATCAAAGCCAATCCATCCTTGACGGACAAGATGACTACATCAATGGCGTCGCCGAATTACACACCTCTCTTTCAGCCCTGGCGCTATTAAAAGCCCTACAAACTATTGAAAATCAACAAGGGCGGCTACGAAAGGAACGCTGGGGACCAAGAACCCTGGATCTGGACATCATTCTCTTTAATAATGATGAAGTTCAGACCCCCGAACTCACCATCCCCCATGCCTGCATGCTGGAGCGCAACTTTGTCTTGCAGCCATTACTGCAAATAAAACCTGGGATCTACCTACCCAATGGCACAGCCTTAGAGACCATTTCAGCCCAACTAGGTAGCGCAGGATTAGAAAAAATCAGTTAAACAAGATACACTTACGTCGCTTTCATAAACACGGCAGTACTGTGACTAACAATCAAACAGAAACGCATTTACTTCCATTTGATGTCAATCCGGACGATCTACCCAAGTTCATTGCCATCGAAGGCCCTATCGGCGTAGGAAAAACCTCTTTAGCCAAACGCATGGCGAACGCCTTTCATTATGAATCGCTACTGGAAAACGCCGATGACAATCCTTTTTTAGCCGATTTTTACCAAGATCAAAGCCAAAATGCACTGGCAACACAGCTGTTTTTTCTTTTCCAACGCGCTCAGCAATTAAAAAAATTACATCAAGACGATTTATTTAACTCGCTATACATCGCCGACTTTATGATTGAAAAAGATGGTTTATTTGCAAAATCTACGCTTAACCCTGAAGAATTTAAACTTTACGACCAGGTCTATCAGCAACTGAACATCGATGCGCCAAAACCGGATTTGGTCTTATATTTACAAGCCTCACCCCAAACCTTAATACAGCGTATCAATAGTCGCGGCGTCAAAGCGGAACAAACGATTCACGCCGACTACTTAACGCTGATAAATGAGGCCTATAGCAATTTTTTCCACTATTATGACGATGCGCCACTCTTGATCATCAACGCCGAACAAGTTGATCTTATCAATGATGAACAAGCCTTCGTTAGTCTGGTAAAATATATGTTGACGATTAAAAATGGCCGCCACTATTTTAACCCGACATTTTTCAGTGAGACGCTATAAGCGCTAGAGAATGAATGGCATGAAACCAGTTACAATTAACACCCTGCAACAACACAAACAAGACGGCATCAGATTCAGCTGCATTGCTGCCTATGACGCTATTTTCGCCCGCCAGATCAATCAGGCAGGCGTTGAAATGATTCTTGTCGGTGACTCTCTGGGCATGGTTCTGCAAGGCCACAACAGCACAGTACCGGTAACTATCACAGATATGTGTTATCACACACAGGCAGTAGCCCGGGGTAATCAACACGCGATGATCATGGCCGACATGCCGTTTATGACTTATAGCGATACAAAATCTGCCGTAATTACCGCTACTGCGCTTATGCAAGCCGGTGCTCATATGGTAAAAATCGAAGGCGGGCAATGGTTATGCGACACCATCAGCACACTGGTGTGTGGAGGCGTGCCTGTTTGCGCCCATATAGGCCTCACCCCTCAATCGGTGCACACCCTGGGTGGTTATAAAGTTCAGGGGCGCAATAAAGAACAAGCCCAGCAACTGCTTGATGATGCTATAGCCCTGGAAAAAGCCGGTGCACAAATTTTATTAATGGAATGTGTGCCCGCCTCGGTCGCAGCAAGAATCGATAAAGCCCTGGCAATCCCCACCATAGGCATTGGTGCTGGCGCCCAAACAACCGCTCAAGTACTGGTTTTACACGATATGCTGGGGTTAAATCCGCAACCGGCTAAATTTGTGCGTAACTTTATGTTGGATGCAGACAGCATTCAACAGGCCCTAAGCCATTATAATCAGGCGGTTATCGAAGGGGAATTCCCCGCCCCTGAACACACGTTCAAATAACAGCCGTGTCGCTTAAACGCGACACCGCGTTTTCTTGACGCTGACGCTTTAACAGGCAGTAACTATGCAAATTCTAGAATCCTCCTCGGCGGTACAGCAAGCCCTGACTCCTTTACGCGCAAAAAATAAAACCATCGCCTTTGTGCCCACCATGGGCAACTTACACGAAGGCCACCTGTCGTTAGTGCAACGCGCCAAACAAGAAGCCGATATCGTTATTGTTAGCATCTTTGTTAACCCCCTGCAGTTTGGTGAAGGCGAAGATTTAGATAAATACCCACGTACGATGAAAGATGATCAGGAGAAGCTCAAGCAGGAACAGGTCGACTTTCTCTTCACCCCCACGGTTGATGATATCTACCCTCACGGTATGGCGAATCAAACTCAGGTCAGCGTACCTAATTTAGGCAGTTTTCACTGTGGCAGCAGCCGCCCCGGTCATTTTGACGGTGTCACCACCGTGGTCAATAAACTATTTAACATCGTGCAGCCTCAAATCGCCGTATTTGGAGAAAAAGATTTTCAACAACTGGCGATTATTCGAAAAATGGTTAGCGACCTATGCATGCCTGTCAGCATCATAGGCGCGGCAACAGGTAGGGCAGAAGACGGCCTAGCGCTGAGTTCCAGAAACCAATATTTAAGCCCTGAGCAACGCTTAATAGCCCCACAACTCAATCAAGTGATTCAACAAACCAAAAAAGCCCTGGCCAATGGTGAAAAAATCACGTTGCTGGAACAACAAGCCAGAGACAAACTCGACCAACACGGCTTTAAAGTCGATTATTTTAACATTGTCGATGCAGACACGTTAGACGACGTTAACCTCCGTAGCCGTGAGATAGTGATACTTGCCGCCGCATTTTTAGGCACCCCACGATTAATAGATAACCAGACTTGCCCATTGAACCCTAAAGCCATTTGATGCATACTGCGCGTCGACTGCTACTAAGCGGTTTTTTTGCTTGGATTTCGTACTATAACGTGTAATATAGCTCGTTTTTTGTACATCCAAGATCGAGAGATTTTAGCTGGAAGGTTAGACCAAATGTTATCAACCATGTTGAAAGCCAAATTACATCAAGCCCGTGTTACCCATGCTGTATTAGAGTATGAAGGTTCCTGTGCTATTGATGGCGTTTTATTGGATATGGCCGGTATTCGTGAATTTGAACAGATCCAAATTTACAATATCGATAACGGTGAACGTTTCACCACTTACGCCATTCGCGGTGAAGAAAACACAGGTATCATCTCTGTGAACGGCGCGGCCGCGCATAAAGCCGGTGTTGGCGATAGAGTGATCATCTGCGCTTATGCCGATTACAGCGAAGTTGAGCTGCTTAATTTCAAGCCTCGCTTGATCTATATGAATGCCGACAACACGGTCAGCCATTCAAACAATGCTATCCCGGTTCAAGTTGCTTAACTTCACTAAAGCAATTTGTCCAATAAACGTCGCTTTGCGGCGTTTTTTATGCCTAAAAAAAAGCCATTAATTCTAACAATGCCGCCACGTTGTTATTGCTTGTCGCCTCAGTATTCCTTATGATTTTTGGCAGTGATAATAAGGATGGCATATGCAAACCCACGTTTACCCCGTTTCAGATTCAGCCTTGGAAAATACCCATTTAAACGATGCCGACTATCAACGCCTGTATCAACAATCGATCAATAATCCCGAAGCCTTTTGGGCCGAGCAGGCAGAAAAGTTTTTAGATTGGGATAAAAAATGGACGAGCGTCTGTGAATCAGACTTCAACAGCGGAAAAGTCACCTGGTTTGATGGCGGCCAAATCAATGTCAGCAGCAATTGTATAGACAGACATTTAGCTGACAATGCCAACACCACGGCAATCATCTTTGAAGCCGATGAACCCGGTAATGCCCAACATATCAGCTACCAGCAATTACACGATAACGTCTGCCAGCTGGCCAATGCTTTAAAAGCCCGGGGGGTCAAAAAAGGCGATCGCGTCTGCATCTATATGCCGATGATTCCAGAGGCGGCCTACGCGATGCTGGCCTGTGCCCGCATAGGCGCAGTCCATTCGGTGGTATTTGGCGGATTCTCCCCCGAAGCATTAAAAGACCGCATCCTAGACAGTGACTGCCAAACCCTGATTACCGCCGATGAAGGTCTACGCGGCGGCAAACGTATCCCATTAAAAGCCAATGCCGATAAAGCCCTGGAAAACTGCCCCAATGTGCATAGCTGCATCGTTGTAAAACACACAAAAGCTGATATTCAATGGCTTGAAAACAGAGATTTCGACTATCAGACATTAGTCGCTCAGCAGGAAAAAACCTGTTTACCCGAGTTGATGGACGCCGAAGACCCACTATTTATTCTGTACACCTCGGGCTCTACCGGCAAACCCAAAGGCGTATTACACACCACCGCAGGCTATTTACTCGGTGCTGCGATGACCCACCACTATGTTTTTGATTATCATCCCGGTGACATTTACTGGTGTACCGCCGATGTAGGCTGGATCACCGGTCACTCCTATATCGTCTACGGCCCACTGGCAAATGGCGCCACCACGCTGATGTTTGAAGGTGTACCCACTTATCCCGACGCCTCTCGCTGCTGGCAAGTGGTTGATGAACATAAGGTCAATATATTCTACACCGCACCTACGGCGATACGCGCATTAATGGCGCAGGGCGATGACTATGTCACACGTTGCTCCAGGCAGTCATTGCGCTTATTAGGCTCGGTAGGTGAACCCATCAACCCTGAAGTCTGGGAATGGTATTATCAAACCGTCGGTGATAAACGCTGCCCGGTTGTTGATACCTGGTGGCAGACCGAAACCGGCTCAATTATGATCAGCGCCACGCCGGGTGCCACCGCATTAAAACCCGGCTCTGCAACGAGACCCTTCTTTGGTGTAGAACCTGTGTTAGTGGATGAAAAAGGTCTTGAACTGGAAGGTGAAGCCTCGGGTAATCTACTGATTAAATCCAGCTGGCCCTCGCAGATTCGGGGTATCTACGGCGACCCTCAGCGTTTAATCGACACCTATTACAGCACTTACAAAGGCTATTATTTTACCGGTGATGGAGCCCGTCGAGATGCCGATGGCTATTACTGGTTAACCGGCCGAGTGGACGATGTACTGAATGTATCTGGCCACCGATTAGGCACCGCAGAAATTGAATCGGCCCTGGTCTTACACGATGCCGTCGCCGAAGCGGCCATTGTTAGCGTCCCTCATAAGATCAAGGGTGAAGGCATCTACGCCTATGTCATTTTAATGGACGGTATTGAAGCAACAGATACCCTGAAAAAAGCCTTAGTTGATATCATCGTTAAAGAAATTGGCCCGATTGCCAAACCCGACTTTATCCAGTGGTCTGCAGATTTACCCAAGACCCGCTCAGGCAAGATCATGCGCAGAATATTACGCAAAATCGCGGCTAACGAGCTGGACAGCCTAGGAGACACCTCCACGCTGGCAGCGCCAGAGGTTGTTGATGAGCTGATAGGCAATAGACTTAATCGCTAAAAGGAACATAGCATGCACACTCTGGTTATTGGCGGCACAGGCTTTATCGGCTTTCATATCGTCAAACGTTTATTAGAACAGGGACATGAAGTCAGCCTGCTATGCCGTAGCAATAACTCAGCTAAGCAGCTGTTTAACGATGAGGTACGCTATATCGAAGGGGATTTAAATCTATTTAGAGATTTACCCTTCGACACACTGTTTGATGGCATTGATGCGGTTATTTATGCTGCAGGCGTTGATGAAAGAACCGAGAGCATCGGTGATCCGTATATCTTTTTCTATAAAGAAAATGTCACCTGCTGCATTAATTTCATCGAAAAAGCCAAGCAGCATGGCCTCAAAAAAGCCGTTATTTTAGGCTCGATGTTCAGCTATTTTGACCAGCAGCAACCTGCGCTAAACTTAAGTAAACACCACCCCTATATTCGCTCACGCACCACTCAAAGAGATCATGCCTTGGCGCTTGCGGATAAAAACTTCCAGGTTAACGTTGCCGAAATCCCCTTTGTCTTTGGCACCAGCCCCAATCATAGCGCGGTAGCCAAGCGTATGATTAATTATGTACGCCTTGCAACTCCGCTGCTTTCGATTGAAGGCGGCATTAATGCCATTAGCGTAAAATCTTTGGCGCAGGGAATTGTTGGCATGTTAGAACATATCGATGTTAGCTGCGCACTGCCTATCGGTGATAAAAACCTCAGCTGGGTAGAACTCACCGAGGCAATCAGTCAGCTGGTTAATGAAACCCCCAAGCCGATAAAAATAATTCAGTCCAATTTACTCACAAACCTTAGCCATGTTGGGGCCCATCTACAAGATATGATGGGACTTCAATCCGGCCTGGATCAACACCATATTTCTGACATTATTAAGCTTGAGGCGTATTTTGATAGCCAGCCAATAAAAGATCAGCTGCATTATGAAGGTGGTGATTTCCAGGCAGCCCTAGAAGAAACCGTCGCGGCCAACCCGGAAAGCGCAATCATTTCCAATATGCAACGCTCGGTAGACTGGATCAGTGACAATACCCGCAACTTCCTGAAAGGCCTGGGCGATATAATGGAAAAATAAGTCACGTTTTGATAAACATGCCCTTGATAAACTTCATTTTCAAGGTAGCATGCGCGGCATTAAAACACCTGCCAAGAGTGTTCTCGATTAAAGCACACTCTAAATAAGCAGAGCTATTTTATGCCCACGTCCTTTTTTAACCTTTTATCTATTACACTTCTTTGCTTACTTTCAGCTTGCAGCGCTAAAACCTATCAACCTCAGGAATATTCCCTGCGTGACAAGCTTATCCGAGATTTTGAAGTCTCGGGTACAATCTCCATCACCGCTATCAATATGCAGGAGAATCCCAGAGTCATTTACGCCAATCTATTGACGTTTGAGTCCAGCTATCAAGACATCGCGCATGTAATGGCACAGCAATTGGAAAAAGAGATTATCGAAAACAGCACCGTCGATGGCGATTTAGATAAGCAGCTGTATCTTCAATTAGATAATTTCTATATAGAACCCGGCAATAAAACCGTTACATTCCATATAGACTTCACCTTATTAGGTGAGAGAGGTTTCGAAAAACATTTTGTGTTTAGCAGCGCAGGCGAAGAACTCAAGCAATCGGGTATTGAAGTCGCCTTCGATAACAGCATTGCGCTAGCGGTGAAGAGAGTGCTTTATAATGCCGACACACTGCAGTATCTGGCCCGTAAAAATCTAAAATAGGCCCTGCAAGGACGATACCTTACAGAGCAGATATGCCTAACTGAATCGTTATTCGTCAAAATCAATTTTTCTATACGCGCCCCAAATCACCAAAGAGATCGCGATAAAAGCAAAAATCACCGGCATGCCACCCAAGACTGCTGCCAGCTGATTCGCAAAAGGCGGGGCTAGATCCAAGCCTTTAACCCCAAAGATACCGCGCACCCAGCCATATAACACATTGCCATGCGCCATCAACGTCAACATCAACGACAAAAACTTAAACTGGCGCTCCGATAAAACCAGTGCCTGACCACAGCCGGCTATACCAATAAGCAGCAAGCCATTGATCAAACCCTCCATATGCGCCAGTTTCCAATCATCAGGATTGCCCGGTATATAACCCAGCAACACCATGCTTAACGGAATACCACTGAGCATGCCCAATAGAATGACCACAGCTCCATGAAAAATTAAACGTCGTTGAAATCTATGTGGCATAAATAACCTCAATACCTAAACAAAACGTGGCCACTTAATCAGCCATTTAATATATTGAAAAAACTTGTAGCGCCGAAGATATCGACTGCAAGGCTGCAATACCGATCTCTGACTCGCTACCATCGGGCAGAATCATAGTGAATTTATCACCACTGTGAAAGCGCCATTGCATATCGGCAATCAACTGCCTATGGCCCTTCTGCACCGCCACAAAAGCGCTGATGCATTGATCCTGATCATTCCTTAATTGTACCGCAATACAATCGTCGCCCAGCTTATCACCGCTGAGAATAATTTTATTTGCCGCGACTCGCTCCAGCCCCATAACTCTAACAGGTATGCTTTGAGCAGGCTCACTAGCAGGTTTCAGATTATCATCAGAATACTTAACCAATAATATCAGCTGCCCAACATCCAGAGTGGGACAGAGCTTGGTTTCTGTCGTTTGTAAGAATATACCTTTATCATCTTCCATCGCCACATCCCAATAACCGCCGTTACCACCACGCTTTTTCTTCTTCGAGATAACCGACTCATCTTTATTAGCCTGTCCTGGGCCTCCCAGATGAGCATTGGTCCGACTTTTTTGTAAACGCTGAAAGAAGTTCTGCGACTGGGTAAAACCTGCAAACAAATCGACATCAATATCAAACTTATTAAAAACGGTATATTTTGGTAACCTCAGGTTTTTTTCGATGCTGACAATTTGCTGATTTAATACCGTCAAAATCTGTAACACCTGCTCACCTTGTAATAACTCAAAGGCAGGAATGCCAATTAAAAGCGGCAACTCTGATAATTTATGCCTCTGCAAGACATCAATCGCATGGGCATAATCTTTCTGTAACTGCTGTAAAAAAGGCTCTATATGCACATAACTTGCGGGTAAATCCTGAATCTGCGCATCCTCAGTAAAACGTGCGCGCCCATCATGCTCATGGCCGATAATCCAGCATTCATCAACCCAGGCAGATGACAGCTGCTGCGCCGTCAACGGCAGAATCAAGGCACTGCGTGCAGCCCAATAAGCCCTTAAGCGTCGATGTAATGCGGCCGAAACACCACTGATATCAAAGGCTAACTCTATTTGAAAACGCAC
The DNA here is from genome assembly GCA_013215055.1 of Pseudomonadales bacterium. Taxonomy (GTDB): domain Bacteria; phylum Pseudomonadota; class Gammaproteobacteria; order Pseudomonadales; family DT-91; genus CAKMZU01. The sequence continues at coordinate 103,329 of JABSRQ010000008.1, read as the reverse complement.
AAACATTTTCTGTAAACTTAAGCGCTCATTAAAAACCAGAGACTGCTGTTCCTGATAAATAAAGTCATCTTCATATTCACCCAATACATTATAGATTTTATTAAATGTCGCCGATGATTGAATCGGGTGGGCACGATATAAACTGGCGTTAACCTGCTGTTCCAAACACAGCAACTCCAATAAACGCCAAGCCGTTTGATTGGCTACATCATGTTTACTGCCATAAATAAGGTTGTTAGCTTCATAATATTTGGCATATAACTGTTTATAAGCCACGATCAAAAGTTTAAGGGATGATGCACATAATTCTGCAATTTCCAAACGTTCATCCACTAACGGAATAGCTGAATTTTTATGGCAGAAAGAAATAAAAGCCTGGGTTTTCTCTACAAAAGGCTGATAAAAGGCATGCAATAAATGCTGTAATTTACCTGCCGACACATCCCTTAAGGTTATCACCGATAAAGCCCGATCTGATTTTTTAAATACCGTCAGCAGGCTGTCTTTTTTCTTGGCAAAAATTTCCTGAATTTGATTACCGGTTAACAAGGCTCCGGTTTCTTTTGCGGAAATAACCGGAGGGAATTTAAAATTAAGCGCGATATCGCGCGCGGGCAAATCACGGCCCAAATAACTATCAACCCGCTGCTTATTGCCCCGGTAGAGCTTTTGTAACAAGGCTTTTTTACCTGCAGGTTTTTCATCAAGAAAACGCTGCTGCTGATCTTTTTCAGCCTGTTTGAGCTGTCTAAATTGCTGAAACTCTTGTAACAAATCTTCGTCTAACATTTCAGGTACAGGCCAATCAACATCGGCAACCAAGCTTGCATTCAGGCGTTTTCCGGTAATCGCCAAACCTGTTGCCGTCGCGGCCTGTGTTTGTAAAACCGTGACATTTTCATCACCATGTATAAAAGCATCAAAATCAACTTTAAACGTATGCTCTTCGGTCTCGGCCACTACCTGGACTTTTTTCTTTACCGCTTTCTCTGGCTTATCATCCAAAGCCTTCTCTAACGCTTCCGCACTGGAAAAAAGCGCGTCTTCTACAGGAATATCTTGATCATCATATTCACCACCTAAAGCTTTGCTCGCCGCTTTAACAGCAGCGTTGGTTTTTTTAGCTTTTGAATCGGTAACCGGCGGGGCATCAAGCGTAGGAATTTCATCTGCAGCCTCTAGCAAAGGCTCGGCCTCTTTTGTGGGCAAGTCTTCAGCCTCATCATCGCCGAACGCTAATTCAAAGGAGGGCGTTGATTCTGATGGCTCTAGCGCGGGTTTTTCCTGCTTTTTACGCTGAGATAACTCATCATCACTAGAAAAAAGAATGTCTTCAAATGCACCCAAGCCGTCATTGTCTTTATTATTATCGCTCACAAGAAAGCCTCCTTTTATATTATCATAGCTTTTATCGCTGCAAAGCCCACTATAACAAGTTTTGCAAAGATTTGAACACGGCTATTAATGCCATATACAGAGAAATTAATGTTCTTGCTCTTTTACTCACACATTACCGGCGGTATTACATACCTATGGATAATAAGCGCACAAAAAAAGGGCTCCCTAAAGAGCCCTTAATCGATCATTTCAAATAATAAATGACTTATTTATCATCGGTTGTTTTAAAACAATCGTCTTCAAAACCACTTTCTTTCAGCTCAGCAGTCGGCTGCGGGAAACCCAGTACAGGATGAATACCGTTCACTTCCTGCTGTACCACTTTACCGTCTTCAGCATTTTTATAGAACTGACCAATCCATTGACGTACGGTACGGAAAGGCCCGTCGGTTTTCATCTGCATAATCTTAGTGGCTGGTTTTTTATTGGTCCAAACATCAAAATCAGCAGCAAAAGCCAATAATACACCGGCCTGTAATCCCTTCGCGCCTTCAATATCTTCCGCTGTAGGAGGATTGTTAGCCGCCAAAGATAAGGCACCATGCCAACACTTGGACACACCGTTTTCAACCGGTGTATTGGCGATGAATTCAAACATCGTCACTTCACCAAATTTCTGCTTGGATAACAATAAACCCGGGCCTGTGTACCAGGTTACAGTGTCTAGCTGGGCCTGATACAACTCAAGGTAACCACCTTGACGCTGGATAACCATATTATCGCGCATCTCAACTTCAAAATATTCACAAGGCGCACCGTGTGTAGGGCCTAGATGACGTACGTCAGCCATATTATCGGTAATTTCTATGCCGTGAATAGGCACTTCACCCAGGTGATCCAGCTCCCAATGCACCGCATTGGAATGATCCCACATATTCAGATAGGGTGGTTCAAAATGAGGCTCGCCCGATGGATCTTCCGGATTGAACCACATCATGATACAACCCATCACTTCACGTACCGGGTAGGACGTCAAAGAGGCTGATTTTGGACAGGGGCCATCATGATAAGGAATATCATCAACATGACCGTCGGCATCATAACGCCATGCATGATAAGGACAGCGGATAGAATCACCTTCAATCTGCGCATCGGTCGCAACGATATGAGCTGATTTACTGGCGGTTAAATGCGTTTGCATATGCGCACAATAGGCATCTAATAAAACAACCCTACCCGACTCACCACGATAAAGGGCAAAATCTTGACCAAAATAAGTCACGGCCATAGGGCCAGCATCTAATTCTTTTGCTTCAGCAATAACAAACCAGCCACGCGGGTATTCGTTAGGACCTAGGCCGTAGTCTGCAGCAACAGCGCGCTCTTTATTCGCCATGCTCTCTCTCCTCGTTAAATATTATGAAACTTATTAATAATTTTATTTTTTGTCATTATAGTGCGCCAACAACACATCATCATAAAGTGAATAATGTTGAATCAATAACGCTAAATGCACTTAACTCTCTCCACACTACTTTCGCATAGAATAGCCGAAATGTCACACATTTTAAATAATGTGACATTCCTCTGGTTTTTAATGCAACAAAAGATTCCAACCAGAGCTATCTAAAGGTAATGTAGCTAAAAATCACAAGAGTTTAAGATACGTTTACCATGGCAGAATCCACATCGCTACCACTGCTCTGGGATAATAGCCGCAAAACAGAAACCTCTGCAGCGCAGCAACGTATTATCTGGGCAGCACAGACTTGTTATGCGGAAAAAGGCATTAAACAAACCACCATCAATGATATTGCCAACGAAGCCAATATCACCCGACGCACAGTTTACCGTCACTTTTCCAGCCACGATGAGATTTTACTGGTGGTTTTTGAACGTGTTGTTGAGACTTTCTGGCAGGATTTATATAGAGACTTAAACTTACACGGTGACTTTGGTGAGTGCCTGGCTCAGGCCCTGTTATACAGTATTAATTATGCCAAAACCGCTGAACGCCACGGCTATATGTTTTCCAATGATGGCCAGGCTATCACCAATAATATTTATATCAGCAACACCTATTTTATCGAGGCCTCACACAGAGGCCTAAACGGGATTTATCAGAAAAAAAAGGCCGAAGGATTAGCCAGCTCAAACCTGAATATAGAGATGTTAGCCGAATGGTTTAACCGCCTGATTTTATCTTTTTTAAGTACACCCAGCCAAGTCTTTCAAAGCGATGAGGATTTATTACGGCTTTTCAGGCATATGCTGGCACCGGTGTGTCGAGCAAACTATACGATCAAACCAGAAGATTAAATATTAACGTGAAGCAGAAAGACTGATTGATTGCTGAATATTATGGAAGTTAGGCTGCATCTGCGGTTTACTGATGTAATACCCCTGAAACAAATCAAAACCCAAATTTTTACAAACCTCCACTTCACCGGCCGTTTCTACACATTCAGCCAAGGTAGTAATGCCCATTTTTTTGGCCAGTTCCACAAATAAACTCACCATCTGCACCTTCACTTCTGGCGCTTTATCGATATCTTTCACCAAGGCAATATCAAACTTCAAATAATCTGGTGGATCTTCAATCAGCTCCATCAATCTACCCTGCCCTGCCCCAAAGTCATCATAGGCCAGCTCAATCGTCATATTCTTCAACTCTGATTTAAGGCGCTTCATTTGTTCCAGGTTCGTCACCGCCTTCTCATGAATTTCTAAAACCAGCGGCAATGTGCCGTGACTCCGGCGTAATTGATACATGCTATTTAAAAAGCGCGCCTCATCATTTAATTCCAGCGGATGAATATTTAAAAAATACCGATGTGGACTCACCATATCGGCGCACTCCAAACCACACTCTCTAAAACATTCACTTAACTCAATCGCAAGATCGAAGCTTTCTGCAATATGAAAAAGTTTATCCGGGGTTTTCTCCAATTTATCATGAGCCCCTCGCCCTAACACCTCATAAGCCACCAAGGTTTTGGTATCGGCCGCCACAATAGGCTGAAACAGCGTTTGTATATTACGCTGGCGTAATAACTCCTCTAATTCTCTAACACCGGAGGGAAGTTGCTCAGACAAACTCATGGAGGGTCTAAACACCGTATTTTGCATTGCCGATTGTGCAGGCACGGCAGTCTCCTGAGACATAATACGCATTTCATAATCGGCAAAGTGAATAATATCACCATGTAAAACTTCGGTTTCTTGCTGAATGCGCTTGTGATTCACAAACGTGCCGTTGGTGCTGCCGAAATCTTTGACAAACAGCTGCTCGCCACGTTGATTAAATTCGGCATGCACCCTGGATGCATTAGAGCTTGGCACACTAAAAGAGAGTTTATCTTGCCGCCCGACTTTGAAGGGAGAGGTGTTAATATTGGTTCTGGCAAGATCTTTTTTGCCAGGTTGATAGCCCACTAAATACCAGTTCTTCATGATGTCTGCGTAGCGCCTGCTTTAAGTTATTACCCACATTTCTACGTTAAAAAAAAAGAAATGAAACCGTAATAATTGAACAGCCAGAAACAGAAAAGGCAGGGGTTAACACCTGCCTACTCGATTCTACCGCGGCCTATGAATAAATTAATAATAGTCATTAGCGCGTGTAGTGCCAGAAATCAGCGTAGAAATATCGCGGATTTAAGGCCCTTAAAAAGGGTGGCTGATAGCCTACACACCATTCAACCAGATATGTACGGCGATACTGGCCGCATAACCCAAGGCTATAACCGGCATCCATTTTAAATGGCTGGCAAACGTATAATAACCTCTGGCCTGGCCCATCAATGCAACACCTGCCGCAGAACCCACAGACAATAAACTACCACCCACACCGGCAGTTAACGTCACCAATAACCACTGTCCACTGGACATCTCAGGCTCCATCGTCAACACAGCAAACATCACCGGAATATTATCAACAATAGCCGACAATAGCCCCACTAAAATATTGGCGGTGGTAGCACCTAATTGCCCGTAAACCATTTCAGATGCCACACCTAGATAACCGATAAACGCCAAACCACCTACCGACATAATAACGCCATAGAAGAAGAACAACGTATCCCACTCCGACTTGGCAATATTTTCAAAAATATCAAAGCCCTTGGAATGCACTTCATCAGGGGTATCGATATTTTCGGCGATGGCTTTTTTATGGCGTAACTGAATAACGTAACCAAACATTTTTAAATAGCCCAGGCCGGTCATCATGCCAAATACCGGCGGTAAATGTAGGAAGGTATGGAATAACACGGCAGTAAGAATCGTGCACAAAAATAAACCTACAATGATGAAACCACCAAATTGAATTTCCGGCTTTTCTCCGGTATCTGCAGCAGGCTGGCCATTAGGTATGGCAAATTGCATAATCAGCGCAGGGATGATGAAGTTGACCAAGGAAGGTAAAAATAGCTGGAAGAAATCCGTGAACTCCAGGATACCTTTCTGCCAAACCATCAAGGTGGTGATATCACCAAACGGGCTAAAAGCACCACCGGCATTAGCCGATACAACAATATTAATACAGGCTAAAGAAATAAAGGCTGGGCTCTCTTTACCCACGGCTAGCACTACCGCACAAAGAATTAAGGCGGTGGTCAGGTTATCGGCAATAGGTGAAATAACAAAAGCAAGCACTCCAGTTAACCAAAACATCTGTTTATAACTAAAGCCACGGCCAACCAACCAAGCCCGCAGTGCATCAAATACGCCACGTTCTAACATGGCATTAATATAGGTCATCGCCACTAATAAGAAGAAAAACAGCTCCGCATACTCCAGGAAGCCATGATGCACTGCAGCTTCAACCTCAGCGGAGAAACCCTGGGTTGTGCCGATAATCGCAATCAACATCCAGATTAACGCAGCAGACATCATCACCGGTTTGGATTTTGCCAAATGTATCTGTTCTTCAAAAATAACCAGGGTATATGCAAAAACAAAAATACCCATCGCCGCATAACCCACCCAATGTGTGGTTAAGTCAATCACTTTTTCAGCACCACCAGATGCCAACAAAGGCAAAGAAAGCGCCGAGAAAAACATTATTAATAAGCTTTGCACGCCCAGGCGTACAGAGTTTGTCCTTAACAGGTTCATCATATTTTTTCACTGTAAATAGTTTTTAGGTAGGCATTGGGCTAAAAATCCGGCGCATTCTACCTGAAAATGGATTTAAATGTTTTTATTATCTTTCAATTAAAAAGCAAGGTAATTCAATCTACTACAAAGAATAGCTCAAAAGAAAGGGCTAAAAGCACAAACGATGCCAGATAATGGCATAATAGCGTCATTCTTTTTGGTGGTAAGCCCCATGACATCCCCTTTTTATCAGAATCGCGACAATCTTGATCAATTACAGGCTCTGGAAAAACTGGCCGACGAGACACGACAGCTGATCAATAATGTCATCGATACGGCCGCCGACACTCAAACGCTGAACCAACTTTGCGCTGAATTAAACCAACTGAATACGCAGTTTTCAGTCTATAAAAACAATTCAGATCACCCTCGCCCGATACAGCACTTTAATTATAATGCTGCGACTGAACACCCCAGTGAAATTCTGCCTTATAGCCCTATGACAGGTGCTTTTAACCCTATTGCACCACCCGTTCAAGTGAGTTTCGATGCCGAGTCTCAAATCCTCACCGGTACAGTTATTTGCACCCGCGCCCATGAAGGCCCACAGGGCATGGCACATGGCGCAACCATCGCGGGTATTTTTGATCAAGTATTAGCCATGGCAGCAACGTGTATCGGTAAAGGTGGCCCTACGGCTTATTTGAATACCCAGTTTTTAAAACCCACCTGGCTAGATAAAGAACTGATTTTCACCGCAAGTATTGACCGTATTGAAGGACGTAAAATCTTTATCAAAGGTGAATGCAGACTAGACGGCGAACTTATCAGTACTGCCGATGCATTATGTATAGAGCATCGTTTTTAAGGATTATCAGCCATGGCTACGCTACACACCGTCGCTCTTTTAAGTAGTTTCTTTCTGTACAGCACGTCCCTACAGGCTGAAGATACACCACTGGAGTTTGTTCATATCACCGCTAAACGCACAAGCGATAGCAGTGTCAGCCTGAGTGTAGCTAACATCGCCGATATTCCTTTTAAACAAGCTACGCATATTAACGAGCTCATGAATCAAAGCCCCGGCACCTGGATCAGCCGCGGCAGTGGCCAGGAAAGCCTCACCGCCATTCGTTCTCCGGTTTTAACCGGTGGAGGTTCCTGCTCCGCCTTTTATATGGCTGAAGATAATATCCCATTAAGAGCCGCAGCCTTTTGTAACGTCAATCAACTATTTGATGTCAATTTCGAACAGGCAAAGTCTATTGAAGTTGTTAGAGGCCCTGGCACTTCATTTCATGGAAACTCTGCCGTACACGGCATTATCAATGTGTTATCTCCTGATTTTAGCAGCCGTCAACATACGGTTCTGTCAGCCCTTTATGGCTCGCATGATATTAGTCGTGTAAGCATCGATCACCGCGAACAAAACTGGATGCTGCAAACCCATGTCACTAAAGATAAGGGTTATAAAGATAACGCCGGTTTTGAACAGCAAAAATTACGTTTTAAAGCCCTGCAACAAGATGAAAATTGGACGCTAACACATGCATTTGATGTCGCCAATTTAGATCAAAATACGGCCACCTATGTAGAAGGTAAAGACGCCTATAAAGATCCTGACAGGAAAAAAGAAAACCCTAATCCCGAGGCCTTTCGTAAAGCCAAATCTCTGCGTTTAAGCAGTGATTTTCGTTTTCAGCCCAATGCCGATAGCGAGTTGATTTTCACCCCGTTTGCCCGCATCAATGAAATGGAATTTTTGATGCATTTTTTGCCGGTTCCAGCCATAGAAGAAAATGGCCACAAGAGCCTAGGGTTTCAATCGGCGTTTATTCGCCCCTATAATGAAAAAGTGCAGCTAAGCAGCGGCTTTGACCTGGATATCAGCCGCGGATATGTCAAACAAACTCAAGAAGAAATAGGCTTTAGCGATAAATTCCCGCAAGGCGAACATTATAACTACGACGTAGACAGCCGGGATATGGCGATGTTTATTCAGGTTGATGCCAATCTTTCCCCGCGCTGGGATCTAAGCACCGGTATACGCCTGCAGCACACCAGCTATGATTATACTAACAACTTAGCCGATGGATCAGCCTGCGTAGAGACAGAAAATGATTGCCGCTATTATCGTCCCGCGGATGATACAAATCGTTTTTTCAATTGGTCACCCCACTTCTCACTGCAATTTGAATTTGCCCCGCAAAACTACAGCTACCTCAGCCTGAGCCGAGGTTATAGGGCACCCCATACCAGCGATTTATACCGTCTGGAAAGTGGTCAAATTTTAGCGAATATTGATTCCGAAGAAATAGATGCTGCCGAGTTGGGTTTTAAAGGTTTAATCACCTCAAGGTTCGTCTATCAACTTGCCGTTTTTGCGATGCAGAAAGACAATGTTATCGTAAAAACCAATGAACGCGAACGGGTTGATGGCCAGCAAACCCAACATCTAGGTGTGGAGCTGGCGATTGACTACCATCTTTTTGATGAGCTGCTTTTTTCTGCCTCCAGCAGTTATGCCGAACATACCTATGCCAGTGATGTGCAGCTATTAAACTCGGCCACCGAATTCATTAAAGGTAATTTCATCGATACCGCCCCCAAACAAATGCATCAGGCCAGCCTGACTTGGATGGCGACGCCCGCCTCTAAAATACAAATAGAAGTGGTTTATATGGGCGAATATTTTCTTGATGCGGCTAACACGTTTACTTATGCAGGCCACACCTTAAGCAATATCCGATTTGATCAAAAACTGCCAGCAGGCTTTGATATTCAACTGGCGGTGATTAATGCGGCTAATGTCGATTATGCCGAAAGGGCAGACATTACCTTTGCCAGGCCAGGTAAGCCCAGTGAGGAGCGTTATTTTATTGGTGAACCGAGAAACGTTCGCCTCAGCATCAATAAAACTTTTTAAGCTAGAGCCTAGGCTTTGCGGCTCTTCTTAATCACCTCATAAGCCCCTTGAATCGCCTGTGACTTTTCGGTGGCTAATTTAATCGCATCTTCCGGCACACCCTGGGCAATCATTTTATCGGGGTGATGCTGAGACATCAGCTTGCGATATGCACGTTTTACATCTTTGTCAGAATCCGATTGCTGCACACCTAAGGCTTTATACGCGGCATCTAACTGATCGGCGCTATTGGCCTGGCTATGCTGAAAACCCTCCTGGCCTTTTAAACGATTTAATAACTGGCTGAAAGCCCGCTGATTAATGCCAAAACCTTTGGCTATGTCCATCAGCAGCGTTTCTTCAGCGCTATGAAAATCACCATCGGCCATGGCCAGGCTGATTAAAGCCTCCATCATCACTTGTTTTAATTCAGGCCTGAAACGCGCCATATAATTAAAGGGTTTAATCAAGTTTTGATAACTATTTTCCTGATTACTACCCTGCTGAAACCAGTTGATTGCCTGTTGTCGGCCTTCTTCATCTAACGCAAATTCTTTAATTAATGCTTCCGTATGGGCAATTTCTTCTTTACTGACACGGCCATCTGCCTTGGCTATTTGCCCCAGAGCGGTAAATAACAGCTGCATAAAAAGCTGTTTAATCTCATCGGCCTTGGCTCCGGTTTTAACCCCAACATTTTCACTCAATACCTTTGCCAGAGATCGATCAAAAAACAGGCCCATCACAAAGCCAAATACCGCGCCGGGAATACCAAGAATTAAAAAGCCAACAAACGCGGCGAATAATCGTCCACCAATAAACATAAAAACCTCAAGTAAGAGAAGGGTGTTACCAAGACATAACCGATTTAATAAACGGCAACGTAATTTTTCGCCCCTGAGCCAGGGAGCTTTGATCCAGCGTTTGCAGCACTTGAATAAGCGCATTGATATCCCTGCTGCTGCGCGCGATGATATAACTTAAACAACTTTCATTCAGGTCCATACCCCGTTGCGCGGCTCTAAAATGCAATAACGCGGTTTTTTCCGCATCGGATAAATCGGTAATTTGAAAACTTAACACGGCTGATAAACGCGATTTTAAATCGGCCAGGTCAATATCCAACAAAGCCGCAGGAGCATTGGCTGAAATATACAGCGGTAGCTGCAGAGCGATACGTTGATTATATAAATCAAAAAGTGCCACTTCCCAGGCTCGATTACCCGAAATTTCATGCACATCATCCAGACACAAAACCTGTGCATTTTGATGTTCGGATAAAACCTCTTCGGGGTTGAATTTTTTTAGCTGTCCCAGCGGTAGAAATAAATTACTCTGATTTAAATCACTGGCCAAGTGACAAACGGCCTGCAATAAATGTGATTTACCCAAACCTTTGGAGCCCGAAAAATAAAGGAAATCAGCTGAGCGTTCCTCAATTAAACTGCGCAAGCTATGCACCAATAGGCGCTGGTCTTCGGCGACAAAAAAACTATCAAAATAGGCATCATCATTGGATGCAAAAACCGGTAAGACCTGCTGCAAGTTATCCATGATCACTCGCGTTATAAATTTCACTTTGTTTGTATTCATCATGTAAATGCCTGACAAATACCATCAATACCGCAGCCACCGGCAAAGCGATCAATACACCGGTGAAACCGGCTAACTGCCCACCCGCCATGATCGCAAAAATCACCGCCACCGGATGCAAGCCAATTTTTTCGCCTACTAACCATGGAGTGAGCACCATACCTTCCAGCGTTTGGCCTACACCAAAAACGATGGCAACATACAATAACGGCAACCATTCATGAAATTGAATATAGGCCGCGATGGTGGCCGAAAGAATACCCACAAAAGCCCCTAAGTAGGGAACGATACTGGCTAAGCCTGCCATTGTACCTAGAAACAACGCCAAATCTAATCCAATAAATGTCAAACCTATGGAATACACTCCACCCAGGGCCATCATGACAATCAATTGGCCCCGTAAAAAAGCCGAAATCACTTCATTACATTCCAGCGTAAGTTTAGTGACTACAGCCAGCCAAGGTCTGGGCACTAAACTGGCAATAGAGGCGATCATCACATCCCAGTCACGTAATAAATAAAAGAACACCACCGGTACCAACACCGCATTGGCCAACCACATAAAAAACGACACGGTAGAGGTGGTTGCGCCAGCGAGCAGCGTTTGTAATAGGCCGCCGGCCTTTTGCCAATTTTCAGACAGCAGATCACGTAAGCGGCTTATCTCCACCCCCTCTAATTGAATACCCAGTTTTGATTTTAAATAAGGTAATAAATGCGACTGCAGCCAGCCCACATAATCCGGTATCTGTTGTATAAAATGAACCAGCTGTTTGATCAATAGCGGAAAAACCAAGCCTGCCAGTAGAATCAGCATCAACATCATAACAAACAAAACAATAAGCACGCCGCTGGTACGCCCCAAACCTCTAGCCTCTAATTTATCGACCAGCGGATCCGATAAATACGCCAGCAAAGTAGCAACAATAAAAGGTGCCAAGATGGCATTTAAGCTATAGATAGTCAGCCCAAATAAAAAGGCCAGCCCTAGAAACCAAACTATTCTTATTGCCACATGCCCTCCTTTAATGCCAAAGATATGTCATCTGACCTTCAGCATCAGATTGCAGTTTAAGATGACGGCTGCGCTTTAAGGTTTTAGCAAACTGCTGCACATCAGACTTTAAAGCCACTGCCATGGTGACTTTATCGGATTCCAGCTGCAGCAAATAAACCTGATCAACAACATCCAGTTTTTTAAGGTAGGCCATCAACTGCATATATTGTGCATGATTGGAGATTCCACCCACCATTAATAGCTGCTCATTACCCGAAAGCTGCAAATTAATTGCATACTGTTTAGACCACAGTCTAGCCAGCCAGGCAAAACCTTTATCGACAAACTGCCCCACCGATTGCGCCTGAATATCGATGCTGTATTTTTTATCCCCCTGTAGCAACATCCAGCCGCCACGTACGCCCGAGCTGGTCACCGCTATACGCCCAGTAAACACCGCATCGTGCTGAATAGATTCTGTTGCTGCATTAATACCCGCAACATTCCAGTTCCAGTAATCACGTAAATACTTACGTGAGATTTTACGCTGTAGATCATTACCCGCCAGAGCAATTCCGTGTTTAAACGCCATGTCTTTATATAAACCGTCAAGATCGGCAACACTGTTATTTAACGATAAAGCACCATTAACTTTTAATACAGGAATAATCAACGTGGAAGGTCTATTCGCAGGCCATAAACTTAAACCGCCACGTTGAAGAAAATCATTAATCACCGCATGAGGAAAAGAAGCCTTTAAATACAGCTGCGGGCTGTCCGTGTCTTCACCTTTCAATTGATAAGAAAACTGTTCAACATATTTATGGCCACGTTTTAAATCACCGGCCAAATGCGGATTGGCACGTATATCTCGTATCGTGCTAGGAGTGTTTTTAGCCAACACTTTTAATAAAGCTTGTCTCAGGCCTTTTTCAAAACTGGATTTAGTCCTATCGTTCACTTCAACTTCGGCGGAATAAATCCCATCAACCGATGCAGCAAAACTGGAAACCTGAGTAACAAAGCTTAAGAGTAAAATCGCTTTAAATAAAAACACAAAGGCTGAAATTGGTTGTTTAATAAACACTGACGTGGCTATCCTTAAAATATTTGCCATCATTGTATCAACAATCCACTTTGAGACAATGCTCAGACTGGCACAGCAGCCTAACAATTGATAAAATTGCGGCATTCTCCTACAGGTTTTACTCCTATGTCTGATAAATCATTAAGCTACAAAGACGCCGGTGTTGATATTGATGCTGGTAACGCTCTTGTCGAACGTATAAAAGTCGCGGTAAAACGCACCACACGTCCAGAAGTTATGTCAGGCCTGGGCGGTTTTGGCGCACTCTGCGCACTGCCAACCAATTATAAAGAACCGATTCTGGTTGCCGGTACCGATGGTGTAGGCACTAAACTGCGTGTTGCCATAGAAACCGGCATTCACGATACCGTTGGCATCGATTTAGTCGCCATGTGTGTGAATGACTTGATCGTACAAGGTGCAGAACCTTTATTTTTCCTGGATTATTACGCTACCGCCAAATTAAATGTTGAAATGGCCGCAGCCGTCGTTGAAGGCATTGCCGAAGGCTGCGTGCAATCCGGTTGTGCATTGATTGGTGGCGAAACTGCCGAAATGCCAGGCATGTACGAAGGTGAAGATTACGATTTAGCCGGTTTCTGTGTCGGTATTGTAGAAAAATCCAAGATCATCGATGGCACTACCGTAGCCGCAGGTGATGTATTACTGGGTTTAACCTCTTCCGGTCCACATTCCAACGGTTATTCATTAATTCGTAAAATTGTTGAAGTGTCAGGTGCAAGCTGGGATGACGATTTTGAAGGCAAAAAACTGGGTGAGCAATTAATTACACCTACTCGCATCTACGTTAAACCTTTATTAGAGTTAATGAAAAGCATCGATATCAAAGCCTTATCACATATCACCGGCGGCGGTTTATTAGAAAACATCCCCAGAGTGATGCCTGATTACACCTGTGCGGCTATTAATAGCAGCGACTGGGAAATGCCTGCGATCTTTAAATGGCTGCAAGAAAAAGGCAATATCGACAGCACCGAGATGTACCGTACCTTCAACTGTGGTATTGGCATGGTTGTTTGTGTCGCCGCAGAAGATGTCGCTAAAACCACTGAAATTTTAACTGCTGCCGGTGAAACCGTGGTTAACATCGGAAAAATCACCCCACAGGAAGGCAAAGAGCCTTTGGTTGTCATCAAGTAATGACAGCAGTTAAGAAAAAACTGGTTGTTTTAATTTCTGGCAGCGGTAGCAATTTGCAGGCATTTATCGATGCCTGCGCTAATGGAGATTTAAACGCACAAATCAGCTGCGTCATCGCCAATAAAGCGGAGGCCTTTGGCCTCCAGCGTGCGGCCGATGCGGGTATTAAAACCGCCGTAGTGAATCATAAAGATTATGACAGCCGCGAGGCTTTTGATACGGTTTTGGCTCAGACTATTCAGGCCCACAAGCCTGATTTAGTTATCTTAGCCGGTTTTATGCGCATTCTAACACCCGCATTTGTTAATGCTTTCGCAGGCAAGCTGATGAATATTCATCCGTCTTTGCTACCTAAATACACGGGGTTAAACACCCACCAACGTGCAATTGATGCAGGTGATGATTTTGCCGGCGTCACGGTACACTTTGTGACCCCGGAATTAGATGGTGGCCCGCCTATTTTACAAGCCAAGGTGGCTATTGATGCCAGTGATGATGCAGAGAGTCTGGCCCAGAAAGTCCTGCAGAAAGAGCATATTATCTATCCATTAGCGACAAAATGGTTTTTAGACGGCCAATTAACCCTGCAAGGTAATTCGGTGTTAAAAGACAAAGACCTATTAAGCAAAAACGGCCTACTCTATCAAGAGTAAGCCGTTTTAAAAATCAAAACGAGGGGCTCATCAAAACTTAAGCCGCAAAATAAGCCTTTATGTCATCAAAAGCCACTCTAACACCCGCCAATACTTCAGCTGCGCCATCCAAGCGAGACTCCCGCCCTCTGTCTTCCAAATCCTTACACAGGGCCGTTAATCTGCCCGCGGATATATTTAAAGAACTGCCTTTAAAGCTATGAGCCGAGGTTCTCAGCAACTCGGCATCGGCCGTATCTACCGCTTCCTGTAAAGCAACGATGCGCTGCTCAGAATCATTGACAAATGTATCCACAAGCAACTGAAAATCATCACCCATAATACTACGTAATTCAGCCAGTGCAGCCTCATCAATAATCTGATCCGTCATAGCCACTCCCTTATATTGTTTGTTTATTAATTAACGTCTTCGTTTGGCACATTATGCCAATCAAACACCACTTCAACCTGATTACCCACGCCGATATAGCTGACACTTTTGCAAATACTGCTAATTAAATGTAAGCCTCGCCCACTATAACAATTTTTATCCGAACTTTTTTGCCTATGACTGGCAAAATCAAATCCATCACCACTGTCGGTGACCCGCATCAGTAATTCACCCTGCTGATCATCACCACGATAATCTAAATCAAAACGAATAAAACCTTCATTCAGCTCTTCCAGGCGAACCGCCCGCTGCTGATAAAAATCGGTAAAACCCTGCGGTGTTTTTTTCATCGATGAATCTAATTTTAAGACACCGTGCTCCAACGCATTGGCATAAAGCTCCGATAAAACCGTAAACAACTCACCACTGCGTGGACGTAAACCGGGAATATCCATCAAGACCTTTTGTAATATCGGCATAGGATCGCTATTACGAATGGTTTGGGGGCGTATTTCATAGCTATAACACCAATCCATCGCGGCCATCGCAGCATTTTTCACCGCTTTATGTGGAGAATCATGTTTTTCGATATGATCCACCATCATAATTTCGGCAATGGATATATCATCAGAAGGTTCAGTTGCGCCAATAAAATTCGCCACTGAAGTATTCACATCGGCAAATAAATCAACCGCATCACCGTTATCAATAAACACCTGTTCTAGCCGCGATTCACCATACATTTCACCGGCGGCATTTTCTGCCTCGATAATACCGTCAGACCACATAAAAAATCGATCGCCATTTTGCATCATCTGAATATGGGTTGTCGCTTTAAATTTCTCTGCCGATAAAATACCCAAGGCCAGATGTTGGGATGCTATCGCCTTCTTCTGTCCAGTTTCCGCCTCATAGAAATAATTCTCTGGCATACCACCACACCAAATCTCAAGAGATTTACCACTGAAATCCACATCAATCATTGTTGCGCAGCAAAACACCCCTACCGGCAAAATATCTTTAAGCTTTAAATTTAATTCATAAACCACATCTTTAACGGTAAAACCTTTAGCAACCATAGAATAAAAGGTTTGAGAAAGCGGCATCGCGCCGATAGCGGCCGCAAGGCCATGGCCGGTAAAATCCCCTAACAATACACAGAGATTACCGTTAGGCCTAAGTGCAGCCAGCAAGACATCACCATTAAATACCGCCAACGGTGACATCTGATATTGGATATTACTAAGGTGTAAGGCCCCTTCATGCGCGATTTTATCGAAGGTGCGTTTAGCCACTTCCTGCTCATTGATCAGGCGCATATTATTTTCGGCAATCTGATCACGCTGAGCCTGCAATGTGACATGCATTTTTAACATGCGCCAAAACGCATTGATCTTGGCCTTAAGAATAACGCTATTATAAGGCTTGGTTAAAAAGTCATCACCGCCGGCCTCTAAACAACGCGCCAGAGAATCGGCCTCATTTAATGAGGTCAGGAAAATAATCGGCACAAAGTCATCACCACTATTGGCTTTAACAAATCTTGCCGTATCAAAACCATCCATATTAGGCATTAAGGCATCTAATAGAATGATATCAGGTTTTTCTTGTTGAAATAGCGCAACAGCCTCTAAGCCATCGGCGGCTAATAAGGGCTGATGGCCTTGATTTTGAACTATTGCTTTTAGCAGTATACGATCAGAATTACTGTCATCGGCAATCAGAATTTTGAGCCCGGACTCCGCCTCCTGATTCATCACGTATCAGTGAATTTCAAACAGCTGTTCGAAATTAGAAATCGTCAGAATTTTTTTCACATCATCGTTGCAATTAATGATGCGAATATTGGCATGATCACCACCGGCATGATCTCTCAATAGCAGTAACATACCCAAAGCCGAACTGTCCAAATACGTGGTTGCATTCATATCAACAACATATTTATCCAATGCATCGTTAGACTCTTCATAGGCCTTACGAAAATCTTGATGTGAACTAAAATCAAAGCGGCCATCTATGCCGATGTTTAATTCAGTACCATCCTCAGAAACTCTTGCAGATATTCCCATTTAATACCTCATTAATATTCCGTGTGTCTTATAGCATATGTTATAACTGATACCGTACTTTATAACAAACTGTAATATAACAGTAGTGCCAATTCGATTTAGATTAACTAAGAATAGCTGATTTTTAATCCCTGCCAAGGCTTATTCAAACACGCTAACCATTCAAGCTTGGTTTTCTAAGCTTTTACATCAGAGCCTTGATGTAACTTATTCCACGGTGCCACCCAAAACAGCATCAACATACCCGGTAAAGCCAGCACCATGCACAATAAATAAAAGCCGGTCCAACCTATCCATTCAACTAACACCCCCGTTAATGCGCTGGCCAAGGTTCTGGGTAATACCGCAAATGCAGTGAGTAAGGCAAATTGGGTTGCGGCAAACTTAACCGACGTAGCCCAGGCAATAAAAGCGGTAAATGCCGCCGTACCCAAGCCCACACCTAAATACTCTAACGCGATCACACAAGCCAAGACCCATAGGTTATTTCCCACTTCGGCCAATACCGCAAAACCTGCAATCGTCACCAGTTGTACAACACCAAACAGCCATAACGCACGGTTGATGCCAATTTTCAACATCAACAAACCACCGAGTAAACCGCCGACAATCGCTGGCCACAGCGCGGCATTTTTGGCCACCAGGCCTATCTCGGTTTTCGTGAAACCTAAATCTAAATAAAAGGGGGGTGGATAATGCCGTTGCAATACTGTCACCTAATTTATATAGCCTGTTCCACGCTTTGATGAGGTCATTTAACCTACGTAAAACATCGAATCATTATTCGGCAATGACGATTGACGGATTTTCAGCTTAAAATATTCAATATCTCTTATGCCTCGCGCTCGCTTACGGATCATGCCAATACTCACATTGCCGGCCTCTATCCGCGCACTCGTCAGCCCATGGATCGCATAATTACAAATGCCTACCAAATGAGACTTCAAACACTTGGCAAACTTTTTCAAATACAACATGCCAGTGCTCTCTGCCAATAAACTCCAGTCCTCAATGTCCGCTTCCATTGCATCATAGTGCTTCGCATTCCAAGCCTTCTGAAGCTGATAATTTATCGCTAATACTCAACAGTAAATAATGCGTGCCTTTCATTAAGAATGCTCCATCTTTATCGGCTTTTCTAAACTCAATACGACGCTGATTTTTCATCGCCTTGCTGAAGTTTTGCACGACATGAAATCGATCAAACAAACATCACCCGCTGGCACACACTCGCGCACTGATTTTTGCTCAGCAGGGCCCACATCTAACGCAACAGCCTTTATTTTAGCGGCAACCGGGGCGGGCATCTTCTTTAAAGAAGTGTTCAGAACCTCGGTGGTACGGCCAACTTGAACGCCGATTAAATGACCGTTGACCATGTCATATATCACCGTCATTTATTTATTTATTTTTGGGCTTGCAACGTGATCTACACCGATATATTCCAAGTCTGTTAGCTATGATGGATCAAGTACTGGCAAGGTTTTGTGCAGGTAGGCTTTATCGACATTTTTAACCGTATCCCTGCGTAAACTAAGGTGTCGAGAAATGGTTTGAATGCTCAGGTGCCGACAGAGGCCGCTGATCATTTGGCAGAATCGTCGCGTTAAACGGCAGCCTTTAGCAACAAATTTGCAGCCTTCCATACGGCGTTGATTTTTACTGATAGCGACCTGAGCCCATTCGATTTCAATGAAGCAGGCATGGCCGAATAATGGCATATCTTGCACGGTTCTGCGGCGCTTTAAATTGATAGTACCTTTGATTCCAGTGAGAGGGTCAATAGCTTTTCTGCGCTTGTCACGCTTGCAGTAGATGATGATGTGCTTTGAGTCGGCATCTTGCTTAATAACTTTGACTCGCTGGCCTTTGAGGCTCAAAATGTCGATAGGTCGATAGGTCGATAGGTCGATAGGTCGATAGGTCGATAGGCATGCCGAATATAGAATATAAGATACCTTATATTTCAACATGTTATGCATTTATCGGCATCTTTTTACATTATCAACGCGTGGAACAGCCACATAAAGTTCTCCGGAAATTGAAGCCAGCATGAACGCCTTTATCTGCAAGCCACACGGGTCATTCCGTTAACATCAACAGCTGCACCTAATCAGTTTTAAACTCGGCAAAGTGACGCAGCTGCATAATCACCCATAAGACTGGCAAGCCCATCAGAGCAGTAAGCATAAAAAACTGCGGATAACCCAGGCTATCAACCATGGCACCTGAATAACCTCCCAGTAGTTTGGGAAATAAGGTCATCATCGAGCTAAATATGGCATATTGCATGGCGGTAAAAGACATATTCACTAAGCTGGACAGAAAAGCCACAAAGGCTGCACCGGCAAGCCCAGCCGCCAAATTATCGGCAGAGATGACCAGATATAACATAGGCATACTGGCCCCCATCTTCGCCAACAGCATAAACAGAACATTGGTTAATGCAGCCAGTACCGCCCCCAGAAACAAGATGCGCATAATGCCAAAATGCAAAGACAATAAACCACCCAGGAAGCCCCCCACTATCGTCATTAACAAGCCAAAGGTTTTCACCACCGCGGCGATTTCAGTCTTAGTAAAACCCAAATCCTGATAAAACACATTAGCGACAACACCCAGAACAATATCAGAGAGTCTATAAAGGAAAATTAAGGCCAGTAACAACATCACCTCCCTGCCGGCATAACGCTGAAAAAACTCCCTGATGGGGGCCATATAAGATGATTCCAGCAACTGTGGATTAACCCAATGCCTGTTTATAGCAACTCTAGACAGCGATAAAGCTACGACCACTGCAGCTAAGAGGCGCAGGCTTTCAACCAATAAAGAGGCCAGGGTATTATTGGAAAAAAGCTCAGCCAATACGAACTTGAGGTAATCACTAAGGTCTGCGGAGAAATAAAACACGGCGATAAAAGCGCAGACAGCAACGCAAAAAAAGCCAAACAGCTGGGCATAATGGCCACCGGAAAAGGCTTCATCATCATGTTTTTCAAGTTCGGGTTCACTAATGAGCAAAGTGGTAATAAGCCCCACTAACATACAAGCCGCCATCAACAAATACGTCTTGGACCAGGCGGCATAACTGTAAGCCCCCATATCTGAGCCAAAAAAATCGGCGATAAATAGGGCGCCAGCTCCAGCCACCAACATACCGATTCGGTAACCGGCAATATACACCGAAGACATCAAAGCCTGCATATTTTTATCCGCGGCCTCTATGCGGTAAGCATCGATAACAATATCCTGGGTTGCCGCCGAAAAACCCAGCAATACCGCCGCCAGTCCCATAAAAACTAGGGCATGCCCCTCTGCGGCAGGATCGATCAGGGCCATGCCAGCTATCGCTATGGCGATACTTATTTGCGCCAATAATAACCAGGCGCGCCGCTGACCCAAGAGATTTTTTAACAGGGGCAGGGGCAGGCGCCCCACCAGAGGGGCCCAGACAAATTTAAAGGAATAACCCAGAGCTGCCCAGCTGAAATAGGTCACCGCCGAGCGTTCAATACCGGCTTCGCGTAACCACAGAGACAGGGATGAAAATATCAACAATAGCGGCAGCCCCGCAGAAAAACCCAGAAATAACATGGTGATCACTCTGGGGTGAATAAAAGACTTGAAGCTCTCTGCCCAGCTACGTGAAGCTTGAGTTTGTGACAATGTAGTTTCCTTTACCCCTAAAGACTTAATCCCAGCAGCAATACCTCGTATACTGCCCTCTTCGGCGGCAATAAAAAGTCTATGGATATGCTCGACGTGGGCGATATGCGCAAACATTATAAACAGGTCAAAGGGGCAAAAGGAATTTCCTTTACTGATTTATGCCGCCGTCTTGCCAGATCTCATTCTCAAGTCAGAGCCAAAGCCATGCCTGCCTTAAAGTTATTCCACTGATGGCAGCGATGAAGCAAACAGCTACTATTCATATTCTCGGCGCTGGCAGCATAGGTCTGTTATGGGCGGCTTATTTAAGTTTGGCCGGGCGACAGGTCACACTCATAACCAGAGACATTCACAAAAGCGGCCACAGACAAACCGTTTTTTTGGAGAAAGGCAGCAGTAAAAAACAAGTCGACGTTGCTCTCAATACTGCCGATAAAGCCTCTCATATAGACTTATTATTAGTCTGCACCAAAGCCTTTGATGCCTTTGATGCCATTGCCAGCTGTGCCCATCGATTTAATCAAGAAACAGCTATTGTGCTTTTGCAAAATGGCATGGGCTTTCAACAAACTTTAATCGATAAATACCCATCACAAACCTTATATGTTGGCATCAGTACAGAAGGTGCATTAAAAACCGGCGCTTTTGCGCTTAAGCATACAGGCCAAGGCGCAACCTTTTTAGGCCTTATTCATGGCTCAAAAAACAACCATAAAAAAATCTGCGAAAGATTATCCTGCGCATTAAGTCTGCAATACCAAGATCAGATCACAGCCTTCCAATGGCAGAAGCTAATAATCAACTGCGTGATCAACCCACTAACAGTGTATTTTGATTGCCAGAATGGTGCTTTAGCCGATAACCCTGCGGCACAATTAATGAAGCAGGCACTTATTGATGAATGTCGACCATTAATCCATGCACAGGGCTTAGATAGCGCGTTACACAACATTGGGGAAGTAATCGATGATGTCATAAAAAAAACCGCCAATAACAGTTCATCAATGCGAGAAGATGTTCAGCAACAAAAAAACACGGAAATCGCCTTTCTTAATGACTATATTGTTAATCTTGCCAACACATTGGGTATAGCCTGTCCAACTCATCAATTCTTAGCCAATTATATTCAGCAGCGCGAAGCGCAATATGAATCTAAAAATCAACACCATTAACGTAGATTTTATGCCAACTATTAATAGTCAGCCTATGCTAAAGTAAATTTTCCCAACTGTTTCACATACTTTGATTCTTGATTGGAATCTTTTGTTAATTTCAGCGTCTTAAGATTATAATCTTAAAAAATGATCCAATACAGGAAGCTAGCCATGATTACTCGTGTACTGCTATGTCTAAGCCTTATAATGCTGCTTGTTAGTGTTTTTATGCCGATGAACTCTCACGCTGATGGACTAGACCAAGCGCATTTAAATTTATTCAGCGAAGCAGAAATCCAAGTTAAACCGGATTTCATTCAAATCAACATTCAAATAGAACAAACTGAAATAGATGCCAGTATCGCCAAAAAACATGTAGATCAAGAAGTCCAACAGATACTCGCTTTACAGCAGCGTTTTCAGATTAAAGACACACACATCGAAGCTTCCGACATTAGCATTACCCCCAGTTATCGCTGGCTGAATAATGAGAGACAGCTTATTGGCCAAAGAGTTAAACGCGACATCAATATCAAACTTTATCAATTACAACGTTATGGCGACTTTGTTAATGAAATCACCCAACTTAAAATAGCCCGTTATCAATCGCGTGGTTTTGGATTTGATGACCTCTCTCAATGGCAAACTCAAGCTCTGGTGAAAGCACTGAACAAAGCCGACACTAAAGCGCAGATCCTTGCTAAAAACATGCATAGAAAGCTTGGTGAAATTTTTCAAGTTACCGAAATGAATCAGTCTCAACACTTTCCTATGGCGCGCAGCTTAAATCTTGCAGCGTCATCAGAATCCAACGCTCCCGCCCCTCTGGAAATAAAGCCACAATTAATAAAAGCGAAAGTGAATGTGATTTACCTGCTTAAATAAGATAATATTATTTTTTTTCGCAGGGACATGGATCTGCCCTTTTAACTCGGCCCCCACATTAATGTCTAACAATGCTTACAGCCAGGCAGATCAAGCCGCCGTTTATCGCGCCATCTTTGAGCGCAGAGATATGCGTCACTTTGTGCCAGGCCCTCTACCTGAAGGCTGCCTTGAACGCCTTTTGCAAGCCGCCATCGCTGCCCCAAGTGTTGGTTTTATGCAACCGTGGCGCTTTATTCAAATTACCGAATCCGATACACGCCTACAGTTACAAGCACTGGTTGAAGAGGAGCGCATTGCCACGGCCGATGCCCTTAATACGCGCAGAGACGAGTTTATGACCTTAAAAGTTGAGGGTATAAAAGATTGTGCCGAAGTGCTTGTGGTCTGCCTTAGTAATAAACGAGAAAACTATATATTTGGCCGCCGCACACTTCCACAAATGGATTTAGCTTCAGCATCCTGTGCCATTCAAAATATGTGGCTGGCTGCCAGATGCGAAGGTATAGGCTTAGGCTGGGTTTCTATCTTCTGCCCCGAAAAGATAGCGCAGCTTCTACAGCTGCCACAAGGTGCCGAAGCTATCGCTATCTTGTGCATAGGCCAAGTTGATCAATTTTATGATAAACCCCTGTTGGAAGCACAGGGCTGGGATAAGAAACGCCCCATTGATCAACTTTTAATGCAAAATACTTGGCAGGATTCTATAAAATAGGTCTTTGACTTAACTCATGGTCAGATAGGCTCGCTTATGCCTTTGATTCCTTGCAATCGCCGCTTTTCTCAGCATAATAAAGCGCGTTACTTTGTAACGCGAATTAGCGGAGAATTCAGGAGAGTCATGTTATGACCGATCAAAATAAAGAAGCGCTAGCGAAAGAGCTGATTGCAAAAGCCAAGGCGCTGGTACCAGCAATTAAAGAACGTGCACAAGAAGCAGAAGCTAACGGTGCAGTTCACGATGAGACTATAACTGCCATCGTGGAAGCCGGTTTATTACGTGTTTTACAATCTAAAGACTACGGCGGTTATGAATTATCTCCTGAAGTTTTTTACACTATTCAAGCCATCATTGGCGAAGGTGATATGTCTGCTGCATGGTTATACGGTGTAATCGGTGTACACCCTTGGCAGTTGTCTTTATTCAACAAAGAAGCACAAGACGAAATTTACGGCGAAAATGGCTCTAAAGCCGATACATTAGTGGCTTCTACATATATGCCTACAGGCCTTGGCACCCCAGTTGAAGGTGGATACCAACTTTCTGGTCAGTGGGGCTTCTCTTCCGGTTCCAAGCACTGTGAATGGATCATCTTAGGTGGCGTTGTGCCTAAAGCTGAAGACGCTCCTCCAGGACCACCTGACATGCGTAACTTTGTTATCCATAAAGACGATTTAACTATCGTTGATAACTGGGACGTATTAGGTCTGAAAGCTACAGGTTCTCACGACATTGTTGTTAAAGATGCATTCATTCCTGAGCACCGTGTATTTAAAGTAGGTGTACCTGCGGGTGGCCAACCTGGCAACCAATTGAATACGGCGCCTTTATTCCAAATCGAATTTGGTCAAATTTTCCCGCGTGCTGTTGCTTACTCAGCAGTAGGTTGCCTGCAAGGTGTTGTTGATGCAGCCAAAGAATTTGCTTCAGCCGTTAGCCCTAACACGGGTGCTGCACGTGGTGATTTACCTGAAGTTCAAACAGCTTATGCCAAAGCGGTTAACGAAGTTGAAGTTCAGCAATTAATCATGAAAGCCACAGTTGCCGAATGGATGGAATATGCTGAAAAAGGTGAAGCCCTACCTTTAGAACGTCGTTCTTACCGTAGATATCAGCAAGCGCAAATTGTAGACAAATGTCTTGATGCCGCACTTGAGCTGTACAAGCAACTTGGCGGCAACGCTGTGCGTAGAGGTGTGATCTCTAAAGCGATCTGCGA
This sequence comes from Pseudomonadales bacterium, assembly GCA_013215055.1. GTDB lineage: Bacteria > Pseudomonadota > Gammaproteobacteria > Pseudomonadales > DT-91 > CAKMZU01. The sequence goes on along the minus strand of JABSRQ010000008.1, from coordinate 78,408 downwards.
TCTAGAAACTGCACGTTGTCACGTAGCTAATATGTCCTTCAAACAAGGCATGAACTACGGCGCAGTTGCTAATGGTCGTCCACAGCTTGAATACTTCCTGTAATTAAGTTGGCTGTAGCTGTTGCCTGAGCGCAGCTTTAGTTTAAAATCCTCATTTTTTAATGGGGATTTTTTTTATCTCCGGTTGCTAGATCAGGCCTTATGAATTTAACCGCATCACAATACGATATCATTGAACGACAACTGGGACGTAAACCCCGAGGCATCGTTAAAATTGCCGCTCAAAGCTCATCCGGCATTCCACTCGTTTTGCAAATACGCTCCTGGTTGGATGGCGAACCCTTCCCAACACTCTATTGGTTATGCAGCAAAGACCTACACAAGGCGATTAGTCATATAGAAGCACACGGCGGCGTTAAAGCGCTGGAACAGGAAATATTGGAAGATGAGATTTTACGCCAACGCTTAATGGCCGATCAAGAACGTTATAGAGACCAACGTTTTAAGCTGATGTCAGCAGAAGATAAACAGGCGATCAGCAAACAGGGTTTTACCGAGTTATTTGAAGGTTTTGGTATTGGTGGCATTCGTACTTGGGATAAAATTCGCTGCCTGCATATGCATTATGCCCACCACTTGGCAGAAGCTAATGTGATTGGTCAACTGCTTGATCAACGTTTTCAACTGAATGAACTAAAGATCAATCATTAAGGCCATGTTGACAGATTTGACGAATATCATGTTCATCAAATCCACGTCTTGCCAAATAGGCCATCAGTTTTTGGCGCTCCGTATAATCCAGCGTGCCAGGATCTGCGCACAATTTTTTATCTAGCGCCAATTGTAAAGACCAGGCCCAATCAACAGCACTGTCTTGCATCTGACTATCAATCAGCGAATGCTCTATGCCCTTTTGATGCAACTCGGCGCGTATACGCTCGGGCCCGTATAGCAACGCTGCACGGTTGCGAATATAAATCTCGGTATAACGTGCATCATCTTGCAGGCCGTCGGCCTGTAATAGCAATAAGGCATCATCAATCACATCTTCTAAAGCATGATAATCAATGGCGATGCAGGGGGAATGCTTTTTGATTTGAACAAGAAGTTTTTCTTTGGCCTTACGTTTTAACTCGCAGGCAGAATGCTCACGCCTGGCCATCATATTCATCATGACCCGGCGACAATTTTTTAAAATCGGTTGATCATCAGCAGGCATTTTTCAGCCTGCTAACTTCTGGCTGATTATTCAGCATTCTCCTCTACCGCTTTTTCATCTGACTTCAGCTTTTTGTCAGGCAATAATTTTACACGAATCTGAGCTTCAACCTCTTCAGCAATTTCTGGATTCTCCGTTAAATAACGGCCAACATTGGCTTTACCCTGGCCAATTTTAGTGCCCTTATAGCTATACCATGAACCGGCCTTATCAATTAAACCCTGCTTCACGCCTAAGTCGATAATCTCGCCCATCATATCGGTGCCTTTACCAAAGGCGATAACAAATTCGGCCTGCTTAAATGGCGGCGCAACCTTGTTTTTAACCACCTTCACGCGGGTCTCATTACCGACAATCTCATCACCCTCTTTAACCGAACCTATACGACGAATATCCAAACGTACAGAGGCATAAAACTTCAATGCATTACCACCGGTGGTGGTCTCAGGACTACCAAACATCACACCAATTTTCATACGAATCTGATTGATAAAGATAACCATGGTATTGGTACGACTAACACCGCCGGTGATCTTACGTAATGCCTGAGACATCAAACGCGCCTGCAGCCCCATATGAGAATCACCCATATCACCATCAATTTCAGCCTTAGGTGTTAAAGCGGCAACGGAATCGATAACCACTAAATCAACCGCACCCGAGCGGGTTAACATATCAACAATTTCCAAGGCTTGCTCACCGGTATCGGGTTGAGAGACAATAAGCTCATCCAGATTCACACCCAGAGCCTGTGCGTAAATAGGATCCAAGGCATGCTCGGCATCAATAAAAGCTGCCGTACCGCCGTTTTTCTGGCACTGAGCGATGACCTGTAGAGTCATCGTCGTTTTACCTGAAGATTCTGGGCCGTAAATTTCAATGATACGGCCAGTAGGCAGTCCGCCTATACCTAAAGCAATATCCAGACCTAAAGACCCGGTAGAAATCGTAGGGATAGCCTCAATTTCTTTATCCCCCATCTTCATGATGGAACCTTTACCAAATTGACGCTCAATTTGTGACATGGCGGCTGCGAGTGCGCGTTCTTTATTGTCGTCCATTTTGATACCTGCCTTAAATAAGTATTTTAACTATTCTATTGTTTTATACAGTACTTCTCTGCCAAATACTGTACAGATGGACAGTATTATTGCACAGGAATTGAACGGTGCAAGAGAAATATGAAAAAAAATTGACCTAAAAAACATACATCATTGAAATATAAGACTATTTATTTTTATCCACCCGCCATAACCACTGTTCATCCGTACAGATTGCGCGATCTTCTTCTGCCAGTTTCAGCAGGTGTGCATGCAAAGAAAGCTCGGCGACCTGATGCAGAGAAACATCAACATCGTCATACACCAGAGGCGTTAATTGTGCCAATGAAATAGGTGAAGCCATTGAGAGTTTATCAATCACCTTCTGTTCACGCCCAAGCCTGTGTTTAACCAGGCCCTGAATTTCATCAATCGGTGTCGTAATCATCTCACCATGCCCCGGAGCCAGCTGTTTCACAGGGTAATCTAATAACAATTGCAAGGATTCAATATAGGCTTTCATCTTGCCATGAGGTGGAATAATCACCACGGTAGAACCCTGCATAATGTGATCACCCGTTATAATAATGCCGCCTTGTTCCAGCATATAGCAAACATGATTATCAACATGCCCAGGCGTATGTAAGCAGCGTATGGTGATATCCCCCAAGCTCAGTATTTGATTATGTTCGATGATAACATCAGGCTGGCAGGTCACATCCTGAAAAGGATCATCAACCGCAGAACTGCCATACACGGGCGCATTAGAAAGCTTCGCCAACGGCAATGCAGCAGGGGAGTGATCCGGATGCATATGGGTGACCAAAATCATCGTGATATTACCCGGCCCCCCCACAGCCAATAAAATATTATTGATATGATCGGGGCCATTAGGGACTGGTGCGATAATCGCAAAACCGGCCTCGCCATCCACTAAATAGGTATTGGTGCCAGTGCCTGTCATCATGCCAGGGTTATTACAACGCAGCCGATATAAATCATCGGTGATTTTTATTAGCGGTAATTGCTCAAATAATATTTTTTGCATCATTCACTCAAAAAAAAACCAAGCACAAGGCTTGGTTTTTTAACAACTTAAAAACACACTATTTAACTAAACCAGAGATCGCCACTTGCTGATCAATATCGGCATCGTAATCGACACCGTCAATTTCAAAACCAAACAAATTCATAAACTCTTCTTTATAGCCGGCAAAATCGGTTAACTCATCGATATTATCGCTAGTCACCTGTGGCCATAATTCGGTTACCGCTTGCTGAATTTCTGGACGCAACTCATTGCCATACGCAAACGATTTGCATCATCGGTTTCTGGGTTTTCAAGCGCTAAACGCTCTTTAAACAAGCCATAAACCTGCTCAATACAACCTTCGTGAAGATTGTGCTCTTTCATCACCTTAAACAATAAAGCCAGGTATAAAGGCATGATAGGGATGGCAGAACTGGCCTGAGTCACCACCGCTTTTAAAACAGATACATAGGCGCGACCACCTTTGGCTTTAAGGCGTGCATCAATTTCTTTAACTTTTTCATCCAGGTCTTTTTTGGCGCAGCCGATCGTGCCGTCCCAGTAGATATCATGGGTGATTTTTTCACCAATATAGGTATAAGCTGTCGTTTGGCAACCTTCAGCCAAAACGCCCGCCTCATCTAACGCATCCATCCATAGCTTCCAATCAGCGCCACCCATAACCGCGATGGTGCCATCAATCTCTTCCTGTGTTGCTTGAGGAAGGGATACTTCTTTGATCAGTTTCTTGTCGGTATCTAACGTTGTAGCGGTTACCGGACCACTAACGGGTTTTAATGTTGAGCTGTAAAGCACACCGGTGTCTGGGTCTTGACGCTTAGGTGCCGCTAAAGAGTAGATGACCATATCAATCTGGCCTAAATCGGCTTTGATCAGATCAATAACCTTGGCTTTCATTTCATGAGTGAATGCATCACCGTTGAAGCTCTTGGCATACAAGCCAGCTTCATCAGCAAACTTATGGAAAGCCGCTGAGTTATACCAACCTGCCGAAGCAGTTTTACGCTCGCTAGGTTCTTTTTCAAAGAATACACCGATAGTCGAGGCAGAAGAGCCAAAAGCGGCTGAAAGGCGTGATGCCAAGCCATAACCTGTAGATGCACCTAATACCAAAACACGTTTAGGCCCGTTAGCCACTTCACCGCGTGCTTTAACGTATTCAATTTGTTCCTTCACATGTGCTTCACAACCCGCTGGATGCGCTGTTGTACACATAAAACCACGTACTTTTGGCTTAATAACCATCGATGACACCTGTTATTGATTTAATTCTTAGCGCAGTAGTATAAAACAGCCTCTGCCGAAATAAAAATGCATGCGCTTAACTTAAGGAAAAAACGACCACTTTCAGGCAACTATTTAGCGTTTCTAAACCCAAGTTTCGCAACAATTTAAATAATCACTGCAAACAACGCTAACCCTAAAATCAGTCTATAGACCACAAACGGCATAAAACCTATGCGATTAATCCAGGCCAAGAATAAAGTGATACAGGCATAAGCCGCCACAGCGGAGAATGCCGCACCGAGGAAGATATCCATCCAGGCTACGGGTACATCCGATTGAATCAATTCCAGGGTTTTTAATAAACCTGCAGCAAGAATTAACGGAATGGAGAGCAGGAATGAAAAGCGGGCCGAGGTTTCCCGGTTTAAGCCTAAAAATAGCGCCGCCGTCATTGTAATACCAGAACGAGAGGTGCCAGGAATCAACGCAATCGCCTGAAACAGGCCGATAATTAATGCAATTTTGAAGGTTATTTCTGTGCCTTTATTTAAGCCACCACGTCTATCAGCCACGGCGAGCAATAAACCAAACACGATGGTAGTTGTCGCAATCACCCATAGCTGACGCAGGTCATCTTCAAAAAACATATCCACTAACAAGCCAAAGACCACGGCTGGAATCGTTGCTAGAATCACACACCAGGCCAGATCCGATTCCGCGGTTTTCTGCTGTTTGCCCACATGGTTACACCAGGCCAATAACAGTTGAATAATATCTTTACGAAAATAAGCCATCACCGCTACCAGAGAACCGACATGTACCGCCACATCAAATGCCAGTCCTTGATCCTGCCAGCCCAAAACCTGAGAAGGCAGAATTAAGTGGGCAGAGCTGGAAATAGGTAAAAATTCGGTAACCCCCTGAATCAGGGCAAGTATGATGATTTCAAAAATATCCATATTACGACTAGTTCTCTATATAAGGCTCTATTTAACTTTTTATGATTTATTTTTTTTATCGGCTAACTGTTCTGCCGTGGTTTTCCAACCACCTTTACCACGTAGATAAATAGCCTCGGCCTCCATGGCCGTACTGATATTACCTTGTTGTAATTGATTCAGCGCCAGTGGAATCATGTCGATGGCATGAGCGGCTATAACGCTAAACGCCGCTGCAGAAAAATGATCTAAGGGTTTTAATAAAATTTCGGCATCACCAACGATGGTGCATGCAATAGACAGCTGCTCAGCATGCACAACTTTTACCAGCTCATCGGCTTTACTGGCGCAGGCGATCTCATCAGAAAATGTATAGTAGCCCACATATAACTCATCCATACGCGCATCGGTAATAACCGTAATAGCCTGGCGATGTTGATTCTGCCGATAAAAACCCTGGGCTAAAACCGCTAAACTGCTGACTGAAATTACCGGAATATTCGCCGCAAAAGCCAAGGCCTTGGCCGTAGATGCAGCCAGACGAATGCCGGTAAAAGAACCCGGGCCTGCCGAGAAAGCAATTGCATCTAACTCTTCCAGGCTAAGCTTGGCCTCGGTCAATAACTCATCAACAAAACTCAGCATAAACTGGGTGTGGCTGCGTTGACCTTGCTGTTCACGGCTATAGATTTTATCACCCACCGATAGCGCCAACGAACACAGGCCGGCGCTGGATTCTATGGCTAAAATATTCTTCACGGCTCACCTCTGTTCAGCGCACAATAGGGTTTTATAATATCTGCCATCATTTGAATATGGTTTTCATCGGCATTTAAGCAGGGAATTAGACGTAATCTGATGCCGCCTGCCTGGGTGAAGTATTCGCCATTTTCTACCGCAATCTCTTCTAACGTTTCCAGGCAATCAACAGAAAAAGAAGGGCAAATCACATCCAGGGTTTTAATACCTTTGGCCGCCAGCTCTTTTACCGTGACATCCGTATAAGGCTGCAACCACGGTGCTTTACCCAAGCGTGATTGAAACGTGCTCTGATATTGGTCTGTTTTTAAATTTAAGTCTGCAGCCAGGTTTTCTGAGGTTTGTAAACACTGCTGAGAATAGGGATCACCTTTATCCGCATAAGCCTGAGGCACACCATGATTGGAGATCAATAAAAAATCACCCCGCCCATTTTGCTGCCAAAAATCTGTCACGGATGCAGCCAAAGCCTTCCTATAACTGGAGTGGGCATAATAATCTTTGATAATCAGTACATCGGCAATATCACGCTGAGCTTGATTATAGGCGCTGACTTGATCATAAATCGCCGCCGTAGTGGAGCAGGAATATTGTGGATATAAAGGCAGAATAATGATTTTATCGGCAAGCTGCCGATAATGTTCAAGTTGAGCCTTTAAACCCGGCTCGCCGTAAGTGAAAACATAATCAACAATAACGGACTGGCCTTCTTGTTGTAATAGAGCCTGTAATTTTTCCTGCTGCTGTTTGGCGTAGATTCTTAACGGCGAACCACCAAACTCATTCCACATTTCCTGATAAGCTTTAGCTACAGGCTTAGGCCTAAACGGCAAGATAATCAGGTTAAGAATAAAAAACCAGATCAGCTTAGGCACTTCAACCACACGCCTGTCACTTAAAAAAGGTTTTAGAAAAGCACGCACAGCCGATGGAGTAGGCTCGGTAGGTGTACCTAAATTAGCCAGCAATATTGCGGTTTGGTATTTTTTGCTCATAATTCCATCAAAGCCAAGATCATCCAGCACAATTAAAAAAGGCCCGCAATGCGAGCCTTTAAAATACAGCGAGGTAAGTTTAAGCCAAAGCTTTAAAAACCGCGTCTTTAATCTCGTCTACAGAACCAACACCCGGTACATTAACATATTTGGCTGCATTATCGGTTTTGATACCTTGATAAAAACCGACTAAAGGTGCGGTTTGATCATGGTAGATGCTTAAACGTTTTTTAACGGTGACTTCGGTATCATCTTCACGTTGAACCAGATCTTCACCGGTTTCATCGTCTTTACCTTCTACTTTAGGTGGATTGTAGACAGTGTGATAAATACGCCCCGACTCAGGATGTACTCTACGGCCCGATAAACGCTTAACAATCTCGGCATCGGCTACGTCAATTTCTACTACGTAATCCAGATCAACACCGGCATCCACTAAAGCTTCTGCCTGAGGAATCGTTCTAGGGAAACCGTCAAATAAGAAACCTTTATCACAATCAGATTCGGCGATGCGCTCTTTAACGATGGCGATGATGATATCGTCAGATACCAGGCCGCCAGAGGCCATCACGTCTTTAACTTGTAAACCTAACTCGGTTTCGTTTTTGATCGCTGCACGCAACATATCACCGGTAGAGATCTGCGGGATGCTGTACTTTTCACAAATAAACTGGGCTTGAGTACCCTTACCGGCACCTGGGGCACCTAATAAAATCAAACGCATGTCGTGAGACTCCATCTACGCTAAAGTTAGATCCAAAGCCACCAAACCGAAGTTAGATGCAAAGTTGGATTCATCGAAGGGCTGCCACATTACAAGCTTGCCGGCCTATAAACAAGTCGAAATGTCTAAAATCACCCGCTAAAACTCAAACATCCAGGCCTTTGGCCTGCTCCCACAGGTGATCCATTTCCTGCAAACTGGCCTGCTGTAGTGATTTATCCTGCTTTTTCAGTTCCGCTTCAATAAAGTTGAAGCGTGACTCAAATTTTCGATTACAGCCTTCCACGGCCTGCTCTGCATCCACTTTGAGGTGGCGTGAAACATTGACGCAGCTAAAAATAAGGTCACCCAGCTCTTCTTGAATATTGTTTTCATCTTTATTAAGAATCGCCTGTTCCAGCTCGGCAATTTCTTCTTTAACCTTACTCAACGCAGATTGAGCATCCGACCAATCAAAACCAACATTACTGGCGCGCTTTTGCATCTTCTGCGCCCGCTTTAACGCGGGTAACGCCCTGGGGATATCATCCAATAAGCCATGTTGCGCCTTACCCTGGCGCTCCTGCTGTTTTATCAACTCCCACTGGCCCTTCACGTCTTCTTGCGTTAGCGCCTGCGCATGCCTGGCCTTTAACTCACCATTAGGAAAGACATGTGGATGGCGTCTGATCAGTTTTTGAGTTAAACCGTCTACTATGGCTGAAAAATCAAATAGTGCTTGCTCAGCCCCCAGCTGCGCATAAAAAACCACCTGAAATAACACATCACCTAATTCTTCACGAATCTGATGATTATCAGCCTGCTCAATTGCATCCACTAACTCATAGGCTTCTTCAATGGTTGAGGCGGTAATGGATTTAAAATCCTGCTTTAAATCCCAGGGACAGCCACCATCGGGGTCACGTAACCTGGCCATCAGATATAACAAATCATCCAGCGAATACGGCGTATTTTTGGAGTTATCAAGTGTATCTGCCATCAGTGATTCTGCGTAAGACGTTGTACGCTGGTGACATTCGGCAATTGATCAATCTTGGCTAACACACGGCTCAGCCATTCAATACCTTTCACTTCGATGGTTACCTGCATTTCTGCAGTACTTTCCATCTGATTAGAGAAAGTATTAATCGCCAAGACATTCACCTTCTCACTAGCTAGTAACGTGGTGATATCACGTAACAAACCCGAGCGATCATAAGCCGAAATATGGATATCAACCGGATAAGTGCTCTCAGGTTTATGGCCCCAATTCACCTCAATGATACGTTCCGGTTCTTTTTCCTGCAGATGTAATAACTGGCTGCAATCCTGCCGATGAATTGAAACCCCTCGGCCTACCGTCACATAACCACCAATACGATCACCTGGCAGGGGCTTACAACAGGCCGCGATGGTCGTCATCATATTACCGGTGCCATACACTTGGATTTCATCATTACCCGGTATCACACCTTTAGTCGGCTTTTTATTGTCGATGATCGATGAAGGCAATAAATCAAACTGGGTTTCTAATTCGCTATCAGCAATTTTTTGTGCACTTCTCAGAATCTGCCCGGTACCACGCTCACCACAGCCTACGGCCTCATACATATCCTCAACCGAGGTATAACCAATATCACTGGCCACGGCTTTATAATCCAGGCTAGTCAACGCCAGCCGTTTAAATTCACGCTCCAGCATATGCCGCCCTGTGGCAATATTCTTTTTCCTATCACGTAACTTAAACCAATGGCGCAACTTGGCTCTGGCTCTGGAGGTTTTTAAATACCCTAATGTTGGGCGTAACCATTCACGGCTAGGCTCGGCATCTCTGGCGGTTAAAATTTCCACCTGCTGACCATTTTCCAAGGTATACGTTAATGGCACGATACGCCCATTAATCTTAGCGCCCCGGCACCGATGCCCAATTTCGGTATGTACTCTATAAGCAAAATCTAATGGTGTCGCACCTTGGGCCAGTTCAATCACATGCCCACCAGGGGTGAAGACATAAATCTGCGCCTGGGTGATATCATGGGTTAACTCATCGGCAATATCACCCATGCCATCATAATCTTCATGTTCATCGATAACCTGCTTCAACCAGGCAATTTTTTCGTCATAGCCGTTAGACTTGGCC
>JABSRQ010000008.1:0-68326 GCA_013215055.1 Pseudomonadales bacterium | reverse complement strand
CACCATCCGCACCTTTATATTGCCAATGCGCACACACCCCAAATTCGGCCTCTTCATGCATATCGAAGGTACGAATTTGAATTTCAACAATATTGGCATTCGGGCCAATCACCGCGGTGTGCAGAGATTTATATCCATTATCTTTAGGTAGAGCGATGTAGTCATCAAACTCGTTAGGAATGGCCTTCCAGAGGGTGTGAATAATGCCTAAAACCGTATAACAATCACGCACCTCTCGCACTAAAATACGTACCGCTCGAATATCATAGACTTCCGAGAATTCGATTTTCTTGCGCTGCATTTTGCGCCAGATGCTGTAGATATGCTTGGCTCGGCCACTTACTGCCCCATCAATATTAGCCTCCACCAACTCCTGCTCCAATCTGGCGGTAATGTCGTTGATAAACTGCTGTCTATCGAGCCTGCGTTCATCCAACTGTTTGGCTATACGTTTATACGCATCGGGCTCCATATAGCGGAAACTTAAATCTTCCAGCTCCCACTTAATATGTGCAATACCCAATCGATGCGCCAGTGGTGAGTAGATTTCAAACACCTCTTTGGCAACTTTATACCGCCTGGCCGGATTATTTTTAACCGCTCGAATCGCACAGGTACGTTCGGCCAATTTAATCAGTGCCACCCGCACGTCATCAACCATCGCCACCAGCATCTTGCGCACATGATCCGACTGTTCCTGGGTTTGGCCCAAGACCTTACCAGCGCCTACCGCATCGGAGTTGCTGATATTCGCCATCTGTAAGACACCCTCGATAAGCCTGGCAACCCTCTCACCAAATAAGGCTTTGGCATCATCCAGCGATTTCACCCCATCACGCACGGTTCTATAGACGATCGCGGCAACCAAGGTATCCTGATCGAGGTTTAATTCGGTAAGAATCTCGGCCATCTCCAGGCCGGTTAAAAAACGGCTGTAATTAACCCCCCAGAATAATGCCGCCTCTTCCGGGTTATTATCCACAGCCAACGCAAACTCTGCCGCCTTAACCAACTCAGACTTGGCAACGCCATGACTCTCCAAACGAGGCAGGCGCTCAATCCAGCGCTGTATATCAATCTGCCCGTTATCATTAATCGGGTAATCTTCTCTAACTTGAACCATTAAAAACTCTTATCTGTCACTCTGCATGCTTAGAGCTTGTTTATTCAAATACACCCGTGGATAAATATCTATCACCTCGGTCACAAATAATAGCGACTATAACCGCATTTTCCACTCGTTCGGCGACTAATAAAGCACCGGCAACAGCGCCACCGGAGGAAACCCCACAGAATATACCTTCTTCTCTGGCCAATTGACGCATCGTTGTCTCGGCCTGTTGCTGATTGATATCCAATACGGTATCAACACGCTCTTTCTCAAAAATCTTAGGCATATACTCTGCAGTCCAACGGCGAATACCAGGGATTTGTGCACCATCAGCCGGCTGTAAACCCACCACTTCAATAGCAGGATTCTGTTCTTTTAAATAACGTGAATTACCCATAATGGTGCCGGTTGTCCCCATCGCACTGACAAAATGGGTAATCAAACCACGGCTTTGCCGCCAGATTTCCGGCCCTGTCGTTTCATAATGGGCCTGCGGATTATCACTATTACCAAATTGATCCAATACCTTACCCAGGCCATCTGCCTGCATTTTCATCGCCATATCTCTGGCACCTTCCATGCCAACACTTTGAGGAACCTCAATCAGTTCAGCACCATAGGCCGACATAGACTGTTTACGCTCGGCACTCATATGATCCGGCATCAGCAGAATCATCTTATAACCTTTAATCGCCGCCGCCATCGCCAACGCAATGCCAGTATTGCCACTCGTAGCTTCAATTAACGTATCCCCGGGCTGAATATCGCCACGTTCTTCGGCATGCTGAATCATACTCAACGCAGGTCTATCCTTAACCGAACCTGCAGGGTTATTACCCTCAAGCTTAACCAGAATAGTATTATTTTTACCCGCCGTCAGGCGCTGTAATCGCACCAAAGGGGTATTGCCAACAAATTGCTCCAGGGTAGGAAATTGCTGCTGTGAGTCACTCATGTGCAAACCTTGATATTGGGCAGCCGCAAGACAGTGGCCTGCCATCGTCTAAATCGATAAAGCCCTATCTTACTGAAAGTCGTTATTTAAAGACAGTAAAGAGCACCCCCTAAAAAGCACTTGGCAAAAATCACATTTGTCGATTTTCCTTAAAAGCCATTTCCGTTAGGCTTAAACCTCTCGATTTAAATGAACGCCGCCCATGCTAAACAAACTCAAGTCTCAATTACTGCTGCTAAGCACCTTGCCGGCCATCATTGTGACGCTGGGATTGATTGTGTATATGAATGTTACCCGTATGCAGGATTTTGACCATTATCTGCAGCAACGTGGCGAAAACAGTAGTTCACAGATCGCCGCCTTAGCCAGAACCGCGCTGCAGCGTAACAGCACCGACGCCTTACAAATTCTGGCCAGTAATACGCTGGAAGAAAACGGGGTTCGCAGTGTCAATATCTATAATACCGAGGCGCAGCTATTAGCTCACGCAGGCCCCAGAACCCATCAAACCAAGGAGATCAGACAACAACTTAGGTCTATTACTGAACAGAAAGTTTTCAACCTTGAATCCAGTATTATCTTTGTTGCCGCCATGAATTCAGGTATTTACACCAGCGACTGGCTTGGCCCCAATAACCCGGCATTAAAACCACAAAAATTAGGCTGGGTCTCGGTGGAATATAATCGAGACCGATTCACGCTGAACCGCTATAACTCATTACTCAGTCAAAACAGCGTGTTTTTATTATGTTTTATTTTTGCCGCAATCTGTGGTGTTTATATTCAAAGACGCTTCAATACAGACCTCAATCAAATCAGTAATACCTTAAAACAATTACATGATGGAAAACCGATTGGTCAGATGACACATTGCAAAAGCAAGGAGTTAGACGATCTTTATCTCGGTATACATAAACTTAATAAGCTTTATCAGGCTGAACTGAGTGAACTGAGACACAGCATGGAATTGGCCACCAGCGACCTTAAAGAAACCATTGAAACCATTGAAGTTCAGAATATAGAATTAGGCCTGGCCCAAAAACAGGCGATTCAAGCCAGTAAAATAAAATCAGAATTTTTAGCCAATACAAGCCACGAAATACGCACGCCACTGAATGGTATTATCGGCTTTGCCAAAATCCTTAAACGTACCGCGTTAAATTTACAGCAGCAGGAATATCTGGACACCATTTTGCTTTCATCCGATGGCCTGTTAACCATCATCAACGATATTCTCGACTTCTCCAAAATCGAAGCTGGCAAGTTGGAACTTGAGCCGGCCCCTTGTCATCTACGCCAGATTTATGAAGAGGTCGTCAGCTTATTTGCACCACTGGCTTATGAAAAGCAATTGGATATCAATTTGCTGTTTTATCAAGATGTACCTAATCATATATATACCGATGCGGTACGCCTGAAACAGGTATTAAGCAATATCATCAGCAATGCAATTAAATTTACTCACCAGGGTGAAATTGTTATTCGTGTTGCGCTTGATTCCGACTATGACCCTGAGGGCCATTCAGAACAAAAAATTGCGATTAAAACCAGCATCAGTGATTCCGGTATTGGCATGACGGCACAGCAACAAAAAGGCCTATTCCAGGCATTTAGCCAAAGCAACGCATCTATATCAAGGGAATATGGGGGTACTGGTTTGGGACTTGCCATCTCTAAAAAACTGATAGAAAAATTTGAAGGGGATATTTCAGTCGAAAGCAGCTTAGAGAAAGGCAGTACATTTAGCTTTAATATCTGGGTCGAATTACAAAGCCAAAAACCCTGTGATAACCCAGCCACTTTTTCCAATAAATCCATTGTTTTGATCAGCCACAATGTTCATACAGGCCTGGCCATCGAAAACCTATTACAGCTTTGGGGAGTAAAAGTTTTTTCTATTAACCCCGATAAAGACATCAAGGCGCAGCTACTAGATTTAATCACCCACTATCATATTGATAGCATGCTCTATGCACCCAACCCCCAGCATAATAATGCCGCCCAACTCACTAACACTCAAACCCTGGCCAAACAATTCCAGTTAAGTTTATTAGCCCTGACGGCGACACCGGGTTTTTATACCGAGACCAGATCTAACAAACAACTCACGATTGGCTATCAACCGATTACCGAAACCTCGCTTTATCGCTCACTGGCCAGTCATTTCAGCACGGAAATTGAACCTCCGGCACCAAGCATGCCCACAAACTCTGAGTTATCAGGATTGGATATTCTTGCAGTAGATGACAACGAAGCCAATTTAAAATTACTGAGTATTTTATTACAAGATCTAGGTGCACATGTCAGCACCGCACACGATGGCGAGCAGGCGATTCAAGCAACGCAGGAAAAACATTTTGATGCGATATTTATGGATTTACAAATGCCGGTTATTAATGGCTTTGAAGCCAGTAAGCATATTCGTCAACAACAAGACACCCCCATTATTGCTCTCACGGCACATGCCTTAGCCGATGAAAAACAACAGTTATTAGATATCGGGGTTAATGCGTATTTAACTAAACCTGTGAATGAAGATAATTTAATTGAAACACTTTATAAGGTTTGCAAGCTTGATAAACAAATTTGCACTTTGCCTGCGAATACTCAGCAAGATGTTTTGTCTGTCGATATTAAAAGCTGTTTATCACTTGCCAATTTCAAAGTCGATTTAGCCAGCGATATGTTCCTTATGCTAACCCAACGTTTGAGTAGTGATATTGAATGCATAAGAGCTGCATTTACCCAACAAAACAACGATCTTTTTATTGATGAGGTGCATAAATTGAATGGGGCCTGTAGCTATACCGGCGTACCTAAACTCAAAAAGGCCTGCATGGATTTAGAGACACAGATAAAACAACATACATCAGTTAGCACCAATGACATGAATATACTGTTAGAAACATTAGAAATAGAAGCGGTAGCTATATTGCAATGGCAAGAAAATAACAATATCAACACCGCACTTGAACAAGATAAAAAACCTTAAACCATCATCTCTCGGTAAAGTTGGCGGGTTTTTAGTGGCCTGCCCTCTAAGTGAAAATTGAGTAAATAACGGCTAATAAGTTTTGCCTGCCTCAGGCTTTTAGGGTCAGAGAAATCTCTGGCGTTAATATCCTGCAACGCTTTACCGGAAAAAGCCGAATAGTCTCGCTCCTTTAATCGCATCACACCTACACCGGCAATAACCCGATAATATTCTGAGCAAATGACGGCATCATGTAAATAAGCATCCACAGAGAAGTCTAGCGCAAAACCTAACAACTCCAATAAATCGAACTCATAAGCTCTTAAATTTGCCTCTAATAAGACCTTAGGCAAATCACTACTGGAAAGGTTATTAAGTAATAATTGATAACGCTGGAAAATGGCGTTAGCAGGCAAGCCTTCTTGCATAAAGCGCAGCAGAAGCTCATTGATATAACTCAGGCAAAGAAAAAGACGTGTATCGGTAGCCGGAAAATAGCTTAGTGCATCCACCTGAATAAAGGTTTTTAAATCTCGCTTACCCAGCCAGCTGATTTCAATGCAGTTGCCCATTTGCAGAGCTGCACGACGGGCTGCAGCGTGTTTATCCTTTTTATACACACCCTTTAGAACACCCGCTACCAAACCGTGTTGTGCGCTAAGCACTCTAACAAGCGCACTCGACTCCCTATAAGGTTTGATATGCAATAAATAGGCGTTATCTTGCTGCATGGAATGAGTACGTATTATTCAGGGCTATAACCCAGACTACGTAAAGCCCGGTCATTATCTGACCAACCCGTTTTCACCTTCACCCAAAGTTCCAGCATGACTTTATTATCTAACAAACTCTCCATGTCTTTTCTGGCATCCATACCAATCTGCTTTAAACGCTGGCCTTTTTTACCGATAACAATCACTTTTTGACTATCACGCTCAACCAGGATCAATGCATTGATATGAATAATGCCATTAATTTCCTTAAACTGCTCAATTTCAACCGCCACGGAATAAGGAATTTCATGCCCCATTTGGCGCATAACTTTCTCACGCACCAACTCTGCCACTAGAAAGCGTTCACTTTTATCTGTGAGTTGATCTTCATCATAAAAGTGATCTTCTGTAGGCAGATAGGTATTTACTTGCTCTTCTAACACATCTACGGCTTTGCCGTTTAATGCGGAGATAGGAATAATTTGATCAAACTTTCTTTTTTCTGAAACTTGCTGCAAATAAGGTAGCATCTTTTCTTTATCAACGATCTGATCGACCTTGTTGATGGCTAAAATAACCGGGCATTCAACATGCTGAAGTTTTTCCAACACCAATTGATCTTCATCGGTCCATTTCATTTTCTCAACCACAAACACAATCACATCCACATCATGAATCACCGATTCGGCTGAACGGTTCATCATGCGGTTTATGGCTTTTTTCTGTGACAGATGCATACCCGGCGTATCCACATAAATAGCCTGTGTATCACCTTCGGTTTTAATACCCAATAAGGTATGGCGTGTAGTTTGCGGCTTACGCGAAGTAATATTGAGCTTCTGCCCTAAAATACGGTTAATTAACGTAGACTTACCCACATTGGGGCGGCCCAGAACAGCAACATAACCACATTTAGTCTCTTGAGCTTCACTCATCGTATTTTAACCCTTTTAAACAATCGCACTCTCAATAAGAGCGTCTTACAATAGATTTTCTTTTTCCAACAAAATCAGCATGCTAGCTGCAGCATTTTGCTCGGCAATTTTTTTTGAACGCCCCTGTTCGGTCACATCTTTTTTAAGGTCTTGTAATATACAGCTCACAAAAAATGTCTGTTGATGCTGCTGACCGGTAGCTTTCTCTAGCTGGTAGAGTGGTAATTGATATTTTTGGGCCTGCAATATTTCCTGCAAAGCCGTTTTAGGATCTTTATTTTTAGCCGAGACTTCAATACCTTGTAGCCGTGATGCAAAAAGTATTAACACCAAGGTTTTACTGTAATCAAAGCCTTTATCCAGATATATCGCACCCAATATGGCCTCAAAACTATCGGCTAAGATAGACTCTCTATCGGCACCACCGGATTTTTTCTCACCGCTGCCCAAGCGTATCACGTGGCTTAAACCAAGCTCTCTGGCCAGCTCAGCCAAGGCACTGCCTTTAACCAATTCGGCCCGATAGCGGCTTAACACACCTTCTTTTTGCTCGGCAAACTGGTGAAAAAGCGCCTCACCAATCACCAAATCCAGCAAGGCATCCCCTAGATACTCTAAACGCTCATTATTGCTTCCACCAAAACTTCTATGGGTCACAGCCTGCTCTATCAAGCGTACATTATCAGCCTGATAATTTAAGCGCAGGCACAGTTCTTTAAGCGCTGACAAGTTTATTCCCCTACCACTTATTCGTCTTCAGTCACAATCGCTTCAGGATTGGAGCTATACGAAAAGGTTAAAATAACATCCAGATTACCTAAGATATGCTCTCTGACTTCATAATTAAACTCCAGCACCATCTCACCGTCATCATCTTCACCGACAAATGAATTTTTCTTTACATCGTAATCACGCAGGCCACTGATATAAGTGCGCCCTTCTATTTTTCTAAGAATATCCCCTGCATCCATTTCTTTAATTTCAGGATCTTTGAGCAAACGCTCATAAATGCCTTTAATGGAATAATAGTCGATATAATGTGTGGTCAGTTTCAGCGCTAAAATAACTGCAAGCGCAAACAGACATGTCATGGCCAATACACCGATGGGTGATAAACCCAGCTGCTTTGATTTCATCTTATTCTCCTTTTTATTCATTTATTATTATTGAATTTGTCCAACACGGCTAAAGGATGGCAGAGATGACCAATCTTTCCAGTGCATCCAAATTGCAAACGCCTTACCTACGATACGCTCTTCAGGTACGGGCCCCCAATAACGTGAATCACTGCTATTATCGCGGTTATCCCCCATCATAAAATAATGTCTGGCCGGTACAGTATAACGAAAGTCCTGCGCGGGTCTGCGCGGCTGATTAAAAATCGTATGCTCTACCCCCGAAAGCTGCTCTGTGAATCGATCACGCTGCTGAAAATCCATGGGGGCGTTAGCCACGTTTGTTAAGGTTTGCACCTTGCCATTAATGCTTAATACCTTATTACGGTATTCAATTAAATCACCAGGTAAACCAATTACACGCTTGATAAAGTATCTATCATCATTAGGCGGGAAAAACACCATCACATCACCACGTTCCGGATCGGCAATATCCACCACGCGGGTGCGCAATACCGGTAAACGCAGGCCATAGCTGAATTTATTCACCAGAATAAAATCACCGATATCCAGCGTTGGTTCCATTGATGCCGAAGGAATCTGAAACGGCTCAACAATAAAGGAACGTAAAATCAGTACCACTAAAACTATTGGCAAAAATGATTTGGTTTCTTTTAACCAGCCAGGATCTTCAATCCCAGGGGTAGCCGCTTGGCGTTTGGCCTTTAGTACAAAAAAGTCCAGCACCACAATGATGACACCGGCAATGCTAAGCAATACCAGAATCAGCGGTAAGTTTATAAAATCCATAATGAACCTATCTTTTTATTATTGATGCACTTAACTGTCTAGCTTCAATGCCGCCAGGAATGCAGATTGTGGAATTTCCACATTACCCACCTGCTTCATGCGTTTTTTACCATCTTTCTGTTTCTGCAATAATTTCTTCTTACGTGAGATATCACCACCATAACATTTAGCGGTAACGTTTTTCCGTAAAGCCTTCACGGTAGTTCTGGCAATGATACTGCCACCTATAGCCGCCTGAATCGCCACATCAAACATCTGCCGTGAGATAAGCTCTTTCATTTTTTCAGTTAATGCACGGCCACGGCCAGTGGCATTATCTTTATGTACAATTAACGCTAATGCATCGACTTTTTCGCCGTTAATTAATATATCTAATTTAACGAGATTACCCGCTTCAAATCTATCAAAGCTATATTCTAATGAAGCAAAGCCACGGCTCACCGATTTAAGTCTATCAAAGAAATCCATAACCACTTCGGCCATGGGGATGTCATAGGTTAAAGCAACCTGACGCCCCATATATTGCATATCAACCTGCATACCACGTTTCTGGGTACACAAGGTAATGCAGCTACCCAAATGTTCATTCGGCACTAAGATATGCACCCTGGCGATAGGTTCACGCATCTCTTCAATCACTGATGGATCTGGCAGTTTAGACGGGCTATCTACATTGACGACAGAGCCATCTTTTAACACCACCTCATAAACCACCGTAGGTGCCGTTGTGATCAAGTCGAGATCGTATTCACGCTCTAAACGCTCTTGAATAATTTCCATGTGCAGAAGACCCAGGAAACCACAGCGGAAGCCAAAACCCAGAGCATCGGAGGATTCAGGTTCAAAAAACAACGAAGAATCATTTAATGACAATTTTGATAAGGCATCACGGAAATCTTCATAGTCATCGGATGAGATCGGAAACATACCGGCATAAACTTTAGGTTGTACCTGCTCAAAACCCGGTAATACATCCACCAACTCTTCACCTTTGGCGTGTGTCAACGTATCCCCTACCGGTGCGCCATGAATGTCTTTAATACCGGCAATAACAAAGCCTACTTCACCGGCTTCCAGCATTTTTCGCTCTTCGCGCTTAGGTGTAAAGATACCGAGACTATCAATCTGATGCGACTTGCCAATCGTTTTAGCGACGATTTTATCTTTAATCTTTAAACGGCCTTGCATAATACGTACAAGGGATACCACACCTAAATAATTATCAAACCAGGAATCGATGATCAACGCCTGTAAAGGAGCCTCTTTATCACCTTTAGGTGAAGGTATGGTAGCCACTATGGCCTCTAAAACCTCATCGATACCCTGGCCTGATTTAGCCGAGCAACGTACCGCATCGGTCGCATCGATGCCAATAACATCTTCAATTTCCTGCGCCACCCTATCCGGCTCTGCCTGCGGTAAATCCATCTTATTCAGCACCGGCATCACTTCCAGCCCTTGCTCCAAGGCGGTATAACAATTGGCCACCGACTGCGCTTCAACACCTTGCCCGGCATCCACCACCAATAAGGCACCTTCACAGGCCGCCAAGGAACGTGACACTTCATAGGAGAAATCGACATGCCCCGGTGTATCGATGAAATTTAGCTGATAGGTCTTGCCATCTTTGGCATGATAATCCAACGTCACCGATTGGGATTTAATGGTAATGCCACGCTCACGTTCGATATCCATGGAATCCAGCACCTGGGCTTCCATTTCACGCTCTTCAAGACCACCACAGGTTTGAATAAGTCGATCAGCCAACGTGGATTTGCCATGATCGATATGGGCAATAATAGAGAAATTACGGATATGAGATAAATCAGACACAGGAACAACCCGAAAAGGTAAAAAAATGTGCGCGGATTTTACCTCAAACTGGCCTCAGGGGATAGCGTAAAACTAAGGAATACAGGCTATCAACCAAGTT
The DNA here is from genome assembly GCA_013215055.1 of Pseudomonadales bacterium. Classification (GTDB taxonomy): domain Bacteria; phylum Pseudomonadota; class Gammaproteobacteria; order Pseudomonadales; family DT-91; genus CAKMZU01. Next base: position 57,780 of record JABSRQ010000008.1, on the reverse strand, counting down.
GAATAGCCTGAGTTTGTGTTAATGCGGCAGAAGACAGGATTTTATGTAAAACCGGCTGGTATTTAGGATTATCGGCATTAGCCACAGAAAAAGCACGTAAGGCGAGACAAGCCAGGATAAAACCTGCTGCTGCACCTAATAATGCAGGCATATCACCGGAGAGAAACGTAAAAATGCCAGGCCCCGCTACAGCGCCAACAATCATCGCAAATAAAGGCAATAAATACACCATCACCGAACTTCTTAACATGATGTCATCATCGATAGCCAATTCAACTTGATCATTGATCTTTAACTGCTCGGAAAAATCACCGATAGAAACTCTCACTTGATGACGCTTACCGGAAAAAACCGAACCCAATACTGACTGGCCACAGCCGGCCTTAGCCGAACAACTTTTACAGGAACTGATCTGAAAGGTCTCCACCAATACCCAGGAGCCCTCTATAGCTGTCACTCTACCTGTTTCACAAATCATGGCGTATACCGTACCGCAGAGGCAATTTGTTTGGCGGTCATTACCGGAATCTCACCCACAACCGTGATCAAATACACCTTACCATCGGCTTGCATATAATGAGAAATAGCCGCCGTGCTGCCTAACTGTTTGGAAATAGAAGCTTGATTTTCTGAACTGCTTTCTTCAATAAAAACTGAGAATGCACTTAAACCATCACTGTACATAAAGGCTTTATTTTCCAAGGCTGCATTCCACGGCTTCATGGCCGTGGTTTCCTGCTCAAAACCACCTGGCAACCAAGCTAACTGCCAATGGTCTGTATCAACACGGGCTGAATCATGCACATCAACCGCAGCACCATGTTCAACCACACGGTAATCTTTTATCCCGGGCGCCAAGTCCTTTTCAGAGACGTTGCCCAACTCAAGATTGACAAAATGGAAGCGCTCCATCGGTGCACCATGTGTATCCAGAACCACCATCTTCACCATCAAGCCTGAAACATTATCGACATTAAAAACAAAGGGATAACGATGTTGATCTTGCGGCTTTAATAGGATCTTCGTCGTTTCACGCCCCGCTACACGCTGCTCGCCTAAGGTTTCAGCGGTGTAATAAGCCCATAGTTTAGCCTTGGATTTATTCAGATTACCCAAAGAGCCCAGATGCCCGTGGGCCGCCTCGATATTTTTCCCACCGGGATGTAAACATTGAAAGCTGTGACCATCTTTAATGATTTCCATCGGTTGACCGTCCATAAAAACGATACGTTGATGCTGTTTATCATCTTTAACTTTATGCGCAACAAAGTAGCTGGTACTTTGACGCCCACGTTCAAAAGTAAAATAACCTTTAAAATCTTGAGTCCTAGCACTGACACTCATCTTTTCAATCAACTGCTGGGCTTGCTCACCCGCCCAGCTTGGCGCTGCTGAAGACACAGAGGCGAACCAGGCTAATAAAACCCAAGGTTTTATCCGCATTGAAACTGATTTTATCCCTAAACAATGCATCGCGATTTATTCCCCTGTATTCATTCTCGCCATTGGCATTAAGCCACGACCATTATTAAACGCGGCATTTTGAGTATGCTGCTGTAAATAATGCTCCAACCGTTTCGCATCCTGGGCTTTTTGTGCGTCAATCGCCCTGATATCACCATCCAGCGAGATAACCGCCGTGGTTCCACTGACGGTGCTAAGCCCCAAATCACCATTAATCGGTAACTGGCTAACACTGACATTACCATCGGCAACAAAACCCGGATTAACCATTTGTGAATCCTGAATACCCAAGACCGCCACAAAGGCAACCGAAGCGGCTGCGGCAAAACCTACAAGCGGTTTAAACCAACTTTGTTTAACCGGCGCAGTAGATGCATTATCAGCCACAGGCGTGGCTTCATCGGCAATCGCGGCGGCAACGGCATCCACAACGCTGAAGTTAAATGTTGTGTTTTCCAGCTTATTTTGACTGGCATCACTGATCACCTGATATTGGTGCCAGCGTTCCAGATCGTCATCGCTTAGCTCATCCAATAAACGTCGCGTCTCGAACTCACTGGTCTCACCGTCAAAAAGGGCGGAGAGGGTCTCTTGCTGCTGCTCGTTCATCTTAATACTCCCGACTATCTTGCTTGAAATTGTTCAAGCATGGGTTGAATTTCTTTTTCAACAGCTTCACGTGCTCGGAATATGCGTGAACGCACTGTACCTACAGGGCAGTTCATCACATCAGCTATCTCCTCATAACTCAAACCGTCGTACTCCCTTAACGTTAAGGCTGAACGCAGATCTTCCGGTAACTGTCTAATTGAGCTATTCACTACATCTTGCAGCTGCTCAGTCATCAAGTTACGTTCCGGCGAGGCATTGTCTTTCAGAGCGCTATGCCCATCAAAATGCACCGCATCGGATACATCAATATCCGTACCCGGTGGCCTACGACTACGCGCCACCAAATAATTTTTTGCTGTATTAATCGCAATACGATAAAGCCAGGTATAAAACTGGCTATCTCCACGAAAGTTGCCCAAGGCCTTATAGGCTTTGATAAACGCTTCCTGGGTAACATCCTGTACTTCATCGGCATCATGAATAAAACGACTTACCAAACCTGCGATCTTGTGTTGATATTTCAACACCAGCAGGTCAAAAGCCCTTTTATCACCCGCTTGTACACGTGCGACTAATTGCTGATCAGAATCACCAGCCATCGATTACTCCATAATCGTCAACAACGCTCACGCAACAAGAGTGCTTGAGAGTTGTGACATTGTCATTGAAAAGAAGTTCATACGATTTGAAATAAATTCAAATTTTCTTCACATCTCATTTAGGCAGCGATTATAATCTGCCCGCTTTAATAAGTTAAACACAGTCAGCTCGGCAGCAAGTATTATGAACAGACATTATACCTACGACGTAGTCATCATCGGCAGCGGTGCTTCCGGCCTTTGCCTGGCGCTAAGCCTGGCGAAAAAACTCAAGGTCGCCATCATCTGTAAAAATGCCGCAAACCAAGGCAGCACCTACTTTGCCCAGGGTGGAATAGCCGCCGTGCTGGACCATAATGACAGCATAGATTCCCACGTCAAAGACACAATGTCGGCCGGCGGCGGCATCTGCAAAGAAGACGCCGTACGCTTCACTGTCGAAAACTCTAAGTCTGCCATTGAATGGCTTGTGTCACAAGGTGTTGAATTTGATAAAGATAGTAATAGTGCCAATAATGACTTCCATCTGACTCAAGAAGGTGGCCACAGCCACCGCCGTATTATTCATTCTGCCGATGCCACGGGCAAGGCGGTATCTTCTGCTTTAATCAATGCTGCCAGCCACGAACCCAATATCACCTTCTTTGAACACCATATCGCCATAGACTTATTTAAACAGCAGGACCGATGTGCCGGTGCCTATATACTCGATACTCGGCGCAATGAGGTGGATTGTTTTCAGGCAAAATACACCGTACTCGCCACAGGCGGAGCCAGTAAGGTGTATTTATATAGCAGCAACCCCGAAGGCAATAGTGGTGATGGTGTTGCCATGGCCTGGCGCGCAGGCTGTAGAATTGGCAATATGGAATTTAATCAATTCCATCCCACCTGTCTTTATCATCCCCAAGCCAAGTCATTTTTGATCACCGAGGCCATGAGAGGCGAAGGCGCGCTATTAAAGCTGCCCGATGGATCACGTTTCATGCAGAACTTCGATGAAAGGGCAGAACTAGCGCCCCGAGACATCGTCGCCCGCGCCATAGACCATGAAATGAAGCGCCTGGGAGCCGATTGTGTGTATCTGGATATCAGCCATAAACCGGCTGACTTTATTCACAAACACTTTCCCACTGTCAGTAAACGCTGCCTGGAACTGGGCATAGATATCACCAAGGAGCCTATTCCAGTCGTGCCAGCGGCTCATTACAGCTGCGGTGGCGTGGTGGTTGATAACTTTGGCCAAACGGATATCGAAGGTTTATATGCCATAGGGGAGACCACCTTCACCGGTTTACACGGTGCCAATCGCATGGCCAGCAATTCGCTGCTGGAATGCCTGGTTTATGCACGCTCTTCGGCCGAAAAAATTCTGGCCGATATCGATGCCGTACCCGCACCCACTGCACCGGCCAAATGGGATGAAACCCGAGTGACCGATGCCAATGAAAGCATTACCATTTCACATAGCTGGCACGAACTCAGACAAGTGATGTGGGACTATGTAGGCATAGTAAGGACTAACAAACGCCTGCAACGTGCACTGGATAGAATTCAGTTGATCAAGAAGGAAGTGAAAGACTATTACAGCCACTACCATGTCAGCTCCGATTTAATCGAGCTTAGAAACCTGGTGGAAGTGGCAGAATTAATTGTGGTGTCGGCGATAGGCCGTAAAGAGAGCCGAGGTTTACATTATAATCTCGACTATCCGGATGCATTAGAAGGTTCAGGCGATACTATTTTAAGCCCGGATAATTATAGCAAGCGGCAAACGGCCCTATAGTCTGCCTGGCTGCAATTATCGCTACTTAAATAAATTTTTCGCCAGCGCCTGCAATCTGTGGTTTTAAAAGCCAATAACAATAAATATTCGCTTTTGAATAATAGTCTGGGCGGCGCAGCTAATGCCAGAGATTGACTCTCATGCGCCAAGCGCCATTGTTCACCCTCAAAAACTAAAACAAGCTTGGCATCTACACGAAATACATGTAATTGCCAAAAACACTGCAATAACACGCCGGCAATAAAAAAACTTAAGATAAGCAGGTGTAGATGTAGCGCTAATAGAGCGGTGATAACAAGCCCTGCAATCAGCCACAGCAGAACCTGTGGCACAGCACTGGGCTGATGTTTAAGCTTTAGGTTTTTTGGTGTATTCAATAATCACGTCAATCATGCTGGCTAAAGCATCATCCTCTGGTCTTGAACGCTGCAGAATCCACGCAAATAAATCCTGATCTTCTTCTTCCAATAAACGCACATACGTCGCCCTATCGGTCGTATTCATACCCGGAAAGACTTCTTTGGAAAATGGCATTAGAGCCAGATCAATTTCCAGCATGCCACGGCGGCTGTGCCAATACACTCTATTATTTGCAGCGTTGTCAGACATATCTTCTACATTTATGATTCAAAGATGCGTATTATAGGCCAAAGTCCACTGCGGCGAAATCCCAGTGTCATCTATATAAGCTACCGGTTTTCTTATGTCTGCTTCCTGGCCTGAATTTGTGCAAATGCTTAACCTCCCCACCGCGGCTGAAGCCCTGGCCGATAACGCCATCTATCCACTGCCTGCATTAAGCTTTTTGCAGATAGAAGGCCCTGATGCCGCCAAATTTCTGCAAGGTCAGCTCAGCTGTGATGTTAATGCGGTCAGCCCCGAGCATTCAAGCATCGGCAGCCACTGCACACCCAAGGGGCGTATGTTATCGTCTTTTAGAATCCTGCAAGTGCACGCCGAACGTTTTTTATTGGCCATGGATCACAGCATTATTGAAGAGGCTAAAAAAGCCCTAGCTAAATATATCGTTTTCTCCAAGGCTGAGATTCAAAAAAATGATTGGGTGGCGATAGGCCTGCATGGCGAACAAGCGAAAAATAATTTACAAAATATTTTCAGCAGCATACCTGAGGGCGATTACCAACAGCTTATAAAAGATGATGCCATTATCATTTGCACCTCGCAAAAACAGCAGAGCTACGAAATTTATTTAAGCCCCGAACAGGCCATCATTTTATGGCCACGGCTAAGCCAAGGTATAGCTATACACAATGCGCAGCAGCAAACCCTGATTCAACACGACTTAGGCCTGGTATTTATAGAACAAGCCAGCTTTGATGCTTTTATCCCACAAATGTTTAATTACCAGGCTACCCCCGCCGTCAACTTTAAAAAAGGCTGTTATACCGGCCAGGAAATCGTTGCGCGGATGCAATACCTTGGCAAACTTAAACGCCATATGTATCACTATTTATTAGAATGTAATCAGCCTTTAAATACTGGTGATAGTGTTTATATCGCCGATAAAAAGCAGGCGATAGGTGATATTGTCTCTGCCGTGAAAACCGCAGAAAAACGCTGGGATGTATTAATGATTTTAACCCATGAAGGCGCTGGCGCCGAAACACTACACTGTAATGAAAATGAGCTAACAAACTTGCAAAAACAAGCCCTGCCTTATGACGTGGAAGGGCTTGTATAAGCCCCCCCCATGTTTCAAGCTAGAACATCCAGTTAAGTCCCAAGCTCCAGATCATTGCATCATGGGGATCACCATCTTCGATAATCACCGGGTTTCTAGGGTCCGGTGAAATATTCATATAAGGTGAGACCACAAATTGCCCTAAAGGATAGCTCGTTGCTGTAATATCAAACTCCCCCTTGATATCGGTATACGTTGCATCAAGCTGCAGCGACAATCCCAGCATGATATTGTATCTAAGCCCCAAGGTAGCACTGTCTGAGTCTGACCGTGGTTCATCCCTGGACTGCGCAAATTGAGCATAGGGCACCCATTTATCGAGATTCCAGGCCGCACCAATATAATAACTATAGGCATCGGTGCCCAGCGTAGACTCTACATCCACCGCCTCCAGCCACAACTCCACCTGATTCCACTCATAGATAATGCCAATCGTCATCAACGTATGCTCAAGATCATTAATCGGAATATCAGCCACCACCTCACCGGAGGGTGTTAACGGCTGAAAGATCAAATCGCTATTGGTGCGCTGATAAGCAAAATGCAGCCGGTAATTCACGCCTTCAAAGTCTATCGCGGCACCATAGATATTTTCAAATGACACTTGATAGCGACGATTGATTAAATCCAATGTCATCTCTCTCTCCCCGCCATAAAATGGCTGAAAAGATAAGGTGCCAATATCACCTATGGGCTGCTCATATAACAACTCAATGCCATCAAAAGCCGTGATACCAAACTGGCGGTTATACACCTCGGAGTTAGGTCGCAACCAGGGATAAGCATTACCCACATAATAATAAGTTGACGTTAAAAACAGTGGGGTACGCAAACGCCCGGCTCTTAATTCAATATTATCACTGGCCCGGTAGGCGGCATAAATCCACTCGGTCACAGGATTTGATAATTTATCTTGGGTACGTTTTACCCCCTGCGCCGAGAAGCGTAAGTTATCCAGCGCCTGATAATCCAATTGCAGCCCTGCGACCGAATCACAGCTATAACACAAATCATCATCAATATTTCGATTCACATAATAGGGTCGTTTAACATCTGAAGTGCTGGCGGCCACCGTCGCAAAGCCGGTTAAACGTAGATCTTCCGTCCATAAATCGATGGCCAAAGCCTCAGTAGCTGCAAATATGCCAGTGACGAATACAAGGTTTGAAGTCAGTCTATTTTTCATCATCATCTCCTTATTTCACCACCAATAAAATATTGGCATCGCCGGGCACATCAGCCACCGGCGCATACGCTAAACCTTGAGGGTGTTTATCCAGCCACTGCTGCAAACTGGCCACCGATGAATCGGCCATCGCAGTGGGCGGTCTGCCTCTTCCGGAGAACGCTAAACTAGCCCATTTATTGTTGACCTGCTCGGGGGTTTTATTCAGCAACTGTCTATAGAAATTCTGGCGCTGCAGTGATTTTGCAGGCCAATCCATCAGCACTATCGTACCCACAGGTTTTAAGGTTTTTATTTTACCTAAAAAAATCATGCGCGCTTTAGCCTTGCTGATAGGATTCAGCTCTTTATTCATGGAAAAAATAGCCATGTCACCTGCGGCATAAGCAGGAGAAAAACTCAGCAGTGATAAAATGAATGGCAGAAAAATCAGCCTAAGAAGCTTTAATCTTTTAGGAGGTAGCGCTGCAACTGAAATCAAGCGCCTTTTGAAGCCCAACATAGGAAGTCCCTTTCGTCATCGAGTGCTTTAAACATAGCGCAAAAAAAAATTCCAACAATAAATGCATAAAGATTTTCAGCCTCCGGTGAAATAACAGAAACTGTCTATACTGACCAAAGCTTCTCCCTTTATATGCATGAAGGATGAAAAGGATTTCACTGCATGCTCAATCGATACACCATTAAACTCAAGCTACCGCTGCTGGTTATTTTACCGATACTTGTCTGTTTAATGCTTTTTTATTCATTCAGCCAGCACTTGTATACACAGTTACAAGTCAGCCAATCCATACAGCAACGATTCACCTTCTTCTCAGAACTGGAAGATTTATTCATCCAGGCGCGAGCTTTAAAACAGCAATTTTCCAGCAATAAGCAGAACAGCTATTCACTAAAAAACTATCAGAAAGCAGTAAAACAAATACACACATTTGATATTCGGATTTTGCAACAAAACTTAACAAAATTCCCGCAACAAGCGTTTTATGATTTACTACAAGATGCAGAAGAGATCAGTAAATTAGCTGATATCGATGATTTGGAAGATATTGAAAAAATTGATTTGATATCAAGCATGATTGCTAATGGCCTGCATCTGATTGCCAACTTGCCTTTAGATGTCAGCGCCACTGAATTAAGAAACTCCGTTTATGCCTATATTTTGCTGATGCAACTATTAGAATCTAGCAGCCTGGAATTAAGCCTGTATCAGTTAGCTTATAAACACCAAATAGATATTAATCGTTATGAATTACAACAAATTGTTGGCCGACAACAATTTCTGCTTGAGCAATATATCCATCAGTTTTCAACGCCTAAGCAAGTTGAGTTTTTATTAAGCACATTTGACAGCCCATCATTTACCCTCGCCAATAACATACGCAATCAAATTATTATTTATGAAACCCCGGCACAAGAAATTATCACGGCAGAAAAGCTTCTCATCATCGCAGACCGAACAGACGCCATACAGACGGTGATCAGCTATATTCAAGAATTTATTTTGCTACAAACAGCGCAGTCAATAAAACAGCAAAAAATACAATTTAGCCTAAGTATCGCAGCTATTATTATCATGTTATGCCTGATTATTTCTATGGCGATTAATATTTGCTATCGCATTTTAAAGTCATTGTCATTTATTGGAGAGACGCTTAAGGGCATTGAAGATAGTCGAGATTATCAAATGTCCATTTTAATTCCCGGCCGCGATGAATTTAGTCAGCTAAGTCAGCTATTACAGCAATTGATTCAGCAACGCCAAAACGCCGAAGAAGCCTTACTTAAAAACCATCAAAGTAACGCCATGCTATTGGACAGTGCAGCCGAAGCTATTATTGGTTTAGACGCAAACTTTTGCATTGAAAGCATGAACCCTGCCGCAGAAAAATTGTTTTTATGCAGCTTTGCGGATAAACAAGGCCAGGGGTTATCGGATTTGGTTGCAGAAGCACATATCCCGTTTGAAATCATAGATCCCGAGAGTGACGATGCAGCCACACTGCGTATTGATCAAGTAGACTGGGTTTTACACAACGGCGAAACCATCAGCTTATCTTTCAGCTTGGCACTTAATCTTAATGGTGATGGTTCGGTCTTTATCTGCCGTGACATCAGTAAATATTTAAAAATTGAAAAACAATTACACCATGCCACCCACTTCGATAGTGAAAGTGGTTTAGCCAATAAAAAAAGCCTTAAATCAACCATGCCTAAACTGATAGAAGAAGGTAGGGAAACAGGTAAAAAATTGGCCGTTATTTTATTCAGTTTGCGCCGGTTTAAGTCTATCAATGACACCATGGGCAGAGAAGGGGGTGACCAGGTTATTCTTGAACTCAGTCACCGCTTACAGAAAATGACACACGGAGGTGAATTATTAGCACGCTGGGGCGGCATTAAATTTGCGTTATGCCTGCTTAGTGATGGTGACGAAGGTGCTATTGCAGAGCGAGCCGAGGCGATGATTGCAGTCATGCAAACCACAATACACATTGCCGATAATACCGTTGCAGTTAATGCGGTAGCCGGTGTTGCCCTGATGAATGAAGAACAGCAATCGGCAGATCAACTGATACAACTTGCAGAAACGGCTTTAACGGATGTCAGGGCTAAAAACAACTGCCCCGTCGTCTTCTACAGCAAAGATATTGCCCAGCAAATTGAACGACAAAATCAGATTGCCCAAAGCATTATTCCAAGCATGAAAAAACAGCGTATGTTTATGGTATTTCAACCCAAGGTAAATTTAAAAACCCAGAGACTTACCGGTTTTGAGGCGCTGCTACGCTGGAAAAATGAACAGGGTGTTTTTATCAGCCCGGAAGAATTTATTCCTATCGCTGAAAATACCGAGGCCATTGTGGATATTGGCGACTTTGTTATCAGTGAAGTTTTTAAACAAATGCGCCAATGGTTAGACCTGGGGCTGTTAGATAAACATCATAGCATCGCCATCAATGTTTCTCCCATGCAGTTCTCTGCCAATGATTTTGAAGAGAAGTTGGAGAAAAAACGCCTGCAATATCAGCTGGCCGAAAATGCTATAGAACTGGAAATTACCGAAACCTCTATCGTCACCAATATTGAAGCGACAGCAGATAAGCTGGTGCGCCTACGTAAACAAGGTTATAAAATTGCTATCGATGATTTTGGCACCGGTTATTCATCGCTAGGTTATCTATCCAAACTCAGTTTCGACAACCTTAAGATAGACAAGATTTTTATCACGCCTTGCGCTGAAGAAGGCACGGATAATAAAGTCTTACACCATATCATTCACCTCAGCCACGCTATCGGTGTAGAAACCACGGCCGAGGGTATCGAAGATAAAGCCCAGCGAGATTTACTCGCCGAATGGGGGGCAACAACGGCACAGGGTTATTATTATTCCAAACCTCTGAGTGTAAAAGATGCCAGTGAATTATTAGCCAAGCCGAGTTTACTGCTAAGCAAACTGGAACCCAGCTAAAACGCTCAACTACAGCTCTTCAACACCGGCAGGCAAATTATCATCTGCCAATGCTGCCACCATCTTTTCTTCCAGTAATTTATTCGGGTTATCCAAATATTCCTGATTTTCACCACCAAAGGCTTCGATGATATCGTGAATAAAGATCGATAATTCCAGTGTCATCAACGTAAATTCCACATCAAACTGCTCTACGGCATCTTCGGCATTTTCATCCGCGGCTTTTTCCTGTATCACATCGGTGAATTTTAAACGCTTGATACCGAGCTTTTCATCCACCACACATTCGATACGATCTTTGTATAACAGCTCCAACTTAGTCACGGACATGCCGTTACTCAGATAGGAGTTAATTTCTTCGGCTAATAAATCCTGCTGTTTACAAGCAATCACCGACCCTTCTTCGGCCATATCTTTTAACTCACAGATACCACCAAAATTAAAACCTGCGGGCGCTTCGGCGCTTAATAACCACTGTGTCATCGTTTGCAATGGAATATTTTTAGGGCTTAGCGGAATCACAGGCATGGTGCCTAACGCTTCACGTAATGCATCAATCATCTCTTCGGCACGCTTTACCGAAGAGGCATTGATCACTAACAACCCCTCATTCAATGCAAAATACGCATATTGCAGAGACGATTTAGCAAAGGCTCTGGGCAACATTTCCATCGTCACATTATCTTTTATTTCATCACGCTCTTTGCGGCTCAGTTTTCTATCGTCCTTGGCCTCAATCAGTTTAATCTGCTCCAGCGTGCGCTCTTTTACCGCAGCAGCAGGCAAGACTTTTTCCTGACGCTTGGCGCAAATCATAATGTAACCGTTACAGGCATGCACATTCATCACGCCCTGCTCACCCAGCGGTGGCACCCAGCCATAACTTTGCATATCTTGTGAACCACAGGGTTCAAAGACGTGTTCATCTAATTTTTCATCCAGCTCTTCCGGGCTAAGATCAAATGTTTGAGTTAAACGATAGACCTGTAAATTTTTAAACCACATAGATAAAACCTTATTAACACTGCCAGTCAATGGGTGTTTTATGCCATTGCTGCAAATACTGATTAGCCTTGGAAAAATGTCGGCAACCAAAAAAACCGCGATAAGCCGATAGCGGCGAAGGATGAGGCGCGCTTAAGACAAGATGTTTATTTGCATCAATCATCTTGCCCTTACGTTGGGCATAAGCGCCCCATAATAAAAACACCACATGGTCACAGTGTTGATTAATCACACTGATAACCTGGTCGGTAAAGACTTCCCAACCTTGGCCCTGATGAGAAGCAGCCTGTTGCTGCTCCACCGTTAATACCGCATTTAATAACAATACACCCTGCTGCGCCCAAGGCTCAAGATTGCCATGAGCAGGGATGTGTAAATCAACATCGCTGTGTAATTCTTTATACATATTCACTAAAGAAGGCGGCGTTTTTATGCCCTTGGGCACAGAGAACGATAAGCCCTGAGCCTGGCCTTCGCCGTGATAAGGATCTTGCCCCAAAATCACAACTTTAAGTTGATCAAAAGGGGTTTTTTCAAAAGCGGAAAATACATTTTTAAGCTCGGGATAAATGACTTTGCCCTGCGCCTGTTGTTGCTGTAAAAATTCAAGCAGTTTCAGCATATAAGGCAAATCAAATTCACCCTGCAAATGCTGCCGCCAACTTTGCGGCAATAAGAGCTGTGGTAAAACTTGTGTCATGCATTTAAAACCCTACAATAGTCGATGGCCTACCATACTCAGGCCTAGTCATAAGTCAAATAACAAGAACGAGCAAGCATTCCGTGAACACACATTTCTACAAAACCAGCGACCATTTAAGATTACATTACCTCAGCTGGCCACACCCCGATCAAACACCGTCAGAAAGCTGCTGTGTACTGTTACACGGTTTCACCAATGATGCACATATCTACGATAGCCTGGCGCTGGAGCTGCAACAGCAGATGGACGTGTTTGCGATAGATTTTAGAGGTCATGGCGATTCCGACTGGGACCCAGAATCCAAATACAGCCATCAACATTTATTAGAAGATCTACAGATTTTCATCCAGCAGCTACCCCATAAAAAAATTCATATCATCGGCCACTCTTTAGGCGCACGTGTCGCCATGTTATTGATGGGCAGAAGTGAATTTAGCGCCGCCAGTTTTACCATCATCGATACCGGGCCGGAAGTTCGTGCGGTAGGTGTCGATAAGGTCAGAAAAGATGCACAAAACACCCCCACCAGCTTTGCCTCGGTACAGGCTTTTAATGATTATTTATCGGCGATTTACCTCTTTGCTCAGGCTGATAGAGTCAAGGCCATGGCCAAAAATGGTTTAAAAGAAATCGATGGATTACTTTGCCCTAAAACGGATCCGGCTTTTACCGCTGCCCTGTGGAAGACAGAAACCCCAAAAGGTAATAACAGCGATTTACGTGCGCCATTAAACGAAGAGTTATGGCAGGCCCTGGCTAAAATATCATGCCCTACATTGATTCTAAAAGGCCAGGCATCGGCTATTTTAGCCAAAAAAACGGCAGAAAAAATGGCTTATGAGGTGATGCGAAATGCAGAATTTAAAGTGATACGCCGAGCAGGCCATGCGATCATGGTTGATAACCCGGATGAATTTGAAAAAACGGTCTGCGCTTTTGTTCTGCAGCAAAAATAAAGCCACAAACACTCAGTAGGCTATACAAGTTTTTGGCAGATACTTTAAAGGAAATCCATGTGCCGCAGCCGGTGGGGTGCGGCATAACAAGCTTACCACCGGTTCAAAATTCTGCCCCATCACCACATCATTACCCTGGCCATTCACCGGCGCGAAGTTAATCACCTTATTATCCAGATCATCCCGGCCAAAACCATGGATCGCAATTGAGACCACACCATGGTTATCCACCTGAATCGCCTTCACATATTTACTCACCGCCTTGCTGGGGTCTCCCAACGGATTCTGCTCACAGCCCCATTGGTTAGTTTCTCTGGACTCCCCTCTGATGCTCAACTCAATAACTCTAGCCTTACAGGGGCCGGTTAATACAATCGCCTCGATGATTTTTGAACGGATAATATAATCGGTGTAAGCAGGAACTGCCACTGCCGCAAGAAGGCCAATAACGGCAACCACAACCATTAACTCAATTAATGTGAACCCATGAGGTCTGTGCATTTCACCCAAGGCCTTGCATATTTAATACGTAAATTCAGTATCGTAAATAATAGAGCCGCTGTGAAATGCCTTTGTGTTATTAAGGCTTACACTAATGATAACCAGCAGAACTTACGCAGAGCCTTTAGCTAAAATATTCGCCGCATAAGCGGCCTGCTGTTGTACCCACTGCCAATCCTGCGCGGCTATTTTTTGTGGCGATAACATCCAGGATGCACCTACACATAATACATTTTCCAGTTGTAGATAATCCAGCGCATTATCGGCGTGAATACCACCGGTGGGGCAAAAATTCAGCTGCGGCAACGGCCCGTGTAATGCTTGTAATAGGGCCGTACCTCCTGCGGCCTGGGCCGGAAAAAACTTCATGGTTTTAATCCCCCTTTGCCATAAAACCATCGCCTCGCTAGCGGTGCTGATGCCAGGTAAAAAAGGGCTATCGTGATTCTGCAAGGCATCTAGCAATAACGGTGTTGTTCCCGGGCTTACCAGAAATTCTGCCCCTGCCGATAGCGCATCTTGAACATCAACAGGCTTGAGTATGGTACCGGCACCAATAATGGCATCTGGAATAGCCTGTTTAACTTTTTCAATCGCCGCCAACGCACAGTCACTGCGTAAGGTGATTTCTAAAACCGCTAAGCCCCCATCAACCAAAGCCTGACATAGCGGGATAGCGGTTTTGATATCAGCAATCACAATCACCGGAATCACAGCCGTATGCTGCATGATATTTTCTATCGATATACTCATAATCTATTCAGCCCAATAGATGTTAACGGGTACGCTTTCCTGCTGTAAAACCGCAGAAATCGGTAATGTATTCACATTTTCATGTAATAAGGCCTGTTGATAAACGTGGCGTTTTTCCTCGCCGGTGATTAATAAATAAATCTGCCGACATTGTAAAATGCCGTTAAGGGTCAAACTCATACGCTCGGTATATTCACCGGTGACGACACTGGGCTTTGCCACAATTCCAGCACACAAGCTTGACGTAGATAACGCGGAAGATAAGCCTTTGGCTTCTGGAAATAACGACGCCGTATGGCCATCAATTCCCATACCCAATAGACAGAGTTCAAAAGGTGCGGGGATTTTTTGATAAGCCGCTTCACATGCTTTCCAGCCTGCATTGGCCGATACGGCGCTATTTTTCATCGTCACAAAACGGGCCTGATCAGCCCGATTTTGGAATAATGTGTGACGAATAAAACCCGCATTACTGGCACGATCTGTTTCGGCCACCCAACGTTCATCCACTAAGGCAATATAAATGGATGACCAATCCAGATTACTCTTAGAAAGGTTTTGATAAAGCGCCGCAGGGGTCTTGCCCCCAGAGACTAAAATAGAAACAATATCTCGATGAGCTAGCGCCTGTTTCAGCTGCCGCTCAATTGCATATTGAAGATGTAAAAATAGTTCGTCTCTAGTAGCAAAAAAATGTTCGTTTAACATTCCTTCCCCCTTTTTTATTAGACCTCACCGCCGTTAAACCAATAGCGATGATCCCGGGCTAATAATTCATCGGCATCGATAGGCCCCCAGCTGCCAGCCGGATAAAGTGTGATGGGCACTGCACTTTTCTGCCAACCGGCAATAATAGGGTCTATCCACAACCAGGCAGCTTGCACCTCCCGCCTATGAATAAACAGACTGGTTTTATCCGCGACCGCATCGAGAATCAAACGTTTATACGCATCACTTTGACATTGATGATGCACCTCGGTGAAATTTAAATTTAAGCTCGCTGGCTGTAATTGAATATCTCGCCGGTCCATATTCTTGGCCATTAAAATCAATTCCATGGTTTCCTCCGGCTGCAAACGAATCACCAATTTATTGGCCTGCATCGCCCCGGCCTTCTCATCAAACAATTGATGGGATACAGCTTTAAATTGAATAACGATTTCAGCACACTGAGATTTCAAACGCTTGCCCGTGCGTAAATAAAAAGGCACTTGTGACCAACGCCAGTTATCGATATAAACTCTAAGCGCAACAAAAGTTTCTGTATCGCTGGGTTTATCATTTGCGTTTTGACCTAGCTCCTGCAAATAAGCGGGTACTTTTTCATTGCCACAAACACCTGCGCAATATTGCCCTCTGACACAATGCAAATTAACCTCTTCGGGCTTTATCACACGCAAGGCCTCTAACACCTTAATTTTTTCTGCCTGCACCGTCTTGGAATTCATCTTATTCGGTGGCTCCATCGCAATCAGGCATAATAATTGTAATAGATGATTTTGCAGCATATCGCGTAGTGCACCCACTTCATCATAAAAACCTGCACGACCTTCCAAACCTACCGTTTCTGAAATACTGATCTGCACATGATCTATCGACTTCGCATCCCATAGCTGTTCAAAAATAAAGTTGCTAAAACGCAAAGCCAATAAATTTTGCACAGTTTCTTTACCCAGATAATGATCAATACGGTAAATACAGGATTCGGGGAAATAGCTGGCTATTTCGCTATTGATGGCCTCTGCCGAGACAGCGTTATAACCCAACGGTTTTTCTACGACCAGCCGGCTTTTATCGGTAATCGACAAGGATTCATGTAAATGCTTGCAGCAAATACCAAACAGCGCCGGAGGAACCGCCAGATAATAAATACGCCTACGTGAAAGGTGTTTTCCTAACAGATCATGTAGCTGCTCCCACTGATAATCCCGCTGGGTGATATCCAAAGCGATAGGGAATATTAACTGCTTAAAGCCTTGCCAGCGTGGTTCAGAAAACTCATCCTTATTGAGGTAACTCTGCAAGGATTCGACCACTGTGTGCCTATAAATATTGGCTTTTTCAGCGTTTCTACAGGTTGTGATGATGCGCGTATGTTGGGGTAATTCATTTAAATAATAAGCTCTATAGAGCGCTGGCAGTAATTTACGTTGACTTAAATCGCCACCGCCACCAAAAATCACAATATCAAAAACATCAACCATGATTACTCCTATTGCGCTATTGAGTGTTTATAAAAAGAAACTTGCACCCTCTTCGGCCGAACTGACCTGAGCACGCATGCCGGCAAATAACTCCCGCCCTACACCTTGTGTATTGGAGTTGTTAGATTCAACTGCAGCACGCAACAGTACCGCCTCATCCATGACATTTAACCTACCGGCATTGGCATCCAAAATAATTTTATCGCCGTCTTTTAACTTGGCAATAGGGCCTGCATCCAGAGCCTCTGGGCTAAGATGAATGGCGGCCGGAATTTTCCCCGATGCCCCCGACATACGCCCATCGGTAATTAAGGCCACCTTAAAACCTCTATCCTGCAGTACACCTAAGACCGGTGTTAGTTTGTGCAGCTCTGGCATGCCGTTAGCCTTGGGACCTTGAAATCGTAGCACGGCAATAAAATCCTGATTCAGTTGTCCGTCATCAAAACGCTGCTGTAATTCATCTTGATGATGGAAGATCAATGCAGCTGCTTCAATTCGTCTATGCTCAGGCTTCACCGCCGACACTTTGATCACCGAACGGCCTAAATTCCCGCTTAATAATGTTAAACCGCCATGTTCACTAAAGGGGTTTTTAACCGGCCGAATAATTGCATCATCCAATGTGGTCTTGCGAGCAGGGCGCCATGTCAGCTTATCATTTTGTATAAACGCTTCCTGACAATAGGCCAGCAAGCCCCCTTCGGCTAAAATCGTTTTAACATCCCCATGTAATAAACCTGCCTGCAACAGTTCGTGTATCAGCAAGCCCATGCCACCGGCCGCATGAAAGTGGTTGATATCAGCCTCGCCATTAGGGTAAATACGACACAATAACGGCACGACTGCCGACAAATCGGCCATATCCTGCCAATCGATAATAATGCCTGCAGCCTTGGCTATCGCAATAAGGTGAATGGTGTGATTGCTGGAACCCCCTGTGGCTAATAAACCAACAATGCCATTAACCAGGGTTTTTTCATCGATGATATCGGCCAAGGGGGTATAGCTGTTTTGCATCGCGGTTAAATTGACTAACTGCCTGACGGAAGCCTGGGTTAATTGATCACGCAGCGCCGTTCCAGGATGCACAAAAGAGCTGCTGGGCAGTTGCAAGCCCATGATTTCCATCAGCATCTGATTAGAATTTGCAGTGCCATAAAAGGTGCAAGTACCGGCACTGTGATAAGACTGTTTTTCAACTAATAACAAAGCTGCTCTATCGACTTTGCCTTCGGCGTAAAGCTGTCGCACTTTCACTTTTTCAGCATTAGCCAAGCCCGAAGGCATAGGCCCTGCCGGAATAAATACAGCGGGTAAATGACCAAAAGCCAAGGCCCCGATTAATAATCCTGGCACGATTTTATCGCAGATACCCAGGCAGATAATGCCATCAAAAATATTATGTGACAGCGCTATCGCGGTAGACATCGCAATCACATCCCGGCTGAATAACGATAATTCCATGCCATCCTGGCCCTGAGTCACGCCATCACACATGGCGGGCACTCCGGCAGCAAACTGCGCTACAGCAGGCAGCTCTTGTAAAGCCTCTTTAATCAGTTGAGGATATTTAACATAGGGTTGGTGGGCAGACAAGATTTCATTATAGGCGGATATAATAGCGAAATTTGCATCTCGCTCTAGGGCTAACAGGGATTTTTCATGACGGCTACAGCCAGCATAGGAATGGGCTATATTGCCGCAGGAGAGATGGTGCCGGGAGGCACCATGGCGTTTGGCGTGACTCACTTTTTCGATATAAGCCAGACGTGTAGGCTGGCTACGTCGTCTGATACGTGTCGTCACTTTTTGCAGCGTTGGGTGCAACATAAAAAAACCTTTGGGCTATTGCCGTGGTTTTAACATTTGCGGTGCTTTATTTAATTTTACGCCCTCTTTGCTAGTTTTGACAAGTTCAACGCTACTTAGAACCCTTTCTTTTTTTATCTTTGCCACGTTTACGATTTTTCTCCAAACGTTCACGTTTAAACTTCTCCTTGGTAGAGAATTTATTGGCTCTATCAGAAAACGGGTTATCACCGGTTTTAAATTCTAACTTAACCGGCGTGCCCCAGAGGTTTAATTCACGCCTATAGGTTTTTTCCAAGTAGCGACGGTAACTATCCGGCAACTTATTGGTTTGATTACCATGAATAACAATCACTGGTGGGTTGGAGCCACCGGCATGTGCATAACGTAATTTAATTCTACGCCCCGAAACCAGAGGAGGCTGATGCTGATCCACAGCCACCTCAAGAATCTCGGTTAAACGCTTGGTTTGTAATTTTCGCGTAGCTGAATCATGGGCTTTCTCTATGGCTTCATACAGGTTACCTACACCGGTGCCATGTAAGGCTGAGATAAAGTGAATTTCGGCATAATCGATAAAGTTTAAACGCCGATCTAACTCTTTTTTAATACGTTCACGTTGATCATTATCGATACCATCCCATTTATTAACCGCAATAACCAAGGCGCGGCCCGATTGAATACACAAACTTAAAATATGCAGATCTTGCTCAACCAGGTTTTCATGGCCATCAACCACTAACACCACAACATTGGCATCATCAATGGCTTGCAAGGTTTTAACGATTGAGAATTTTTCAACCGTCTCGTATACACTTCTTTTACGCCTAACACCTGCGGTATCGATCAATGTATAAGGTTTATCATGGCGCTCGTAGTTAATGTAAATACTGTCTCTGGTGGTGCCAGGCTGATCATATACAACCACGCGCTCTTCACCTAACATGCGATTAACTAACGTTGACTTACCGACATTAGGACGCCCAACAATACCGATTTTAATACCTGTAGAGGTAGGCCTTGGGGTATCGTCTTCGGCGGGAAATAATGCAACCACATCATCCATCAAGTTTTGCACACCTCGACCATGGGTTGCGGTAACCGGGTAGATTTTTTCTGCACCTATCCTAAAGAATTCAGCGGTGGCGATATCTAAATTAATGCCGTCGGTTTTATTCACTACCAGTAAAAAAGGTTTTTCCTGCGCACGCAGCTGCGCGATAATCCATTCATCATCCGCCATCAAACCGGCACGCGCATCCACCAACAGAAGCACAACATCAGCTTCTATAATGGCCAATAAAGATTGAGTGGCCATCTCTTTATCAATACCGGCTCTTTCTTTCTCAGTCAAACCGCCGGTATCCACCAACATAAAACGACGTTCGTCATAATACGCTTCGCCATATTTCCTATCGCGAGTTAAACCCGAATAGTTAGCCACAAGCGCATCACGGGTCTTGGTAATCCGATTGAAGAGTGTTGATTTTCCAACATTGGGGCGGCCCACAAGGGCAACGACAGGTAACATGTTTTTTCCAAAAGAAAGTCTACGTTTGGCGTAGTTTCTATTCAGTGATTTTTTTTGATGTGCGTTTTTTGATCGGCGCTTTATTAAAGTGTCTATACGGTACTTTAATCAGGTTATCCGCATTTTCGATGCTATCACCGATTTTATACGCCTTTAATTTACCGTTATTGGCTACCGCATAAAAACGGTTACCATCGGCTAAGATAGCTGATCTCACGCCGCTGGACTTATTAATCAGACGCCAAACATTGCTTAATCGAGTATTACGGCAGAAGCATTTACGTGCCAAAACATCAACGCGGGTACGCGCAACCATCTTGCCATCAACCTGAGAAATAACATGTAAATAACCATCGTAATCGGCGATAACCAAATAACTACTCACCGGCGTTGGAGAACTTAACTTGCGCCGCAATAGATCTTCATTAATCCATTTTATCTCACCATTATTCTGATCATAAGCGGTAATCATCGCCTCATCACTGGTCACATATACACTGCCAAAACCGGTGGTTAAATCTTTATAACTGGATTCATCTTCGGCCCAGATGGTACGCCCTGTTTGTAAGTCATAGGCGACCACTCGACCTTGATAACTTACCGCAAAAAGTTTGTTGTCCAATAAAGAAGGTTGGGTATCAACATCCACGATACGTTCAATCTCGGTATCACCCTGTGCGATACCGACCTTATTTTCCCAACGCAGCTGACCTGTTGTCTGATCCAAAATAGCTAGTTTACCATTGGCTAACCCCACCGCCACAAACTCACCAAAAAATACCGCCTGACCGGTGCCTCTTATTGTTAACGCTGGCACATGCCCATCAAACACCCAACGCACTTCGCCATCGGCCGTATTTAAGTTATATACCTGACCGTTAGATAGCTGCACCACCAAATGTTCTTGATAAAGGCTTGGGGCTGACACCGGTTCACTGCTGAGTTTTGCACTCCAAACTTGTTCGCCATTCTCTTTAGATAAAGCGATAATCGCCCCATCTCGGGCACCGACATACACATTATTATCATCGATGGCGACACCGGCGGTTAAGTCGACATCGAGTGAAACTTTCCAGCGTTTTTCCCCGGTCATTTTATCTAACTGATAGACTTTTCCGGTTTCAGAGGCGGTATAAAGGTACTGCGCATCAACGGCTAGTTTAAACTGATGGTAATATTGACCCAGACTACCTATAGGCCTGTCCCATAAGGTTTCTATTTTAAGTGCGGTATTAAAATCGGCTAATTCCAGCGGTTGCAAATCTTTATGCTTGCTGGAACTACAGGCAGACAAAAACAACACCACCGCAAGTGATGCGGTGCTTAAAATACGGTTTGTTCTAGAAAAACAGTTTTTCAAAACGCTACCTATCTAGCTACTTACAGACAATACAAAAAAACATAAATACAGGATGTTAAACTGCAGCTTTATTTAGCTGCAGTTTTAGGAAATAATTTATCTTGCTGTGAATCATCCAACGCTTCTACTTTCATTTTCAGCATTTGACTGCCCATAGACATGCCCTGGGCTTTTAAATCCTGCGCTTTTTTATAGGCGATCAAAGCTTCAGGGTTTTTATCTTGTAATAAATAAATATCGCCTTTCGCCTCTTCATAAGCCGATGTAAAAGGTCCTGCATCTTTTGCCAATAAACCTAATGCTACATCACGCTGGCCATTGGCTGATTTAACTCTGGCTAAACGTAAAACCGCTAATGCGGTGATGTTTTTATTGAAGTTCGCATCCACAACCCACTGTAAACTCTGCTCGGCTTTAGTTAATTCACCGGCTTCAACATCCAGCTTAGCTTTAAATAAAGAAGCATAGCTGGCATAAATCGAGCCACTATGGTCGGCCATTAAACTGGCATAAGCCACATCGAAGGCGGATCTATTTTCAGCCGTCATATCGCTACCGGCAGTAATCGCGGTACTTAATTCATTATACAGAAAACTCGCATTCTCTTTCGATTGTAACTGAGATTTTTGCCAGTTTTGCACGCCAAAAAATAACGCAATAGCGACCACAATAGCGGTTATAATTTTTACACCGTGTTCACCGGCGAATTTTCTAATCGCTGCGATTTGTTCTTCTTCTGTACGATATGTATCCACGTAAAAAACTCCTATTTATTATCTATTTATCTGACAACATTGATGTCAGTAGGCTAGCCAGATCTTGCACGGCAACCGTTTTTTGTCCTTCGCCGAATTCGCCCCGTAACGGTTTGATGCTCACTTCGGATTTTTCTACTTCATCGGAACCTGCAATCAGAGCGATTTTTGCACCACTCTTATCCGCCTTTTTCATCTGGCTTTTAAAACTACCACCACCGCAGTGGCTTATCATTTTAAGCTGCGGCATTGCTTGGCGTAAATTCTCGGCCATGACCATTGCCTGCCTCACCGTAGCATTGTCACCTGAAATAATGAAATAAACATCCACTTGCTGCGGGTCATTTTGAATCGGATTCACGGTATCAAGTAATAAGTTTAAACGCTCAACACCCATCGCAAAACCGACTGCTGGCACCGATTTCCCACCTAGCTGCTCAACTAAACTATCGTAGCGGCCACCAGCACATATGGTACCTTGCGCGCCTAGGTCAGTCGTTACCCATTCAAACACGGTTTTATTATAATAATCCAGACCACGTACCAGACGGTTATTTACCGTATATCTAATGTCCACTGCATCTAACATTTGACATAATTGCTGGAAATCCTGCTTGGATTCATCATCTAAAAAGTCGTGTAAATCAGGTGCATTAACCAGTATAGCCTGAGTTTTTTCTGACTTGGAATCTAGAATGCGTAATGGATTGCTATCCAGTCGACGTTGGCTATCTTCATCCAAGTCATCTTTAAAGACGCTAAGATATTCAACCAAGGCGGCTTTAAATGCATTCCGTGCATCTAACGAGCCTATGCTATTGATTTCAAGTTTAACATGTTCGGTAAGGCCCAGCTTCTGCAAGAAACGCCAGGCAATCGTAATCAACTCGGCATCGATATCCGGCGTGGCAATACCAAAAGTTTCAACACCCATCTGATTAAACTGACGTTGACGGCCTTTTTGGGGTTTCTCATAACGGAACATCGGCCCCTGATACCATAAACGCTGCTGGGCCTGATTATCCAATAAACCATTTTGCAAAGCCGCACGTACGCAACCTGCGGTACCTTCTGGGCGTAAGGTCAGGGATTCATTATTCCTATCTGAAAAGGTATACATTTCCTTTTCGACAATATCGGTCACTTCACCAATGGAACGCTTAAATAAATCGGTAGATTCAACAATCGGCATACGAATTTCACGATAACCGTAACCTGCCATCATGTCAGCCAGCGTCTTTTCCAGATACTGCCACTGGCCGGAAACGCTGGGTAAAATATCCGGCATGCCTTTGATGTTTTGAATGCTTTTTGCTTTTTTTGCCATCGTTCTATCAAGCCTTGTGGATAATATTTTGCTCAGCAGCTTCTTTTTCAGCCACCTTTTCACGTACCCGTTTCTCTAACGCATCCACCAATTCATCGGCTTTTAGCTTATGATCAGGTTTTCCATCCACATACACCAAGTTATTAGGTGTACCACCGGTTAAACCGATATCAACCGCCTTGGCCTCACCGGGCCCATTAACAATACAGCCAATAATCGCCACATCCAATGGGGTTTTAATATCTTCCAAGCGCCGCTCTAATTCATTGACGGTACTGATCACATCGAAGTTCTGACGTGAACAACTGGGGCAGGCAATAAAATTAATACCCTTGGTACGCAGACCCAGAGACCTTAAAATATCAAAGCCTACTTTGACTTCTTCAACGGGGTCAGCAGCTAAGGAGACCCGTAAGGTGTCTCCGATACCATCCATTAATAATGCACCCAGACCTACAGCCGATTTAACCGTGCCTGAGCGTAAAGCACCGGCTTCGGTGATGCCTAAATGAATAGGTTGATCGATTAACACCGCCAGCTTTCTATAAGCTTCGATCGCCATAAAGACATTGGAGGCTTTAACACTGACTTTAAAATTTTCAAAACCGTATTTTTGCAAGATACCGACATGACGCATCGCCGATTCGACCATCGCATCGGCATTAGGTTCAGGGTATTTTCTCTGTAAATCTTTTTCCAGGGAACCTGCATTAACCCCGATACGAATCGGGATACCATGTTTAACCGCCGCATCGATCACCGCTTTAATTCTATCTTCGCGGCCTATATTACCCGGATTGATACGCAGGCAATCTACGCCTAGTTCCGCCACTCTTAACGCAATTTTATAATCAAAATGAATATCGGCAACTAAAGGCACATCAACCAATTTTTTTATCTCACCAAAAGACTCGGCAGCTTCCATGGAAGGCACGGAAACCCGCACAATATCCACACCCGCGTCTTCTAATTGTTTAATCTGCGCTACAGTGGCTGCGACATCGGTGGTCTCGGTATTGGTCATGCTCTGTACACTGATGGGCGCATCGCCACCTACAGCTACATTGCCGACCATGATCTGACGCGACTTGCGGCGGACAATCGGGGATTCAAATTTCATGATTTAAGAGTTTCCAAGCACCAACTTAACAAGATCCGCTTTTTCAGCGTTTAAATCTACAGGCTGGCCATTATAGCTGAGCTCAACACCGGGTGCATATCCCAAAGTGATGCGAAATGGAGGTTTTCCAGATAATTGCAGCTTTTGCTGAGATTTTTGCAGTGAGGCATAAATGCTTTTACCGTCACCATCAAGGATTTCAACCCAGCATGGGGCACTGAATTGGAAGGATAAATGGGATTTTAACGTAGCCGAGGGTAATTCTGCCAAACTACCTGCAGATAAAACCACATCCACTTCCTCCACCGTTACGATAGGTAAAATATCTTGTGTGGGATTATCTTGCGGCAATTTCTGCACCGACGTAATCACCGTTGTCCCCGCCTCTGTCTGCAGATGAATATCATCTGAGGCTATAGCAGGCTGAGGTTTATCGGCTTCATCCACCGAGAAAATGCCCATCATAACAACCAATGTCATCGCTGCCGCCAAACCATACGCGGTTTTATTTTCTTTATGCTGAAAGCTTTGACTTAAACGTGCGCTATACATCGCAGGCTCTTGATACTGTTCAACAGCGTTGATAGCACGGGATTGTAATAGATACTGCTGAATTAACTGCTGGCTTTGAGCCGGTGGAAATGCCAGGAACGTTGCATAGGCGCGCATATAACCGGTGACAAAGGCCTCACCATGCAGTTTTTCAAACTGGCCAAGTTCAAGGGTTTTGATGGTTGCAACGGGTATATTTAACGCAGCAGCAACATCCTCACACGTCTTGGACTGACATATGCGTGCATCTTTTAATTGCTGATGAGGCGGTCTTACATCACCACCTTTTTCTACGTCTACCACTTAAAACTGGACTCTTTATGTCTGCACCCGGTTTATCACTCAGGTTTTATTATCACGTATTTTCTTGATATATTCTAAATATTCTGCTGATCTAGGATACAGATTTTTTAAGACCAATGCAAAACTGGCCTCATCATTTCGGTCTTCATATATCCGTGCCAATTTAATACCTAAAAGTAAAGCCTTGGCACTGGCAGGTCGAACCTGTTTACGGTAACCATCTAAATACTCCTGCGCCTGGGCATACTCTTTATTATCAAATTTGATTTCAGCCAGCTCTATCTTGGCTGTATATAAACTGCTATCTAAAGCGACTGCACGCTCATAAGCGGGTTCCACTTCATCATGTTTACCAATCTTCGCGGCACTATAACCCAGTTGTTTAAATGCAATAGCCCGGCCCTTGAAATAGATATCATCAACCACGATTTTAAATTCTTTATAAGCCGTTTCATAATCGCCTCTGCGCATCAAATACGACGCATAATTAGAGCGACCACGTGTATATTCGGGCTTTTCCTTCAGCATTTTTTTAAAGTGTTTATTGGCTCTATCATATTCACCGGTTTTCTCCAGACATAAGGCCGTCACTTCATTCACCCTAGCTGATTTTGGATCCACATCTAGCGCATCTTTTAAATGCACCAAGGCCATATCCGGTTTGCCTTCTTGCAAATACAACACGGCAATCTGAACTCTGGCCTCAACCTCCTTCTCCTTGCTGGCACTCTTGGGAAACAGGGTTTCTTCTGTCGTCACACAGCTGACAAGAAACAGCGGCAATAAAGCCAGCAAGAAAATACGTAGTGACAACATTCGGTTCATTCCATTTAAGCCTGGGTTATTATTCTTATTTTCTCTTCAGCGGCCGCTCTATGGCGCTGACTACGCTTGGTTTTATCGGCTACCTGCCCAACCAACTGACCACAGGCCGCATCAATATCATCACCACGCGTTGTGCGTATAGGGGCAATAAAACCGGCCTCTATCAATATGGTTTGAAACCGATACACCGCCGATTTACTGGGCCGGGTATAATCTGATAGCGGAAACGGGTTAAAAGGAATCAGATTAATTTTGCAGGGAAAATCTTTTAATAGCACAGCCAATTCTCTGGCCTGATCCATGGAATCATTGATACCATTAATCAGCGTATACTCCACGGTGGTCACACGATGAGAGTCCGGTAAATCGGCCATATATTGGCGGCAGGCATCCAATAAAACCGCAATAGGGTATTTTTTATTGATAGGCACCAGCTGATCACGCAGCTCATCATTCGCTGCATGTAGGGAAATCGCCAGCGACACATCGGTAACGGCACTTAGGCGCTGCAGCTGATTCACCACGCCCGAGGTACTTAACGTGACCCTGCGTTTGGAGATACCGTAGCCATAGTCGCTACGCATTAAATTCATGGCATCAACCACATTATCAAAATTCAGCAAGGGTTCACCCATGCCCATCATCACAACATTGGTGATGCGGCGTTTGGCATTGGTGGCTAAAGAATCATAGGATTTTGCCGCCAACCAGACTTGGCCAATAATTTCAGCACAGCTTAAATCACGCATAAAGCCTTGTTTTCCGGTAGAGCAGAAACTGCAATCCAGCGAACAACCCACCTGCGACGACACACATAAGGTGCCCCTATCACCATCGGGAATAAATACGGTTTCCACACAGCTGCCGCCTGCTACACGTATCACCCATTTACGTGTACCGTCTTTGGATTCTAGCTGGGAGACAATTTCAGGCGCTTTAATCTCGGCGATGTCATTTAGGATTGCCCGCATCTTTTTACTGATATCGGTCATATCATCGATAGATTCAGCCCCTCGATGATGCATCCACTTCATGACCTGCTGGGCGCGAAAACGTTTTTCGCCCAATACCGCAAAGAAAGCTTCCATTCGCTCATCAGAAAGACCCAGCAAGTTCACTTTGCCAGTATCGGAATCAACAAATGGCGCTAGGCCTTCTTTTACAGCATCTGAAATCATAAAAAACTCTTTAAAGGATTAGCGCGAAAAAATTTCATTTTCAGCAAAGAAATAAGCAATTTCACGTGCTGCTGATTCAGGAGAATCAGAGCCGTGTACCGCATTACGCCCCATAGACTCGGCGAAGTCTTTACGTAAAGTGCCTTCAGCGGCATCTTCTGGATTGGTAGCCCCCATTAATTCACGGTTGGCTAAAATGGCATTTTCGCCCTCTAAAACCTGAACTAATACTGGGCCAGACGTCATAAATTCAACTAAAGACGGGTAAAAAGGGCGGCCTTCATGTTCGGCATAAAAACCACCGGCTTTGGCTTCATCCAGTTGCATCATTTTCGCAGCAATCACTTGCAGGCCGCTCTTTTCAAAACGTGAAAGAATGTCGCCCAAGTTGTTATTGGCGATAGCATCGGGTTTCACAATAGAAAAAGTGCGTTCAATGGCCATGAAGTTTCTCCAAGAGAATGAATATTTAGATTGAGTCGGATTATACTGATAATCCTTAACTTTAATAGGGACTTTAAGCGTATAAACGCGAAACTAGGCCGCTACAGTTGCCGATGCAATGGCCTTAATTTTTGCCACAATGGCGCGTAAACCATTGCCACGTGTAGGGCTTAAATGCTGCTCTAAATCCAACTGCTGAAAATAACCATCAATATCAAAGGCCAAGATTTCAGCGCTGGCTTTATTATTAAATGCTGCCATCACTAACGCCAATAATCCACGCACGATGATGGCATCACTATCGACGATAAAACAAAGTTTATCTCCCTCGCTACCCACCTCTATCCATACATTACTCTGACAGCCCTTCACCAGACGCTCAGTAGTATGCAGATGCTCAGGCATGGAAGCTAAATCTTTACCTAAATCGATGATGTATTTATAACGCTCTTCCCAATCGTCAAAAAAACCTAAATCATCAAGAATCTCATCGGTAGCAGTCATGTTCTTAAACTCTTTATTAATACTTTCTAGAAGAACAGCCCAGCTTCAAGCTGTGCCTCTTCGCTCATCATTTCACGTGACCACGGTGGATCAAAAACCAGTTCCACCTTCACATTTTTTACATTCGGCACTTTTGCGGTGCGGTACTCCACATCACCCACCAACACAGGCCCCATGCCGCAACCCGGTGCGGTTAAGGTCATTTGAATGTCGATCTGAGCCTTATCATGATCAATAGCCACAGAATAAATCAGGCCAAGCTCAACTAAGGAAATAGGAATTTCAGGATCAAAGATGCTATCCAGCGCCTGCCAAACTTGCTCTTCAGAGATTGCTCCTGTGCCATCATCAACAAATTCCATGATGTCCACTACCTGCCCCAGAGCATCCGCATCCGTACCATCGATGCGAAACATATTCCCCTTCCAGGTGACGGTGAAATTGCCACCCAAACTCTGATTAATGCTAATGAATTCCCCATTGGGGATGATTGCAGGCTCACCTGTTGGCACACGACGCGCCGGACATGCACGTTGCGTTACGACCATTGTTTGCTGCATATCAGTTCACACTAAAACTTTCGCCGCAGCCACATTCGGCTACAACGTTAGGATTATTAAATTTAACCACTGTATTAACCCCCTCGGTGACCATATCAATCTCGGTGCCACGCAGGATGTCAATCGCATCAGCTGCCACGGCTAAGGTCACATGTTCATGCGGCGTTAACACAACATCGGTGGTTTGCGCTTCGGCCACTAAATCCAGCTCATAAGCAAAACCGCTACAGCCACTTTCTTTGGTGCTTAAACGTACCAGCTGATCTTCCTTGCCTGCCAAGGCTCGTTCAAAATGTTTTACCGCTGCAGCCGTCATGGTTACAGCATCTGCATTGGGGTCAAAAGTTGTTACTGTCATTGCTATATCCTAATGCCTTTTTTAAGCCAGCATCATTTTGACTTTCTTTAATGCGACAAATAACGCATCAACTTCAGCCAAGGTGTTATAAATAGAAAACGAGGCACGTGCTGTACCCGGCACATGTAAACGATTCATTAAAGGCTCCGCACAGTGATGGCCGGTACGTATGGCAATACCCTGTTTATCTAACAGGAATCCAATATCTGCCGGATGTCCTTCGTCCATCAAAAAACTTAACACGCCGGTTTTATTTTTGGCTGTGCCAATAATACGCAAGCCCTCAAAGTCTTCGGCTTGCTGGGTCGCAGAAGCTAATAACGCAGCTTCGTGCGCCTTTACTGCATGCATATCCAGAGAAGTAAACCATGTGACAGCTGCAGCTGTGCCTATCACGCCGGCAATATTGGGGGTACCCGCTTCTAATTTATACGGCAGTTCATTCCATTTGGCATCTTCATAAGTCACCTCAGAAATCATTTCACCGCCTACCTGCCATACAGGCCAGTCGCGTAAAATCACTTCTCGGCCCCACAACACACCGGTGCCGGTTGGGCCAAATAATTTATGCCCTGAAAACACATAAAAATCGATACCCAGATCTTGCACATCCACAGTACCGTGAGCGATACCCTGCGCACCATCCACTAAAACTAATGCGTCAGGCGCTTTAGCCTTGGTTTTTTCACACAATTCTTTAATCGGGTTAACCGTACCCAAGGCATTAGACACCTGAGGGAAGGCAACCATTTTAGTATGGCTATTTAACAATTGCTCAAAAGCTTCAATAATTAACTCACCCTCATCATTGATGGGGGCAATTTTTAAGCTGGCACCGGAGGCTTTACACGCTTGCTGCCAGGTAACGATATTGGCGTGGTGCTCCATCTCGGTGACCACAACCTCATCACCGGGTTTTAGCATCTGCGCCAAACCGTTAGCAACAATATTAATCGCCTCGGTGGTGCCGGAGGTCCAGATGATTTCTTCACGCTGATTGGCATTGATGAATTCGGCGATCACATCACGCGCGCCTTCATAACGGCGTGTGGCTTCATCGGCCAGTTTATGTGCACCACGGTGTACATTGGAATTACAGGTGGTGTAATAATCCACAATGGCATCAATCACACACTGAGGCTTCTGCGTAGTTGCAGCATTATCCAGATAGATTAACGGCTTACCGTTAATCTGTTGCGATAAAATCGGGAATTGTGCGCGAATAGCATCTACATCAAAGGACATTATTTTACTTCCATCTGCGCAAAACGTTCACGCAACTGTGGACGTAACCACTGTGCCAAAATTTGATTCGGCATTTGGTCAACCAACTCGTTGATAAAACCAAAGTTTAACATCACCTGCGCCTGCGCGAGACTCACACCACGAGACTGCAAATAAAACAGCGCGGTTTTATCCATCTCGGCAATGGTTACGCCATGTGCACAACGCACATCGTCGGCATAAATTTCAAGCTCTGGTTTCGTATTGATGGTCGCTTCACGCGATAACAATAAATTTCGGTTATTCATTTCTGCCAACACTTTTTGTGCATCGCGGTGAATATGAATACGGCCATTAAAAACAGCGGTGGATTGATCTGCAACGATACCATGAACATTCTCTTCGCTGCTGCCGTTGGGCATGGCATGTTCTATCACGGTGTGTAAATCAAATATTTCCTGATTATCCAACAGATAGATGGCATTTATTTTAGCGTGTGTGTACTCACCTGCATGAATCACATCGACATCTAAACGTGATAATACAGAACCAAAACCGACCAAGGTGCTATTTAATTGTGCCTTAGTCGCCAGGTTAAAATGACAACCTCCCACCGCCATTGCATCCTGCGTTTGCAACGCAAAACGATAATGCTCAAGCTCAGCTTCAGCCCCAAGATCGTATTCAACAAAAGCCGTATGAAAACTGCTTTCATTACCTATAGCTTGTTCAATAAAGCTGGCTTTTGCATTATTGCCCAGACGCACTAATACGCGGCTATGTGATTCATGCCCGGCAGATAACACATTAACGATGCGCACAGGCCTATCAATACTGGCATTAGCTGCGACATCAATAATGACAGTATCGCTCGCTAATACATCATTCACCAAACCAAAGAGATGACGTTCAGGCTTAATGGAGGAGTAGGTTTCAACAGCCCAAGCCTCGGCGGAATCGTTAACAGAGGCAATCGATAATCCAACAGGCAGTTCTGATGGGATATTTTGCAATGCACCGTTGATGAAAATCAGATCGATACTTTCTAATCCATCAATCACTGTTGATAGCGCAGCGGTATCATTAGAAGCTTCTATCGTGAAGGTTTTATCCTGCAGCGGATAAAGGGAGGTGTATTTCCAAGCCTCAACCTTACGAGTAGGCCAAGCTTGTTGTTTTAAAAGGGTCAAAGCCTGACGGCGCTTTCCCACAAAACAATCATTAACCAAATCACCCGATTCTGCACGCGCAACAGCACTTTCTAACCAGTTTGCCATAGCTTATGCCTCATCACCTTCACGTTGCTCTGTTAACCAGCCATAACCCTGCGCATCCAACTCCAGCGCCAAGGATGCATCACCACTTTTAATGATTTTCCCATCCGCCAATACATGCACAAAATCAGGTTTTATATAATCCAATAAACGCTGGTAATGGGTGATAACGATAAAGCTGCGATCAGGTGAACGCTGTGAATTCACACCATCTGCAACCACTTTCAGGGCGTCGATATCCAGACCGGAATCGGATTCATCCAGGATGCATAGCTTAGGTTTAAGTAATAACATCTGCATAATTTCGTTACGTTTTTTCTCACCACCTGAGAACCCTTCGTTAACACCACGCTTTAAAAACTCAGCAGGAAGATCAACTTTTTTACAGGCCTCTCTGGCCTGTTTCAAAAATTCTTTGGCCGACAGATCATCTTCACCACGCGCCTTACGTTGCGCATCAACCGATGCTTTTAAAAACTCCAGATTCGATACCCCAGGAATTTCCACCGGATATTGGAAGGCTAAAAACAGACCTTCTTTAGCGCGTTCTTCAGGTTCTAAATCTAATAAATTCACACCGTTTAGCTCAACCGTACCGGATTCAACGGTATAGCCATCTTTACCGGATAACACATAACCCATGGTCGATTTACCGGCACCATTAGGGCCCATAATGGCATGCACTTCACCGGGTTTAATTTCCAGATCCAAGCCCTTCAAGATAAGCTTATCTTCTACGCTGGCATGTAAATTTTTAATCGATAACATTCTTCTATTCCTATTCTTAATGGTTTGTTGAATTAAGCACCTCGCTTAACCCACCGAACCCTCAAGGCTAATCTCTAATAATTTTCCAGCTTCTACAGCAAATTCCATAGGCAGCTCTTTAAATACTTCTTTACAGAAACCGTTAACAATCATCGCAACGGCTTTTTCTGGATCAAGACCACGTTGCTGGCATAGAAACATCTGATCATCGGATACTTTTGATGTGGTCGCTTCATGCTCAACAATGGCGGTTGGATTACGGCTCTCTACGTAGGGAAACGTATGTGCGCCACATTGATCACCAATAAGTAAAGAATCACATTGAGTGAAGTTACGTGCACCATCGGCACGTGGCCCCATTCTAACCAAACCACGGTAGCTATTATTACTACGCCCGGCCGAGATGCCTTTGGAGATAATTGTGGAACGGGTATTTTTCCCCAGATGTATCATCTTGGTGCCGGTATCGGCCTGCTGCATACCCCGTGTTAATGCCACCGAATAAAACTCACCCACCGAGTTATCTCCACGCAATATACAGCTGGGATATTTCCAGGTAATGGCAGAACCGGTTTCAACCTGGGTCCATGAAACTTTGGCATTGGTATAGCAAACCGCACGTTTGGTCACGAAGTTATAAATGCCGCCTTTACCGTTTTCATCACCGGGATACCAGTTTTGTACGGTAGAATATTTAATCTCTGCATCATCCATTATTACCAGTTCTACCACCGCCGCATGTAATTGATTTTCATCACGCTGCGGTGCGGTACAGCCTTCGAGATAACTCACATGAGAGCCTTCATCGGCGATAATAATGGTACGTTCAAACTGGCCTGTATTTTCTTCGTTAATACGAAAATAGGTCGATAATTCCATTGGGCAACGAACCCCTTTAGGAATATAAACAAAGGAGCCATCGGTGAATACGGCCGAGTTTAATGCGGCAAAATAGTTATCACGTTGCGGTACAACGGAACCAATATACTTTTTCACCAGCTCAGGGTATTCCTGTAAGGCTTCAGAAATAGAACAGAAGATCACTCCCGCTTCTTTGAGCTTATCTTTAAATGTGGTCACCACAGATACCGAATCAAACACCACATCCACCGCGACCCCGGCCAACATCATCTGTTCTTCTAAAGGTATGCCGAGTTTCTTATAGGTCTCGAGTAATTCAGGATCCACCTCATCTAAAGATTGCGGTTTATCCGCCATGCTTTTAGGCGCGGAATAATAGGATATTTTCTGGAAGTCGATTTTAGGATATTGTACATGCGCCCAATCCGGCTCCTCCATTTCCAACCATATGGCGTAGGCTTTCAGGCGCCACTCCAGCATCCACTCGGGTTCATTTTTCATCGCCGAAATACGACGAATCACATCTTCGTCCAAGCCGGGCTCAAAGGTTTCGGATTCAATATCGGTTACAAAGCCCGCTTCGTATTCGCGTGACAAAACCTTTTCTATCTGCTCTTCGCTCATGTCTCTTCTCTCAATACTAACCAGCCTGCTGTAACCGGCCGTATACATTGCGGATATGTTCCACCGCGTTGTTGATGTCAGTTTCATCCGTAAACCGACCAACTGTCATTCGCACAGAGCTATCAGCTTCTGCGTCGCTCAGCCCCATGGCTGTTAATACATAGGAGGGTTTCATACTGGCCGAATTACAGGCCGAACCCGACGATATCGCCAATTCTCTTAACGACATCAATAATGTTTCACCTTCCACACCGGACAAACATACATTTAAATGGCCGGGGCTTACCGCATCAGTAGAGCCGTTACGGCTGATGCCAGGCAAATCTTTTATACCCAGCCAGAGCTTGTCTCTTAAGCTTGAAATTCGAGTAATCTCATCCTGCATTTCAGCCTTGGCAATGACTGCTGCCTCACCCATTGCAACAATTTGATGGGTAGCCAATGTGCCTGAGCGCATGCCACGCTCATGACCACCACCGTGAATCTGTGCGGCGATATCAATTTTAGGCTGGCGATTAACAAATAACGCGCCCATACCTTTAGGCCCATACATCTT
The DNA here is from genome assembly GCA_013215055.1 of Pseudomonadales bacterium. GTDB lineage: Bacteria > Pseudomonadota > Gammaproteobacteria > Pseudomonadales > DT-91 > CAKMZU01. The sequence continues at coordinate 22,901 of JABSRQ010000008.1, read as the reverse complement.
ATGCGCCGACAAAGACAATAAATCGACGTTCATGGCCTTACAATCTATGGCCAATTTACCCGCTGACTGCGCCGCATCAACATGAAAGCTTATCCCCGCACTACGGGTTAAAACACCGATAGCTGCGATATCCGTTACCGTGCCTAACTCATTATTCACATGCATTAAAGAGACAAGAATCGTCTCATCACTTAGGGCTTCTGCCACTTGTTCAGGGCTTATCACACCTTGTGCATTCGGTTGTAGATAAGTAATTTTGTAGCCCTGACTATGCAGATACTCGCAGCAATCTAATACGGCTTTATGCTCTATCGCCGAGGTAATAATATGTTGGCCAGTGTTACCGGCAGCCTTCAGGGCTTCAACCACACCCTTGATGGCTAAATTATTGGATTCTGTGGCCCCGGAGGTCCAGACGATTTCACGTAAATCGGCACCGATTAAATCCGCCACCTGCTGCCTTGCCGTTTCAACCGCCTCTTCTGCCTGCCAGCCATAGAGATGACTGCGCGAAGCCGCATTGCCAAAATTCCCATCCAAGGTCAGGCAGGCCACCATTTTCTCGGCGACACGCGGATCTACCGGTGTAGTCGCAGCATAATCGAGATAAATGGCTTTTTTCATTCAGGTGTTTCTCACAAGCTAAGTAGTAATAGGGGAGTTAGCGGGATTTTACTGCATTTCGCTGCTAAGAATCATTTTTTCTTCACTAGCCTTGACCTTTTCTTGGTCTTTTTTCTGCTGTCTAACCGACGTCTCAAGAATTTCCTCACGTTCAATCAAACTTGCCAGTGTGATACTGCTTAAAAAATCATGAATTTGTACGGACAAATCAGTCCACAGATGATGGGTTAAACACTTCACACCATCCTGACAATCCCCCTTTCCATGGCAGTTAGTGGCATCCACCGACTCATCCACCGCATCGATAATTTGAGCGACGTGAATGGATTCACAGGGCCCATTAAGGGTATAACCGCCACCTGGGCCTCTTACACTTGCCACCAGTGCATTTTTACGCAGCTTTGAAAATAGCTGTTCTAAATACGATAAAGAGATTTCTTGGCGGGATGAAATTTCAGATAGGCTGATAGGACCTTGATCTTGATGCAAGGCCAAATCCAGCATGGCCGTTACTGCATAGCGGCCTTTTGTCGTTAATCGCATAATAGATTCCTGATACCAAGGTCAATTATCAAATACCTGACTATTTTAGTCAAGAATAAACCCCAGTGAATTACTCGGGTTTAAGCTCTCATCCCAGCCAAGCCCAGATAAGAGGCACCCTATATACATCATATAATTACCCACCACACTCTCAGCTTGACATAACAAAGCCTGCGGCTTTATATAGGCATTGATTTGACAGCGGAATGTTAAATCTTTACGCAAGATTTATAACAATAAAGGGATTCATATGACATACGCACATCTATTATTAGCTGTATTTGTATTTTCATCCGGCAGCGTTTATTCCAACACTATCAACATTAAATGCATCAACGATATTGGCTACCTTACATTATCCCCCAGCTCTCAAGCTACCAACAACAGGGTTAATCAACTTAAGATACACGCCAACTCCAACAAAAAAACAGAGCAACTACGACTAGAGTTATTAAAAGACAATATTCTTATTCAAAGTCAAAACGTATATACCTGCGGAGATTACGCCATTAGGCTCAACCCTAATTTGCACCTTTCCTATAAAAATCAAAAAATACTGACCAACCTTCCATTAGCAATGGAAATGAAAAAAACACAGTCCATCTCACTGAAAAACATCCATGCCAATAACAATCGACTCTCTCTAAATTTTTCCGTCAGCCAACAGGGCCACGTTGAAAGAAAAAAGATATGGGGTAATCCTGATGCATTTACTCAGATCACTGCCAAAACAATCTTACTCAGCCCCCAAAATACACATTTACACTAAAGACAGATACGGCCAGGGTTATTTTTTACTTAAGCGATCCACATTACGTAAAATGCCACGCAACATCGCCAACTCCATCTCATCTAAACGCTGACGATTAAATAAACGCCGTAAACGTGTCATCGTCTGTTTGGGCAACTTTGGGTCCAGAAATTCAATATCGATTAAAACCTGCTCCAGATGGGTATAAAAATGTTCCATACCCGCCGAGTTCGCAGCCTTTACATCCCATTCACGTCTATCCCCGGTATTCTCCTTCATGGAAGGCAGGCCATCACCTACCGCGGTCATGCGACATTCATAAGCTACCACTTGTACCGCCTGCGCCAAATTCAAAGAACTATATTCATCACTGGTAGGAATATTTAAATGTAAATGGCATTTCTGTAACTCCTCATTGGTCAGCCCCCTATCCTCTCTGCCAAATACAATCGCAACATCATGATGTGCGGCCTCCTCTATGACCTTTACCGAGGTTTCTCTGGGGTTTAACAACGGCCACGGAATGGCCCGCTCTCTGGCCGAGGTGCCAATAACAAAACCTACATCCTCCAAGGCTTCATCCAGAGTTTCGGTCACCACCGCATTATCCAATACATCCAGGGCATGACCTGAACGCCACACCGCCTCTTCGGCAGGCCATATTTTAGGTTTAACCAGGTATAATTTTTTTAAGCCCATATTCTTCATGGCCCTGGCCGCCGCCCCAATATTTCCCGGGTGCGTAGTATTAACAAGAACGATGCGAATGTTTTCCAGCGCGGTTTGATTGGCCACTACTATTACCTTCAATAAAGCCATTTTTAGGCTATAAATAAACAATCTATGTTGGCAGGTGCAAAACCTGACAAACACGTTATAATCGCGGGAATTCTAACCCCTTACGTTCTTTAAAAGTAGGCCAACTATGCATGCAATGGTGAATATTGCGCTTCGCGCAGCCCGTAAAGCCGGCGAAAACATCGAAAGAGCTATGGAAAACCTGGATCAACTGGAAGTTGAAAGTAAAAGCCCCAACGATTTTGTCACCGAAGTTGATAGAGCGGCCGAAGCAGAAATTCTATACCATTTGAAAAAAGCCTACCCCGATCACGCCTTTGTCTGTGAAGAGGCTGGCATTATTGGCGACCCAGATACCGCCGAATACACGTGGATCATCGACCCTCTGGATGGCACAACCAACTTTATTCGTGGCATTCCACACTTCGCCGTATCCATCGCTGCGGTAAAAAATGGCCGTGTAGAACACGCTGTTGTTTTAGACCCCATCAAACGTGAAGAATTTACCGCCACTCGCGGTGCTGGCGCACAATGTAACGGTCGTCGCTTACGTGTACGTAAAAACTTCGATAAAGACTCGGCGCTTTTTGCCACCGGCATTCCGTTTGGCAATAAAACCGATGAGCAGATGGATTCATTCAACGCAGTCATGAAATCCATGGCATTAGGTAGCGCAGGCATTCGCCGCGCAGGGGCTGCATCTTTAGATTTAGCTTATGTCGCCGCTGGACGCTTCGATGCATTCTGGGAATGTAATTTAGAATCTTGGGATTTAGCCGCTGGTAGCTTGCTAGTATTAGAAGCTGGAGGATTAGTTTCCGACTTTGAAGGCGGCAACGATTATTTAAAATCTGGCCATATTGTTTGTGGCTCCCCACGTGCCTTTAAAGCGACACTTAAGGCAGTACAGCAACAAGTGATCTAAGCTTAGAAGTGATAACATAAATAGCCGAACCTAAGCGTTCGGCTTTTTTGTGCCCGTAAAAAAGCCCTCAAAAGAGGGCTTTAAAAACAAACCACATTAGCCATTAAGGCAAAGGCTCGCCCTCTTCATTTTCTTCCACTATCTGAATAATCAAATCCTCTTTTGAGATATGCATCATCATCAGTACATTCGCAGCCACATAGATCGATGAATAAGTCCCGACAATAACACCGATAATCAGCGCAATTGAGAAACCTCGAATCATTTCACCACCGGCAAAAAACAACACAACCAATACGAGCAACGTCGTTAACGAGGTAACTAAAGTACGGCTTAAGGTTTGGGTGAGAGAGACATTAATAACATAGGCTGCATCGCCCTTACGTAATAAACGGAAATTTTCACGAATGCGGTCCGAGACTACAATGGTATCGTTTAATGAATAACCGATAACAGCCAATAACGCTGCCAATACCGTTAAATCAAACTCCCATTGAAACACCGAAAAGAAACCCAATGTAATAATCACATCATGAGCCAACGCAGCTACCGAGCCAATCGCAAACTTCATTTGGAAGCGCAAAGCGACATAAATCATCACCATACCGAGTGCCAACAACAACGCCATGCCACCCTGCTCTTTCAACTCTTCACCCACCTGTGGGCCTACAAATTCAATTCTGCGTAGGTCAATTTTTTGCTCGGCACCTTTTTGCAAAGCTGCCACAATCTGATTACCCAGTTCTGCCGTACTGCCACGCTGAATCCTTATCATGACATCGGTTTCAGAACCGAAGTACTGAACCACAGCGCCATCAAAACCGGACGCCTGCAGGCGCTCACGCACATCAATTAAATCTGCAGATTTTTCATAACCCAACTCTATCAATGTACCGCCGGTGAAATCCAAACCGAAGTTCAACCCGCGCACGGCCAAAGAACCTATAGACACCAAAATTAGCACTATTGAGAAAGCCATCGCCAGATTGCGACGCCCCATAAAATCCATTACTTTTTCAGTACTCATGCTTAAATCGCCAACTTTTTAATGGGACGGTTACCGTAAACCACAGAGATTATAGAGCGCGTGGCAATAATTGATGTAAACATCGAGGTGATAATACCGATAGCCAGTGTCACAGCAAACCCTTTGATAGGCCCGGTGCCAACCGCATACAAAATAACCGCCACTAACAAGGTTGTAATATTGGCATCCATAATGGTAACAAACGCCCTATCGTAACCCGCACTGATAGCCTGCTGCGGCGATAAACCATTTTTCAGTTCTTCACGAATTCTGGCAAAAATCAGTACATTGGCATCAACCGCCATACCCACGGTTAATACGACACCGGCAATACCTGGCAAGGTTAACGTGGCTGAAATCATAGACATCACCCCAATCAGCATCACGATATTCATCATTAATGCCAAATTCGCGGCAAAGCCAAATACACGGTAATAAATCAGCATAAAGATTAATACGATGGCCATACCAAAGATCACCGCATTTAAACCCAGTTCGATATTCTCAGCACCTAAAGATGGGCCTATGGTACGTTCTTCAACGAAGTCTACCGGAGCTGCCAGCGCACCTGCACGTAATAACAACGCTAACTCACGCGCCTCAAACGGGCTATCCAAACCGGTGATACGGAACTGCACACCTAAAGCCGCCTGAACGGTTGCCAGAGAAATAATCTGCTTTTGATAATACGGAATTTTCTCAACAACCTGCTCGCCGTTTTCATCCACTGAAGTTTTTACCCTAAACTTACGTTCAATAAACAATACGCCTAAGTTTCTACCGATATTACTCTTGGTCGCCGCATGCATTTGCTTACCACCTTGACCATCCAGCGTGATATTAACTTGCGCTCTGCCGTTTTCATCAAAACTGGTACTGGCAGTAGAAACCTGGTCACCACTAATGATAACGGTGCGCTCTAAAGCAGCAGAAGCTCTACGACTATTTTCCCCGCGAAATTTAAACGTTTCGGAGCCGCCTTTTCCATCCGATTCCATGCGGAACTCAAGATTGGCGGTTTTACCTATTATACGCTTGGCTGTCGCCGAATCTTGCACACCCGGCAACTCAACCACAATACGCCCGGCACCTTGGCGCTGAACCAATGGCTCAGAGACACCTAATTCATTAACCCGATTCCTTAAGGCTGTTAAGTTTTGCGCCACCGCTTCATCAGCAATGGTCTTACGCAGATTCTCACCGAGACTCCAATGAATCCAGAACAGACCATTACTTTCAGATTCATTAACGGTTAGATCTCGCAGCTCTTCAGAGATGACAGCCTTCGCCTTGGAACGTAACTCTTCGGTTTTGAATTTACCGCTCAATTCCAAGCCTTGCTCATCAATAATGCCGCGAATACGCTCCTCACGTAAAAGCTTTTTAACCTGACTTTTGTAACCATCCATACGTTTTTGAATAGCGAAGTCGGTATCAACTTCTAACAAGAAATGCACACCACCACTTAAATCCAGGCCCAACTTCATAGGCTCAGCACCAATATTCACCAGCCATTGCGGGGTGGTTGAAGCCAGGTTTAATGCCACTACATATTTATGCAATAAAGCCGTTTCAATAACCGCTTTGGCACGCAATTGATCACCCGAGTCAGATAAACGAATTAATAAACTGCGTTCTTCTTGCTCAGAGGCTTTAACCGCAATGCCTTCTTTTGCTAAAGCCCGCAAGGCTTTATTTAACACGGCATCACCTAAATTCTTACCTCCGGATTCACCGGAAATTTGAATCGCATGATCCGGTGGATATAAATTGGGTGCCGAATACAGCAGACCAATCGCCAATACAAATAGCACCAAAAAGTGCTTCCATAGCGGGAACTTATTCATCATTGCTTCCTTTAAATCGCCCTATTATTCTTTTTACGGTTTTTAAGCTGGGTATTAACCCACCCATACACGGGCATTTCTAAACAGTCGCATCCACGGGCTATCTTCACCCCAATCTTCCGGCGTCCATGAATTACTCACGGTGCGGAATACTCGTTCTGGATGCGGCATCATAATGGTCACCCGACCATCTGTAGAACACAAACCTGCAGTAGCATTAGGCGAACCGTTAGGGTTAGCCGGATAAGCTTGCGTTGCATTATGTGTATCATCCACATAACGCACCGTGGTAATACCGGCTGCATTATTAAGATGTGTATCATCAACAAATTCTGCACGACCTTCACCATGTGCAACGGCTACCGGAACAACTGAACCCTGCATGCCTTTTAGTAGAATGGAGGCACTTTCCTGAATTTCAAGTTGTGATACACGCGCTTCAAATTGCTCGGAATTATTACGTACAAACCGCGGCCAATGCTCAGCCCCCGGAATTAAATCTTTTAATTGCGACAACATCTGACAACCGTTACAGACACCCAGCGTAAACGTATCTTCACGCGTAAAGAATGCAGAAAAAGCAGCACGTACGTTTTCATTATACAAAACCGTTTTAGCCCAACCTTCGCCCGCACCTAACACATCACCATAGGAGAATCCGCCACAAACAGCCAAACCTATAAAGTCTGCCAGATTGACTCTCTCGGCAATGATGTCACTCATATGTACATCAATCGCAGTGAAACCTGCCTTATCAAAAGCAGCCGCCATTTCGTTCTGACCATTCACACCTTGCTCACGCAAAATAGCCACTTTAGGTCTATCTTCAGATTCAACAAACGCTGCCGCAACATCATCATTAATATCAAAGCTAACCGCCGGATTAAGGCCTTTGTCTTCATCATCTGCAATTTTAGCGAACTCTTGTTCAGCACACTCGGGATTATCACGTAGCAACTGAATTTGGTAACTGGTGCTCGCCCACAGCTGCTGTAATTTAGCCCGAGACTCATCAATCAGAATCTTACCGTTGCGCTTAATAAGCAATTGTTGCTCTGCGGTAGGTTGCCCCAGCACTTGCAAGACATCAGCCACATTAAACTCGGCAAAAACAGCTTCAACCGCAGACCATTTATTATCGGCCACTTGAATAACCGCACCTAGCTCTTCATTAAATAGCGCTGCCACATCATCACCAGCAAGCGCTGCTAATTCAACATCAAAACCACAGTGCCCGGCAAAGGCCATCTCCACTAACGTTACCGCCAAGCCACCGTCGGACCTATCATGGTAAGCCAATAACATTTCATCTTGCAAACACTTTTGAATCGCGTTAAATACCGATTTAAACTGCTGCACATTATCAAGATCAGGAGCCGTATCACCTAGTTCATTATACGTTTGAGCCAAACAAGAACCACCGGTACGCGCCTTCCCCTTGGCCAAATCAATCATCACCAATTGGCTTGCACCATGGTTTAATTTAATTTGCGGTGTTAATACTTTACGCACATCGGTGACGGGCGCAAACGCAGAAATGATCAACGACAACGGAGCGGTAACGGCTTTTTTCTCATCCCCATCCGCCCAGACGGTACGCATAGACATGGAATCTTTACCTACCGGAATGGCAATGCCTAATTCAGGACATAACTCCATGCCTATCGCTTTGCAGGTCTCATATAAGGCCTGATCTTCTGCACCATAACCTGCTGCAGCCATCCAGTTGGCAGATAATTTTATATCTGACAGTTCACGAATAGGCGCTGCGGTAATATTCATCAACGACTCCGCCACGGCCATACGACCGGAAGCGGGGGCATTTAACAAGGCTAACGGTGTACGCTCACCCATCGCCATCGCCTCACCGGTATAAACATCGTAGGAAGACGTTGTAACAGCTACATCGGCCACTGGCACCTGCCAGGGGCCAACCATCTGATCTCTGGCAACCATGCCGGTAACCGATCTATCACCAATGGTAATCAGAAATTGCTTGCTCGCTACCGTAGGCAGACTTAAAACACGTGTTAGCGCATCATTAACATCCAATTTTGACGTATCAAAGGCTTTATGATTAACCGATTGCTTAGCATAGCTGCGATGCATTTTTGGCGCTTTACCAAACAATACATCCATAGGTATATCTACCGGAGCGTTATCAAACACATCATCCATTACGCTTAAATGTTTCTCTTCCTTAGCTTCACCCACTACCGCATATAAGCAACGCTCACGCTGACAAATAGCTTCAAACTGGGCCAGGTTCTCATCGGTTACGGCAAGTACATAACGTTCCTGCGATTCGTTGCACCAAATCTCAAGTGGTGACATACCTATTTCATCATTAGGAATATTGCGTAAATCAAATGTAGCACCACAGCCACCATCTTTGGCCAGCTCTGGAAAGGCGTTAGATAAACCACCGGCCCCCACATCATGAATAAAGGCAATAGGATTTTCATCACCCATGCCCCAACAGCGGTCAATGACCTCCTGACAGCGGCGTTCCATTTCTGGGTTATGGCGCTGAACGGAGGCAAAATCCAGATCGGCATCGGAGCTACCAGAGGCCACAGAAGATGCAGCACTGCCACCTAAGCCAATCAGCATCGCCGGGCCACCTAACACGATCAACTTAGTGCCAGGATTAAATTCAGGCTTATCAACATGCTCGGCTTTAATATTCCCCATACCGCCGGCAATCATAATGGGTTTGTGATAGCCGCGGACTTCATCACCATTGACGGTGGTGACTAGGTTCTCATAGGTACGAAAATAACCACAGATATTAGGACGGCCAAATTCATTATTAAAAGCAGCACCACCAATCGGGCCCTCTAACATGATATCTAAAGCGGATACGATACGCGCAGGCTTGCCATAATCTTGCTCCCAGACTTGAGGTGCATTTGGCAAGTTTAAGTTCGATACGGTGAAACCGGTTAAACCCACCTTCGGTTTTGAACCTCGCCCTACGGCACCTTCATCACGAATCTCTCCGCCGGAGCCAGTTGCCGCACCAGCAAAAGGTGCAATAGCGGTAGGATGGTTATGGGTTTCCACCTTCATTAATATATGTATAGGCTCTTGATGATAGGCATATTCGCCGCTTGCGGTTTCAGGATAAAAACGCCCAGCAACTGAACCTGTGATAACCGAGGCATTATCCGAATAGGCCGATAAAACATTATCGGGGCTTTGCTTATAGGTATTTTTGATCATCGAAAACAGGGAGTTTTCCTGGCGCACACCATCAATATCCCAGGTGGCATTAAAGATTTTATGGCGACAATGTTCTGAGTTTGCCTGCGCAAACATCATTAATTCAATATCGTTAGGATTACGTTTCAGCTCAATAAAAGCCTCGGTTAAATAATCGATTTCATCATCCGCCAAAGCCAAGCCTAAACGACTATTGGCCTCAACCAAAGAGTCTCTGCCCTGATCTAAAATATCGACTTGCGTTAAGGCAGCCGGCTCACCTTGAGTAAATAACGTTTCAGCCTGTTGCAAGTCCTCGAGTACCGTCTCAACCATGCGGTCATGTAATACCGCAGCAACATCTATTTTTGCAATATTCGCCGAATGCTGCACGGTATAAGCAATACCACGTTCTATACGCTTAATTTTTTCCAGGCCACAATTATGGGCAATATCACTGGCCTTGGATGACCATGGGGAAATAGTGCCCAGACGTGGCACAACCAAATAAAGTTCTCCGTTTGATACTGCCACACCGTCATCAGCAGGACCATATTCCAACAAAGCCTCAAGCACAGACTGCTCTTTCTCGGTTATCGGTGCATTTAAGTCAATAAAATGCATAAACTTGCCGCTAACAGTGACTTTCTCGCCCAACTTTTGTGAGAGTGTTGTTTCAAGCTTTTCGGTACGAAACGTCGATAACGCAGAACTGCCTGCCAAAATAAGCATAGAAATGAAACCTTAAAAGGATTGGGATTTTTAAAAGCGCGTCATTCTACCTAATTTCCGCTTAAATTTCACCGATGCCAGTGATATTCAGGCATAAAATGTTCCGTTATAAGAAACGGGAAGGCTTATAACTAAAAATTCTAAAAAAAAATCTATAAGCCTAAGTCGGGAAAAATCTTAAGACTTTAAAAAAACCGGCCATTCAAAAGACTGATGAGCAGTACGCTGTATAAGAAACCATCTAAAAACTGGACTTTTCCTAATCACCAACCAACCAAGCCATAAACCCAGCGGATCTTATTAGCCACAATCTGTCAACCTGTTTAATCTTCGCTACAAGGATTAAAATGTGAACTATGACCACATTACACAAAAAACATTCGCTGGCTTTACTGGCAAGCAGCTTCTTTTGGCTGGCATTATCGGCATGCAATAGCACAAACGATTCTGCGCCCCAAAAACCAGCTGCCATCGTGGATGAAAACACCCTTACCGTGGTAACCCAGCCTTCCAAAACCAGCTATTTTGAAGGTAAAGATGGAGCCGATGGCTTTGAATATCAGCTGATGAATCAATTTGCGCAGCAACACAACTATAAATTAAAGCTGATTTTAGCCAATAATGAAGAAGAAGTTTATCAGGCCCTGGATCACGGTGTCGCCGATATCGCCATGATTGGCCACCCTCTTAGCTTGTCTAAGCAAACACAGTATCAGCGCAGTCAGAGTTTGATGGATGTCACCACACAAATTATTTATCGCCATGGCAGCGGTAAACCCAGAGCTTTTGACGATTTACTGAATAAAAACGTACTGGTGCCCAACAACCTGCAATATCAAGAGAAATACAGTTTCTTAAAACAGCAATATCCCACTCTAAACTGGACTTTCACCGATAAAAGCAGCGATCAAATTCTGAAATTATTAGATCAGGGCCTGATTGATTACACCCTGGTTGATTCGCACATTTATACCGGTAAGAAATCACTATACCCTCATACTCGCATGGCTTTTGACCTGTATTATCCAGAGCCTATTAGCTGGGTCTGGGTCAATAAAAGTAATAATGACAAACTGAGTAAGATCGATATTTTTCTGGATGCCGCCCACGAAGATGGCAGCATCAAACAACTTAAAGAACGCTTTTACGGCCACAGCGATGATGTTAATCATCGAGGTTCCATGGCTTTCTTTCGCAGAGTTAATAGCCGCCTACCCAACTATCAGGATTTAATTGAAGATATTGCCGCACAATACCATATCGACTGGCGCTTGCTCGCGGCAATTGCCTATCAGGAATCCCACTGGAACCCTCATGCTAAAAGCCCCACAGGTGTACGCGGCATGATGATGCTAACTCAAGGCACAGCCAAAGACATGGGTATTGAAAACCGACTGGACGCCTCTCAGAGCCTTAGAGGCGGAGCTAAATACCTTAAACAAATGCTTAGACGTCTTCCTGCAGACATTCAAAACCCTGATAGGACCTGGTTTGCGCTAGCCGCCTATAACGTAGGCCTGGGGCATATCAAAGACGCCCAGAAGATCACCGAGTTTCACGGCGGCAACCCCAATCGATGGGCCGATGTAAAACAATACCTTCCGCTATTGGAAAAAAGAGTCTGGCATAAGTTTACCACCTACGGCTATGCCAGAGGCTCTGAGCCTGTCAGCTATGTGCAAAACATACGCCACTTCAGTGATTTATTAGAATGGCGTTTTCCCAATAGGAATGATGTAAACCACACTGAAAACGCCGCAGGTATCAGCATTGAAACGCTAAAACCTGAGATGCTGCGAGAAGCCAAAATCAAGCAACAACAAAATACTAGGGCGAACCCAAGGCTTAGCCAATCCATCCTGGATTTATTTAGCAATAAGCAAGGTTAAGCTGTCACCTAAGCGAGGGTAGCGCTAGCTAAGTCTTTTGTTTATTTTTTTTATGCTGCAGACGGCGCTGTTTAAAGAAGCTCTGCAACTGCGCTTTAGCCTCTTCGGCTAACACCGCTCCTTTTATGACTAACTGATGATTCAAAAAAGGCTGTTCAAAGAAGTTGGCCTGACTCTCAACCACACCGGATTTAGGCTCTGTCGTCGCATACACCACACGTTTGATACGTGAATGCACTATCGCACCGGCACACATGGAGCAGGGTTCCAAGGTGACAAATAATTCGGCATCTGGCAGACGGTAATTTTTCTGATTTTTTCCGGCATCACGTAATGCCATCACTTCGGCATGTGCAGTAGGGTCACAGGCCGTAATAGGTTGATTCCAGCCACGGCCGATAATCTCACCATTTAACACAACCACAGCCCCTACGGGTACCTCACCAACAGAGGCTCCATGAGACGCTAATTTTAGCGCCTCAGCCATCCATAGCTCGTCTATAGTCTCTATTCCCACTCAATGGTCGCAGGTGGTTTAGATGACACGTCGTAGGCCACCCTAGATACATCCGCAATCTCATTGATGATTCTACCGGATACCACTTCCAACAACTCATACGGCAGATGTGCCCAGCGCGCAGTCATAAAGTCGACAGTCTCTACTGCTCTAAGGGTGATCACCCAGGCATAACGCCGTGCATCACCCACCACACCTACCGATTTAATCGGGCAGAAAACCGCAAAAGCCTGTGAGGTTTTATGATACCAACCGGATTTATGTAACTCTTCCATAAAAATCGCATCGGCCTGGCGTAATATTTCGCAGTATTCTTTTTTCACTTCCCCGAGGATACGTACACCTAAACCAGGGCCTGGGAAGGGATGGCGATAAACCATGTCATAAGGCAGACCTAACTCTAAACCCAGTTTACGCACTTCATCTTTAAATAATTCACGTAAAGGCTCAACCAATTCAAAGGCCATATCATCCGGCAAACCACCAACATTGTGATGTGATTTAATCACATGGGCCTTGCCATCTTTAGTTGCCGCCGATTCAATCACATCCGGATAAATCGTACCCTGTGCCAACCACTTACAATTTTTTAATTTAGCCGCTTCTTCATCAAAGACTTCGATAAAGGTATTACCAATGATTTTACGTTTTTTCTCAGGGTCAGATTCACCCACTAAACGGCCTAAAAACAAATCGGCTTTATCTGCACGAATCACTTTTACACCCATATTCTTGGCGAACATCTCCATCACCTGATCACCTTCCTGCAAACGCAGCAAGCCGTTATCCACAAAAACACAAGTCAGCTGATCACCGATGGCTTTATGTAATAAAGCCGCCACCACGGAGGAATCCACGCCGCCGGATAAACCCAGCAATACATCGTCGGTTCCTACACGCTCCTTAATGGTTTTAATCGCATCCTCAATAATATTGGCCGAAGTCCATAGCGATTCACAGCCACAGATACCATGCACAAAGGATTCCAGCATACGTTGGCCTTGCAAGGTATGTGTCACCTCTGGGTGAAACTGCAACGCATAGAAGTTACGTGACGCATCAAACATACCGGCGATAGGGGCAGATTCGGTCGCAGCCATTAACTCAAAACCGTCAGGCAATTGCACAACCTTATCGCCGTGTGACATCCATACATCTAATAGGTTTTTGCCGTCTTCTTCATGATCAACAATGTTATTTAATAAGACACTATCACCACATACCTCTACTTTTGCATAACCAAACTCATGCACATCGGAAGCTTCAACTCGGCCACCCAACTGAGTCGCCATGGTTTGCATGCCGTAGCAAATACCCAATAACGGTACACCTAAAGTAAAGACACATTCTGCGGCCTTGGGTGAATTTTCAACATGCACAGATTCAGGACCACCGGATAAAATAATACCCTTTGGCGCAAATTCACAAATATCGGCTTCTGGCATATCCCAAGAACGAATTTCACAATAAACCCCTGCTTCACGAACACGGCGAGCAATCAACTGTGTATATTGTGAACCAAAATCAAGAATCAAAATGCGTTGAGCGTGAATGTCTAGGCTCATGGTTTACCCTTTTCAAATAACTAAATTATTAATGGCTAAAAATGCAAAAGCCCAGCATAAGCTGGGCTTTTAAAAATCAACGAACTAAGAAGACACTTTGTAATTAGGCGCTTCTTTAGTGATGGTCACATCATGTACATGGCTTTCACTCATGCCGGCCGTAGTCACCCGGATAAATTCAGGTTTGGTGCGCATGGTTTGTATATCAACCGAACCGGTATAGCCCATCGCCGAACTTAAACCACCCATCAACTGATGGATAATGGCGGTAACCGAACCTTTATAGGCCACACGACCTTCAATACCTTCTGGAACCAATTTTTCAGCACCGGCTGATGCGTCCTGGAAGTAGCGATCAGAAGAACCGCTTGTTTGCGCCATCGCACCAATAGAACCCATGCCACGGTAAGCTTTATAAGAACGGCCCTGGAATAATTCAATTTCACCCGGAGATTCATCGGTACCCGCCAACATGCTACCCACCATCACCGCAGAAGCACCAGCAACAACCGCCTTGGCAACATCACCCGAATAGCGAATACCCCCATCGGCAATCACCGGCACACCCGTGCCTTTAAGTGCTTCCACAACATTGGAAATCGCAGTAATCTGTGGCACGCCGATACCCGTAACAATACGTGTGGTACAAATCGAACCAGGGCCTATGCCAACTTTCACCGCATCTGCACCGGCTGCAACCAGCGCCTTGGCAGCGTCGCCGGTAGCGATATTACCGGCAATAACGTCAATATCGGGGTAGGCGCTTTTAATCATCCTCACTCTATCAATTACATTTTTAGAGTGACCATGTGCGGTATCAACAACCAGCACATCTACGCCTGCCTGAATCAATGCTGCAACGCGGTCAGCGGTATCAGGACTGGTGCCAATAGAAGCCCCTACACGCAAACGGCCTTGATCATCTTTACAGGCATTGGGATAGGTTTGGGCTTTATGAATATCTTTAACGGTAATCATTCCACTGAGATTACCGTCACCATCAACCACCAAAACTTTTTCGATACGGTGTTTATGTAATAGAATTTTTACATCTTCGGCATCGGTGCTTTCTTGCACGGTAACCAACTGCTCTTTTGGTGTCATGATGTCAGAGACCAAGTCATCCAAATTCGAGTTATAACGCACATCACGGTTGGTCACGATGCCGACTAAATCAGCGCCGCTTAAAACCGGCACACCGGAAATATTGTGTTTTTCTTTGATTTCCAATAAATCACGTACCGTGGCATCAGCCTGAATCGTAATAGGATCTTTAACAATACCGGATTCATGGCGCTTAACCGCCAACACCTGGGCTGCTTGTTCGGCGATCGTCATGCTTTTATGCACAATACCAAGACCACCTTCCTGCGCAATCGCAATCGCCAGGCGCGCTTCGGTAACGGTATCCATCGCGGCGGATACTAAAGGAATATTTATCGTGATATTTCTAGTCAACCTAGAGACTAAGCTTACATCGCGTGCGGTGACCTCAGAATAGCCAGGCAGCAGTAAAACATCATCGAAAGTCAGGGCTTCTTCGCGGATTCGCAACATGGATACACCTTAGGCGTTGGCTTAAATGAAGCAAGCCATTATAATTTCTAGCGCGTTAACAGTAAACGGTGTTTGATCACTTATTTCATCGATTATGCAATAAATTATAGTCTTTCATAGTTAAAACACCGAAAAAAGCTATCAACCACTCAAGAATCATTATGCAAGCACAAACAGGCACACAGTCACCCATCTTATCCGTCAGTGAACTTAATCAATATGCCAAGGGTGTATTAGAGATGCACGTCGGTAAAGTTTGGGTTTCGGGCGAAGTTTCTAACCTTGCCAAACCGGCTTCCGGCCACTGGTATTTCACCCTTAAAGATCAAACCGCACAGATTCGCTGCGCGATGTTCAAAGGTAAAAACCGCTTTGTGCGGGCAAATCTTGCCAATGGCCAGCAAATTCTGGTGCAAGGCAGCGTTAGCATTTATCCCGGACGTGGTGATTATCAGATGATCGCCGATTATATCGAAGAATCAGGTGTCGGCGCTTTACAACGACAGTTTGAGCAATTAAAAAATCGTCTAGCTGCAGAAGGACTTTTTGAAAGCCGACATAAGAAACACCTGCCGCAAAACCCAAAACATATTGCCGTGATCACCTCAGCCACTGGCGCAGCTGTTCACGATATATTAACCGTATTAAAAGAACGCTTTCCGTTATTAAAAATCACGGTTATTCCCGCCGCCGTGCAAGGCGATCAAGCTGCCGGACAATTATGCCGCGCCTTACATTTAGCCGAACATTGGAACAATACCGAAGATGATATTTTTGATGCCATCATTATTGGGCGCGGCGGCGGCTCCATAGAAGATTTATGGCCGTTTAATGAAGAGTCTGTCGCCAGAACCATTTTCCAATGCCCTATCCCGATTATCAGCGCGGTAGGCCATGAAGTGGATACCACCATTGCCGACTATGTTGCCGATGTACGTGCGGCAACACCCTCTGCCGCAGCCGAAATCATCAGCCCTGATCAACAGGCGTTATTTCAACAACTGGATCATTTTGAAAAGCAGTTAGAACATAAGATCATGGCGAAACTTGCCCATGCACAACATCAATTACAGACTAATCAAGCGGCTTTGCGTCATCCGGGCGAGCGTCTACATCTAATGCATCAGCGCTTTGAACAGTTAAAACAGCGCCTACATCATGTACAACAGCAACAACTTAAAAATTGCCAACATCAATTACAAACCCAAGCTGGCAATTTACTGCATTTTAAACCGCAGCAAGCGATTCAAGAAAAACAAGCTCAGCTACAACAGTTAGAAATACAATTAGCTAAACTTACGCAACAGCAATTAAGCCAAAAAAAGCAACAACTCGCTTCAGCAGCACATCTCTTAGAATCGGTCAGCCCTTTGGCAACACTGAAGCGCGGTTACGCTATTGTTAAACAACAAGATAAAATTCTTCGCCAAACCGATGAAGTGGAAGTGGGACAAATGATCACCACGCAATTATCTTCCGGTGAACTGGACTGCGAAATAAAAGCCATTCGCGGAAAATAATTCACATAGGATCATCTATGTATACCATTTTAAAAAACAGCCATATTGTATTGATGGCATGCAGCTTTTTATTTTTCTTAATTCGTGCGCTATGGGCCTTCCAAGGCTCAACAATATTGCAAAATAAAATAGTAAGAATACTTCCGCATATCATCGATACGTTTTTATTGTTAACCGCAATAGGGTTAATGGCTACCATTAGCCAGTATCCGTTTATGCATAGCTGGCTCACGGCTAAAATCCTGGCTTTAATGGCCTATATTATTTTTGCGACATGGGTGATTAAACATGCTAAAAATAATCAGCAACGCAGCCTGTATTTTGTTTTAGCCATTAGCACCTATTTATATATGTTTTTAACCGCAAGAAGCCATAACGCCCTGTTCTTTTTATAAATTATAGAGAGTGCTGGCGGATGAAACCCATCAACCAAGGCCAATATTTTTCCCCGGCCACTAGCCTGACATTATGATGATTGGCACCCGCGACACTAATAAACTGTTTTTTATGCTTGGCAACAGCCGCACTATTAAATACCGCAAGCCCTTGCTGTTGAGGTACCATCTTATCCTTATCCCCATGGACCACCAATAAGGGTTTCTGTAATTTTTTGGCTCTGGCTATATTATCCAGCGCAGAATATGCAAAAGGACTTAACCAGCCCAAGCCCATGGCTTTAGCCATAGCAGAAGCATTGGCAATCGGTGAAATCAAAATCACCGCCGATATATCCTCATCCACCGCCAGCTTCATCGCCGCAACAGAGCCTATAGAGCGTCCCAACACGATAATATCTTTCGCCTTATAACCGCCAGGCCCTTTGAGCCAGGTTAACGCCGCTTCGACATCCAGATAAAAACCGGCCTCCGAGATATGCCCTTCACTGAGACCAAAACCACGGTAATCGATCAACAACACATTAATACCCTGCTCTCTGAGGTCGTGAGCAGCGGCCACGCGGTCAAATAAATGCCCGGCATTACCATGTAAATACAAAACAACTTTTCCAGCAGTTGTTAATGTGGTGTTTTTAACCGAAAAATATAGGCTGTGCAAATTCAGTTCATCTGCAGTTTTTAAGATTACCGTTTGGCTACCATATAAAGGTTGCTCAGGCATGCTTTCAAGTACATCGGGTGCAAACGCAAAATGGCTAATAGCCGGTGCACGAATAAAAAACATAATGGGGAAAAGCACAAGGAACAATAATAAAAAAACGTTTCTCATAATAAAACCGATGAATAAAATCCTACCGTAGCAGATATCAACACAAAGCGGTATTTGCATGTCCTACACTTATAGACAGCATGATCACGGTTATAATAATGTATGCATTGAATAAAAAAGACAGAATCAAACTTCATGAATTAAGAGTCAATATTCGTGAAAACTTTATTATTGATGAAAATACCTACCTGCAATCAATTCAATCTCAGCTATCTTGCCTTGATGAAGACGCTATAAATCAAAAAGCGGCAACATTATTAGAATATCAACCGCGCAAATCTGCTCTGGATATTCACCAACTATTACAAACCTTTTCGCTCAATACGGATCAAGGTAAAGCGCTGCTGGAGCTTGCCGAAGCATTATTACGCATTCCCGATACCGCAACCCAGGATGATCTGATAGCTGATAAAGTCAGTCACCTAAAGTGGACGGTATTAATTCATAAAAATACAGCCTGGACTACAAAGCTACTATGTATAGCGCTGGAAATTAGCGCCTTTATGCTGCGTCAGCTCAATCACCCAGTTTTAATTTCCTCCATCAAAAAAACCATGAAATACGGCATCAGACAATGCGCTATTGCAGGCTTAAAAATATTCGCTACACAATTTGTTATCGCTAAAACTATCAACAAAGCTTTAGAAAAAATAAAAAATAACGATGTCTACTCATTTGATATGTTAGGTGAAGCGGCTTTAACGCATGCCGATGCACAGCGTTTCCATCAAGCTTATATGCAGGCTATTCACTCGCTGTCAGATAAAGAAAGCAAGCTCTATCAGAAACACAGCATTTCAATAAAATTATCGGCATTACACCCAAGATTCACCATCGATCAACGTGAATATGTTTTAAAAGAAATATACCCCAAGATTAAAACGTTAGCTGTCGCAGCCAAACAAAAAAACATCAGTTTAACCATCGATGCGGAAGAAAGTTGGCGACTGGAATTAAGCTTGGATATTTTTACCCTTCTAATGACAGATGAAGAATTAAAAGACTGGCAAGGCTTAGGCTTTGCGGTTCAGGCATACCAGAAACGTGCAGCATCGATCATTCACTATTTGTATCAGCTAGCAAATATACAACAACGTCAGATTGCCATTCGTCTGGTAAAAGGGGCCTATTGGGATACAGAAATAAAACAAGCACAACATTCTGGGCTTAACGACTACCCGGTATTCACAGCCAAACGGAATACTGACTTAAACTATCTTTATTGCAGCCAGATATTATTACACTATCAAAATACGATTTACACCCAATTTGCCAGCCACAATGCATTTACGCTAGCCGCTATTTTATCCCTAAATTTCGATCACGATCGCTTTGAGTTGCAAAGGCTTACCGGCATGGGAGAGGCATTATTCCGCACGATAAAAAAACAAGCCCCAAAAAACATACGCTCTCGAATTTATGCGCCAGTAGGAAATCAAGATACATTGCTCAGTTATCTGGTTAGACGCATATTAGAAAATGGAGCAAACACATCCTTTGTGCATCAGTTAACCAAGGCAGACATTAAACGACAAAGTATTAGCCTAAGCCAAAAATATCAGCGTCATTGCGATATTCCACAACCAAAAAATCTTTATATACACCAGCAAGGCGAATGGCCAGAACGGCTAAATTCACCCGGTACAGCCATCGATGATTTACTAATAATAGATAAAATTATTGAAGACATTGGCGTAATCGAAATCAAAGAAATTACAAAAAATTTAACATACAAGCTTTGTGATACAGAAAAAAGTAAAGATCAGCTACAGATTACATCACCGATAAATTTTGGGACATTGTATTTCATCTCCGCCGACTCACATCAGACAATTAAAAACAAATTTAAACAACTTCAACAGGGGCAATCACACTGGAAAAGTGTGAATCTTAGGAGTAAAAAATCACTCTTTCATAAACTCATCAACTTACTGCATAAAAACCGCCCAGAACTGATATTCATCATGCAATATGAATGTGGTAAAACTTTAGCCGATTGCATGGCTGAACTCAGGGAGGCAGAAGATTTTATCCATTACTATATCCAACAATATGAACTTTTATCTAGCAACTCTATCCCAGAACCTCTTGGAACCTCTCTATGCATAAGCCCTTGGAACTTTCCTATTGCTATTTTTATTGGCCAAATATCTGCAGCATTAATAACCGGAAATACCGTTATCGCAAAGGCATCAAGAAATAGTCAATGGCTTGCTCTCTTTATTATTAAGCTTTTTTATCAGGCAGGTTTTTCTGAATCCTGCCTGCAAATATTACTAACACCAGGTAAAAACCTTGATGCATTAATCAAAACACAGCGATCAATACAGGCGGTGATATTTACCGGGTCTTACAACACTGCCAAAAACATACAGCGCAATTTACTGATGCGTCAAGACTACCCTATAGCTTTCATTGCTGAAACCGGTGGTATCAACTGTATGATTATTGACTCAACAGCCCTGTTAGAACAAGCGATAAACGATGTGATAACGTCGGCATTTTTATCTGCAGGCCAACGTTGTTCATGCTTAAGGGTTTTATATCTGCAAGAAGATATCGCGGAAGTATTTGAGCAGCAATTAATTTTAGCCGTTAAGCTGCTCCACGTTGGCGATAATAGAAAGCTTTCAACGGACATTGGACCGGTTATAGATTTAAACGCTGCACAAAACATAAGACAACATATAAGCAATAATAGGAACCGGCTTATCTACCCTGACGATAGCGATGATAAAAATAATGACAGCTGTTTCATTGAGCCACATATTTTTCGGCTAGAACAATTATTCAAACTTAAAAAAGAAGTATTTGGCCCCTGCCTACACATCATTCACTACCAAAGAGAAAAATTAGACAACGTCATAAGCGAAATAAATAACAGTGAATACGGTTTAACTTTTGGCATACACTCCCGGTTAAAACATAAAGCTGAGCACATCAGCAATGCCATTACGGCTGGTAACATTTATGTAAACCGGAATATCATTGGTGCCACAGTGGGTATGCAAGCATTTGGAGGCTGTAAACGCTCGGGCACAGGGCCAAAAGCAGGAGGCCCACGCTATATTCACAAACTTATTAAATCTAGCGCTACGGATAACTCACCAAACGTTAATAACATAAAACATTTAAGCTGCATGCAAAAGCAGATCAATACAATTGAAACGCTAGCGAACGTAGGTGAAATTAGTTTAGATGAGGCTAAAACCTTAACCACTGAATTAATACAGGCGAACACAGTGCATTTAACCGATCAAGAACATGCACATATCAGTGGTGAAATAAATTTATTTCGCTATCAAAGTAAAGAGGCTCATCTAATCTATATAGCCAAAACTGCAGATAAACTAAGAATCATAAGAACGCTATTAGCCAGTGACTTGAGTACTGGCATGGCATATCTTTTTATAGAAACTGACAAACTGAAGGTAAACCTGGGTAAATTAAAAGCACTTTGTACTTTAAACTACAACACCGTCACAACTCTACATGCATTAAACGACGTTAAAATCCAAACTGTTCTGCACTGCAGCAATAATCAAGCTGGAGAAGATTTAAAAAACTTCATATCTCAGGCAAATAATATAATCGCAGTAGAACAAGCAGGCTCCATTGAAAACCTACTGTATAGCCTTAGTTATGAAAAACTTATCTGTATTAATCAATGTGTAACAGGTGCCAATATGGAGTTAATCAATATCGATACACTGTAAATTTAATCCTTACCCCCATAAAAAAACCCCAATAGAATAATCTATTGGGGTTTTTAGAATAAAAGCTTGGCGATGACCTACTCTCACATGGGGAAACCCCACACTACCATCGGCGATACACCGTTTCACTTCTGAGTTCGAGAAGGATCAGGTGGTTCCAGTGCTCTATGGTCGCCAAGCAAACTTGCATGATTATCGTTACATCTTACGTCCGAAGACCGTGTCGACTCATCAAATTAACGCAATAATCCAAATTAACAAAAAGAAAATACAAACATAAATTCAATACACAACAAACTTTATAAAGTTCTGATCATAAACTCTTAAGTTTATGGTCAAGCCTCACGTGCAATTAGTACAGGTTAGCTCAATGCCTCACAGCAGGGGATAAGTCATATAACCGCTATTTCGTGTTCTTTAAAGAAGTATCATTTTCCGTATCGTCATACGCCATGCGAT
>JABSRQ010000078.1 GCA_013215055.1 Pseudomonadales bacterium | reverse complement strand
TAGCCTTCACTATCGCCAAGGTTTTACGAATTTGCGGGCCTCGGTCCACCAAGTCCCCGAGAAATAGTACTTTTCTATGCCCAGCACCGGTATAACGATAGACACCCTCGCCCTCTTGATACGCCATTTTATCCAGCAAGATAATCAATGATGTAGCACAGCCATGCACATCACCGATTATATCGTAGCCGGTTATCGTCAATTCACTGTGCGCTATGTTATTAACCGTCGTCACATTAATTAACCAGCTTATTGCCCCAGCCCAATTTATTTCTACAAACCTCATAGAAACTATGGCCCAGCGGGTGCAGCATTTTGAGCTTCTGGGGTTTTTTATAGATATAAATCACATCCCCGGGCTGAGCATGAATAATTGAATGCCCATCGCAGGACACAATGGGATTAATTTTATTCTCTACACCGATTACCAGTTTTATTTCGGAATTACCATTAACCACAATCGGGCGACTGGAAAGAGAATGCGGGAACATCGGCACCAAGGCCAGCGCATCCAAGCTTGGATGCATGATAGGACCGCCACCAGACAGTGAATAGGCGGTAGATCCTGTAGGGGTTGAGACAATCATGCCATCAGAGCGCTGAGAATGCACAAACTGCCCCTCAACATAGGTTTCAAATTCTATCATTCTTGCCGCTTCACCGGAGCTGACAACAATATCATTAAAGGCACTGCCCTTGCCTATGATTTCACCGTCACGTTTCACTAGGGTATCCAGTAAAAAACGTTGCTCTACAACATATTTCCCCTGCAGAACCTCGGTCAATTTTTCTTCAATTTCCAGTGGAGAGATATCGGTTAAAAAACCCAAACCTCCACGGTTAACCCCAAGCACCGGCACATTATGCTTGGCTAATTCTCTGGCGGCCCCCAACATGGAACCATCACCACCCACTACAATCACTAAATCGCAGATTTCACCAATCAGCTTACGCCCAGAAACTTGCAAACCATGATTAGGTAAGACCGCCGCAATTTCAGTTTCCAGCACCACGGTAAGGTTTTTCTTTAGAAAAAAAGCCTTAAGCACCTTCACCGACTCAATGACATGTTTATTACCTACACGCCCAATAATGCCGATATTTCGAAATTGATGTTCCATAACCGCCTCGAAGCTGCCTAGCTGACCACTTTACAATCAAACCAACACATAAAGTGAGATAAAGGCGGATTATACCTTATTTTCTAGCCATCATTCTTAGTTATCACTGGATTGCATATCACTTTTAAGTGTTTGCACAGCCCCTTGAAGAACCCGAACATCAAAGCCCTGCTTAGCCAATAAAAAAGCCGCCGTTTTGGCGCGCTCCTCAGTGGGAGCAGCACAAATGTAACGCAAGTCTTTGTTGAGTAAAACCGACTTAAGCAAACAAAGATGTAAGGGCATATTAATTGAATCGGGATAATGCTTTAAATCATATTCTTGCTCGGTTCGCACATCCAATAACACCGCCCCACCCTCTAACAAAGATCTCACGCTGCCTGCAGTCACGCCTTTAAAATCCGGCTGTTTTAATAACTGATAAAAATCTTGTTTTTCCAGTTTCATCAAAACACCGTCAGACTGCATCACCACCGTCGCATTACGCACCTTTTGTGTTACCAGTGCATCCTCACCAAAAACCGACCCAGGCCCCAATTCAGCCACAGCAGTTTCCCCCTGCCCATCAATAAAAACACCGGCAATACCCTCCTTTATCAAATAGCAGCAACTACCCTCCTCCCCCTGGCGAATAACAACATCACCCGCCTTAAATGATAATGGGCTAAAACAACTCAACACACTATAGATGTAAGTTGGAGGGATTTTGTAAAACAGACGCGACTGCAGCAGTTTTTTAATCCAGAAATAATCCTGTGAATATCGGACATCCACAGCGATTTCAGCCAATAAAGCACGCCCCACGGCGCCCCAACAGATCAACTTCTCTAGAAAAACAGAGTTAATCTGTAAAATACGGCAATCAGATTCAGCCACCACCTTAACTGGCCGGGGATTTTCATCGGCTATAGGCACAAAGGCATTATCCTGCCCTGCTTCAATATAGGTATGCACTGAATCTTTTCCAGCCTCAAAGACCGCTAAACGCCCATGCAATAAATACAAATGCTGCAGCGCATTATCACCCGCCTCAACCAAAACCTGGCCAGAATATAGATGCACAATATCAGACTTTAGCAGCAACAAATCCATTTGCTCATCACTGCAGTTAGACAGTGGTATTAATGAGCGCAGAACAGCATGGCTTATATGTTCTTCTTTATTCAACCTATCAGCTCCCCTGCTTGCAATAAATTACCCAATTTTTCATGAATAAAACGACGCCCCTGCAAACCACCGGTATGTAGCGAGACAATATGTGTACCCGGTGAAAAAACATCATTAGCGATTAAATCATCGATGCCATAAGCCATTTTTGCGGTGTACACGGGATCCAATAATAAACCATTGTCTTTTTCAAACTGCAACATAAAACGCAGCAAGACCTCAGGCATTTTGGCAAATCCCCCAAAGCAATAATCATCCAATAATCTCACGTGAGGCGGTAAATTTTCG
Source organism: Pseudomonadales bacterium (assembly GCA_013215055.1). Classification (GTDB taxonomy): domain Bacteria; phylum Pseudomonadota; class Gammaproteobacteria; order Pseudomonadales; family DT-91; genus CAKMZU01. Next base: position 21,496 of record JABSRQ010000078.1, on the reverse strand, counting down.
ACCAGCTGATGAATTGCCTCACGCTTTAACGCGGCAAAAACATAGATGTCTTTTTGCTTAAATAAGCCACTTTGAATCAAACCGGCCGCGGTATTACCGGTGCCCGCCGGCACACACAGCGTATCAAAAGGGTTTTGAGCAAGATTCTTTACAATCAAATTCGCTAAAAACTGCGAGCCCTGCAACCCCAAAGGCCCAGCTGCCCCCTCTGGAATTAACAAAGCCTTATCATATTTTTTTAACCACTGCTGCTGATAAGCCTGTTCATTACGCAATTTATATTCCTGCCTACCCACAAAATGAAGCTGCATCCCAAAACTTTGTACATCGATCAACGTCGGCGACAAAGGCTGATCCAGATAACCCCGAATAATACCCACGGTTTTAAAGCCAAAACGTCGCCCTGCAGCAGCAAGTGCATGAATATGATTAGAATGGAAACCGCCAAAACTGATTAACGTGGCTTTACCCTGTTCTTTGGCTGCCAATAAAGCGGGCAAAAGTTTAAAGGCTTTATTACCCGAAAGCTGCGCATCAACTAAGTCCAGGCGTAACATCGACCACGTAATCTGTTTATCTCGGCTATTAACCGTAGAGATCGGCGTCTGCTGTAGATCTGAACTTTCCAGCGCGCGTGCAAAATGCTCTAGGCTATCCGACATCAGACGCTTTAATGACATGATCCGAGCAGCGATCAGATATCCCACATTTAAAGGATGTCGCCAATTCAACCTTGGCAATGGCTCTATGGCAGGGCCGCCCTTCCGCATCAAAATACTGACATTGCGGCATATTATAATGTGCCTGCCAGCTGTTAAACATATCCAGCGACACCTGACAACGCTCAGCAAGATAAGGCACTCGCTGATCCAGATAACGCCCTACATCTTCACTGGGTATGGTGATATGCCCCACCCCCTCATGGAAAGCAACCAGCGTGACACCGTTATCCTCCAAAGAGCTCAACACCTTATTACCGGAACCTGTAATCACCGATTGTTTTTCAACTTTAAGTTTACTGACATCATCACGCAAAAGAGCCAACTGCTCATCTCGATAAAACAACTCAACTTCCCGCATAGCCAAACCATCATTGGCCTGGGCGGTTTCAGCCTCCATGCGCGATTGCAATTCTTTTTTAAACGCCAGCTGTAACTGCTCAATTTTCTCTGAGCCGACATTTTTATCACTTTGCATCTGGATCAATAACTCTTCACGCTCAAGTTGTGAGTTGGCAGCCTGCTCAACTTGCTGCTCCTTCAGCGTGGAATAACGATTCTGCTCAATGTCCAAGCGCCCCTTTAAGGCTTGCAGTTGCTGCTCTCGTTGCTGCAGATCGGACTTGAAATCTTGCCCGACCTGATCAATTTTATCTTTAACTTGGCGCTTTATTGACGCTATAGAGTCCTGGTGGGAGCTAATCACCCCCTGATGTTTTTCGTTTAATTCATCATAAGACTTCTGCAATCTATCCACCTTAACCGCATAGGCCGACTTCATCGCAGAAAGTTCTGCCTCGGATATAGCCGGAGGGGATTTTTCTTCTTCAACTTCAAGCGAGACAGAATGTGACGTATTTTTAGCGGTCGGTACAGGACTAATTACCACAGGCTCAAGTGTTGGAATGCTCTGAGACATGCCCAAGGTAGGAATATTCGCATCTACACCCAATGGGGGGGCAGTGGATACAACCACCGATTCAGACTGCCCAGAGCTATCCGAGTCCAACCCCATATCCGGCACATCCCAGCCCCCATCAAGAGCCTGGTCACCCTGTTCGATGCTTAAATGATTTTTAGCTACTGCCTGTATCAACACCTGTAAATGTTCCGATTGTGGATCCCAGAGATTATGTTGATGCCAGGGCACACTGCACTGACTTCGGCAAACCAGACGAATTTTACCGCCGCCTAAATCTGGCCCCCGGCTTGCACTTTGTAAAAGCTGCTGAAAAGGAATATTCCAATCTGATTCAACCAAACCCTGAGCCGTGAATGAAATTAAAAATGACACCAAGCCACGAATTTTAAGCTTATTGTCTATTTGAATAAAAACTGCTGAAACTTGCTTGGTGCTGAACTCTGGAAGTTCAACAATGCCATCCAGCAAAGCTTCAAATTCACTCATCAGCATTTCTTTAACGACATGTTTATCGTCAAGAAAAATCACTGCATCCGATATTGTTAACATACTTGTTTACCGAAATTCTTATTTTTTACCTGTCTATTGAAACAATAAATCACGCTGGCACGACAAGCAAATACTATGTCAACTAAAGAGCATTGAAATCATAATAAGTAGAAATACATAAGCAAAACAGGAAAATCAGGCACAAAAAAACCACATTTAAGTGGCTTAGTTCTTTTTCAATTTTCATTCAAACATAAAAATTGGCGGACCGGACGGGACTCGAACCCGCGACCTCCGGCGTGACAGGCCGGCATTCTAACCAACTGAACTACCGGTCCGTACCGGTAAACTTTTACAGACTTTCACATTAGCGCCTGTAAATGTTTTGGTGGGTGATGACGGGTTCGAACCGCCGACCCTCACGGTGTAAACGTGATGCTCTCCCAGCTGAGCTAATCACCCAAAACATCCTTCAAAACATCGCTAAGTGCGCGTTGCCTTGAGGAGCTGCGTATTCTAAGCATTTCGACTTTTCTGTCAAACGATTTCTTATAAATAATGATAAAAAATGCATATTTATCCTTAAGTGATCAGTACTTATACAACTCTTCCATAAACACCTCCAATACTGCCATTTTTTGTTTTGTTTTTCGCTTTAACGTAAAATACCCACAATCACTTACCCTATACATCAACGATTTATATCTTGGACACAAAATGGAAATCTATAAAGAGTTCAGCTTTGAAGCTGCCCATAAACTACCGCATGTACCTGAAGGCCATAAATGCGCCCGTTTACACGGCCACACCTTCTATGTACGCCTGGTTGTTGCAGGCCCTGTTGGCGAAACCAGCGGCTGGGTGATGGACTTCGGTGATATAAAGGCCGCCTTTAAACCTTTATACGACCAACTGGATCATTATTATCTAAATGATATAGAAGGCCTGGAAAACCCCACCAGCGAAAACCTGGCCCAATGGATCTGGCAGCGATTAAAACCCACCCTGCCCGAATTAAGCTGGATTGAGATCAAAGAAACCTGCACCAGCGGTTGCATTTATAAAGGTGACTAAGCAAGCTATCTATTCGATAGCTATTCTTTGTTTATATATAAAAGATATTAAAGGACTCACTCATATGTCTACCACTAAGTTCCAAGGCCTTGCTCTTCTGGCATCCAGCCTGATATTTCTTAACGCCTGTAGCGCAAAGGTAGACTGTGATGAAGAACCGGATCATGAAGACTGCCAGGAGGAAAATACCATCTCCAGGCCCGCCTACCCGATTCTTGAAGAATATGATGGGCTTAGCCAGTTCTATATCCACGAATTTGAACTCGCCGACAAAAACTTCAGAGCAGAAATGATCAACTACGGGCTCGCACAAAATACAGACCCAAGCAACAGCGAAATAGAAGACGATCCGACCCTCAACTTAATACCCATTGAGTCAGACATTTGGGAAGAAATATACATTGACTGGGGAACAAATGATTCCCCCTTTGCTACCGAGTCATCCCTCTATTTGAAAAACAAACCTTATCGCTTATTAATCGAAGGGGAGTTAAAAAACAGCGTCGATAACAGCAAAAACCAGCCGACATTTACCGCCGCCAAAAAAAACATCAATGAATTGCAGCAAGCCGTCAGCTTTACCTGGGATTTTGGAGATACCGAAATTGAAAACGTGCTGGATTTAAATGCGCGTATGAATGTAGCTAATAGCTCTATCAAAAACTATGAGACACACCCCGACACAACCGGCACACTCTATGAAGTTGGCATTTTACCCTACGCTACGCAATGGGCCGATAATACAAAATTCAGTGAAGATGCAATTATCTATGGCGGAACACGCTCGGTGACCGAAGATGTTTTGATTATTGAATCTCTGCTTAGCGGCAACAGTTTTTCCTTACCTGAAGCCAATTTTGATTCAGGCTTTGAAAGTATCAACGCTGTCATTGCCCAATGGCCCTCCGACAACAACGCTGCAGTGCATCTTAATATCAAATTCAGCGTCGCCTATCTTGAGCACTTTGATGTCAAGGTTCAATTTAACATCAATAATCAAACAGCACAGATATTTACGACCAATAATGCCAATGTCTCTATTTGTCATCCTGGAGATGATGATGCGAAGTTATGTGATCGATTTGAAGTGCCTTATATCGAGCACCCTGATGAGAACTATATAGAAATTGACCTAAGCTTATTAAGCCATAACCGCTTGCAAAGCCTTAATTTACCCGGCTACTTTAATTTAATTATTGCTGGCCCTTTTGATGAGACTAATAACTATTTTTACGGAAAACACTATATCCAAACCAATAGTGACAATCGCATCAAACTAGCACCTCAATTCTGGCTTAACCCCATCGCAGCCAAAGATGTGCGTAATCAATTCCAGTTATGGCGTCAGGAAGCTTTTGACGACCTATAATCTTAATCGGCTACAGGCCTGTTAATAACAATTTTATTATCAGGCCCTAGCAACTCCAAGCCTTCTTGCATCAAGATCATATCGGCTACGGCAATCAAGCAATCACCAGAATAAATAAGCGGCAGGCAAGGCCTACGCCAATATGGCACAGCAGCTTCTTGTAAAATGTTTTTAAGGCTTTTGTGCTGTTTATTCCCAGGTAGACGTCCACGTTCACCGCCTTCTCGCCACTTTACGGTTAAATTCAATGCCAGCGGCATCATTAGTGATAAAGACATCACATCAACAACATGACAGCGCTGCAAGCCATTCCACTGGATAGGTTTAACCGTTGTTTGCCACTGAAGATCAGCACAACACAGGTAAAGCCGATTATTAAATATTCGCAGCGCCTTACCGGCCAACTGCAAAACAAATTTTTGATTCGTTTTCTGCGCAGTGATCGCCTGCAAGAGTAACTGCATATGCGCATCGGATAAAACCAACGCTTTAGTGCCACTCCAATGGCGGATAATATTTTTCCTTCGCACACTAGAGAATTGCTGTAAGGGAGTTATTGCCAGGGAATGCTCCTGCCAAAAATGCTCATAACACGGTTCACAGAGCAGCAAGTCATCTACTGCAACTTCTTCCAATAACTGCTGATGTTCCTGTAAATGCCTTGTTAAACGAGAAATACTCGCGGCAAACGCAGGCCAACGCGATTTTAAACGGGGTAGCACCTCTAATCGTAGGTAATTTCTATCATAACGTGCATCGTCATTACTGCCATCCTCTATCCATTGCAAGCCCCGCTGCAGCGCTTCTTGTTTTAATTCGGCACGGCTGAAGACAAGCATAGGCCTTACCAGTAAACCACTTGAAGGCAGAGATTGATCAAAATGACGCTGAGCTGCCATTGCAGCTAAACCTTTTATTCCCGTACCTCTTAGCAAGCGATAAAAAAATGTTTCTATTTGATCATCCTGGTGATGCCCCAGAAACAGCACATCATCGCCCTGCAGGTGTTTTTTAAATACACTTAAGCGTGCCAGGCGCGCCTGCTCTTCGATATTACCTTGATCTTGAATATCAACAGTTTCAACAATGATAGGGATAGATAATTTTTTACAGGTCACTCGGCAATGATCAACCCATCCTTCTGCCGCATCTTGCAGCTGATGATTGATATGAATCGCGGTAATATCGGGCAGATTTTTAATACCATTCTTGGCGGCATTAAGTAGAACTTGCTGGGAAAGGATTAATAGGAGATGGGAGTCTAAACCGCCACTATAGGCTATATACCAATGGCGTGCAGACAAAAAGGCCGTAAGCGATTGCTCAAAGCCTTTAAGATTCATCGCAATTAGCGCCTATTGATCGGAACCAAAAGCCATTAAACGCTGATAACGTTTCTCAAGCAGCTCATCCTTATCAATCGCTTTCAATGCCTTTAACTGCGTCACGATATGCGCCTTGATAGAGGCTGCAACCGCATCGATATCTCGATGTGCGCCACCTAAAGGTTCAGGAATCGTTGCATCAACAATATTTAACTCTTCCAGCTTCGATGAAGTCACACCCATAGCCTCAGCCGCTAAATAGGCTTTTTCAGAGGTTTTCCAGATGATATTGGCACAACCTTCCGGGGAGATAACAAAATAGGTCGAGTATTGCAGCATCGCCACATGATCGCCGACACCAATACCTAAGGCACCGCCTGAGCTGCCTTCGCCGATAACAATACAGATGATCGGGGTTTTTAAGCGTGACATCACAGCCAGATTTTGTGCAATCGCCTCAGAGATACCGCGCTCTTCTGAATCAATGCCGGGATAAGCTCCGGGAGTATCGATTAACGTGACGATAGGCATATTAAAACGCTCAGCCATTTCCATTAAACGCAGGGCCTTGCGATAACCTTCTGGCTTTGGCATACCGAAGTTGCGAGCTACCTTCTCTTTAACCGTACGGCCTTTTTCCTGACCAATCACCATCACGGGCTGGCCATCTATGCGGGCAATACCGGCAATAATCGCATGATCATCGGCAAAATGCCTATCACCATGCAACTCATCAAAATCATCAAAAATCTTAGGGATATAATCGCTGGTATACGGGCGCAGCGGATGCCTTGCAACTTTTACGATATCCCAAGGAGTTAAATCACTGAAGATCTTCTCGGTCAAAACCTTGCTTTTTTCCTTTAACTTGGTGATTTCATCATTGATGTTTAAATCAACATCATCACCCAGCGATTGCAATTCTCCGATTTTCACTTCTAAATCGGCAATCGGCTGTTCAAAATCCAAATAATTCGGGTTCATGTGACTCTTCTTCAACGTAAACTTTTTATCATTGCGCTTTCGAACCTTGTCATTCATTCAAAACAACAGGTATTCATGGCGATATTTATTAGTGCTACACAGTCTAACGGATATTTAATCCGCGCTAAAGGCCTTGGCAGAACTTTTCCTTGCAAATTTGTATCAGCTCAAACTTACGCTATTTTCTCCGAATGTACGCTTTAACGTCGTCATCACATCATCAGAGGGTTGAATACGCCATTGCGGAGCGAAATGTAACTCACAACTGGCATTAGCCGTTTGATATTGCAGCTTGATTTTACAACCCTGACTCTCCTGTGTTTGCTGAGATGCCAATAATTCATCCACGGGTGGATTCAAATCAACCTCAAATAACATCTCACGTAACAAAGCCTGATTCGCCTTGGTCCACTGCTTACTGCTCAGTTTAATTTTTACCGCCCTATCACCTTGCGCCCTCGCCTCGCCGATATCCATAATCGACATCACACGCATACGTAAACCACCGGCATATTCGTCGTTTTCGATCTCACCTTTAACGATAATCACATCATCAGTGCCTAATTTATCTTGTACATCCGGCAAGGTTTTGGCAAAAATCGTAGCATCAATACGGCCACTGCCATCATCCAGCGTGATAATCGCCATCGAGTCACCCCGCTTGGTTTTAACAAAACGTTTCTCAACAATCATGCCCGCAACCGTCTGGGCTCTTTTATCGGCATGTAAACGGGAAAGCCGCTTAACTTTTAGCTGCTTTAAATCATCTTCATAATCATCAATCGGGTGGCCGGTTAAAAACACCCCCAGGGTTTCTTTCTCACCCGCCAAACGCTCACGCCCGGTCCAGCTCTGCACATTACGGCAATGCTCATAAACATCAGAATCGACACTATCATCCATAACCCCAAACAGATCATCAATACCTGAGCTGCTGTTATGTGATTGCTGTAGCGCCGCCTTTACCGCATCAGGGATGGCCTTCATCAATACCCAACGCGGCACATCGAGTGTGTCAAACGCGCCAGCCTTAACTAAAGCTTCCAATGCACGTTTATTGACTTTACGTGCATCGGTTCTGGCACAGAAATCAAACAGATCGGTAAAAGGCCCACCTTCGGCTCTCGCCTGTAACAAACTTTCAATCGGCCCTTCACCCAGCCCCTTAATCGCCGCCAGACCATAGATAATTTCACCGGCATCGTTAACCGTGAACAGATATTGACCACTGTTGATATCCGGATTAATCAACCCCAATTCCATATGGCGACACTCTTCGATCAGCGTCACAATTTTATCCGTGTTCTGAACTTCCGATGACATAACTGCAGCCATAAATGGCGCAGGATAATGCGCTTTTAACCAGGCGGTTTGATAAGAAACTAACGCATAAGCGGCAGAGTGCGATTTGTTAAAACCGTAACCGGCAAATTTTTCCACCAAGTCAAAGATTTTCATCGCAAGATCAGGATCAACCCCCTGCGAGATAGCCCCCTCTTTAAAGGTGCCACGTTGCTTGGCCATCTCTTCGGGTTTCTTTTTACCCATGGCACGACGCAGCATATCTGCGCCACCCAGGCTATAGCCTGCCAATTCCTGGGCAATCTGCATAACCTGTTCTTGGTAAACAATAACGCCGTAGGTAGGTTTTAGTATCGGCTCCAAACATTCATGTTCGTACTTAGCATCCGGGTAGGCCACTTTTGCTCTACCGTGTTTACGGTTTACAAAGTCATCAACCATGCCCGAATCTAACGGCCCAGGTCTAAACAGCGCCACCAAGGCGATCATATCCTCCAGATTATCCGGCTGCAGACGCTTGATCAGATCTTTCATACCGCGCGATTCCAACTGGAAAACCGCGGTAGTTTCAGCACGTTTAATCAACGCATAAGACAGCCTATCATCTAAATCGATGTCCATAATATCTAAAGGTTCTTCACCTTTAGCGGCACGTATAGGCTGTATGGTTTTTAACGCCCAGTCGATAATCGTTAGAGTACGTAAACCTAAGAAATCGAACTTAACTAAGCCGGCCTCTTCTACATCCCCCTTATCAAATTGGGTAACCAGGCCCTGACCTTCTTCATCACAATAAAGCGGTGAAAAATCGGTTAATTTGGTTGGCGCAATAACCACACCACCGGCATGTTTACCGACATTTCTATTCGTACCTTCCAACTGCCTGGCCATACCCCAGATTTCACCGGCATCGGCATCATTTTCAACAAACTCTTTAAGCTGAGGTTCCTCTTCTATCGCCTCACCCAAGGTGATACCCGGCGTAAAAGGAATCAGCTTGGAGAGCTTATCGGCGACACCGTAAGATTTCCCTTGCACACGTGCGACATCACGCACCACAGCCTTGGCAGCCATCGTACCAAACGTGATAATTTGGGATACAGCCATCTTGCCGTAGTTATCCGACACATATTTGATCACTTCTTCCCGTCTTTCCATACAGAAATCAACATCAAAATCGGGCATGGACACACGTTCAGGATTCAGGAATCGCTCAAACAGCAGGTCGTATTCCAAGGGATCCAAATCGGTGATTTTCTGCGCATAAGCAATCAAAGAACCCGCACCCGAACCCCGCCCAGGCCCTACTGGAATTTCCTGGTCTTTAGCCCACTGAATAAAGTCCATAACGATCAGAAAATAGCCTGGGAACCCCATCTGCAGAACGATATCCAGTTCAAACTCCAAACGCGCGATATAACGCGCCTTGGTCTCAGGGAAATCATCGGCAGTGATGTCATACAGCGCGCTCAGACGTTCATCCAGACCTTCTATAGAAATTTTTCTGAAGAAAATCCCGGTTAGCAGCTCCTTGGCATATTCAGCTGTGCCTTCTTTGCCGCGCCACTTCTCTTCCAGGGATTTAACCGTCTGCTCTTTTAAAATATCATAGGGCACATTATTTTGGAAAAAAGGGTCTTTTTCAAAATCTTCAGGAATCGGATACTCAGGTAAAAAACATTCACCCAGATGTAATTGCACATTACAACGTTTGGCAATCTCTACCGAATTTTGCAAGGCCGAGGGGATATCCGCAAACAAGGCAAGCATCTCATCGGGAGTACGTAAATATTGCTGATCGGTGTAACGCCTTTCGCGTTTATCATTAGCTAATACATCACCATCGCGAATACAGATTCTAGCTTCATGGGATTCAAAATCTGAACTACTGGCAAAACGTACATCATTTGTTGCCACCACCGGGCATTGAAACTTTTCAGCTAAGACTAACGCTGCATGTAGATAGTTTTCATCACCCACACGTCCGGTACGTTGTAATTCCAGATAAAAGCGATCAGGATACAAGGCCATCCAGCGCTGTATTAAAACCTCAGCTTGATCATCGTTGCCCTTTAATAGCTGCTGCCCAATATTGCCAAACTTGGCCCCAGAGAGCGCTATAACACCTTCGTTGTATTGCTCTAACCACTCCAATCGAATGCGAGCAACACCCAGGTTTTGCCCCTCTAAATACGCTAAAGAGATAATCTCTGTGATGTTTTTATAACCGGCCTCATTCATCGCTAACAGCGTAATCAGACTGTCATCGCTGAAGTCTTCGGCCTCACTGAAAATAAAATCGCTGCCGATAATCGGCTTAATACCGGCACCAATTGCTGCCTTATAAAATTTTACCAGACCAAAAAAATTACAGTGATCGGTTAAGCCGACGGCAGGCAGTTCTTGTTTACCCGCCTCTTTAATGAGCTGTTTTACCGACAATACACTGTCAATTAAAGAGTACTGTGAATGAATTCTGAGATGGACAAAACTGGGCTCAGCCATGAGATAAAACCTCCGGTTCCAGAAGCTCACCGTTGTTCCATATTCGCCCACGCTCAAGCAGCGCTTTGACCGGCGCATAGGAACGCCTATGAATAGGCGTCACACCAAACATTTCAAGTGCCTGCATATGTTGTTTGGTGGGGTAACCTTTATGTTTAGCTAAGCCGAAACCTGGATAGACCTCATCCAATGCCACTAATTCTCTATCACGGGTCACCTTGGCTAAAATAGACGCTGCCGCAATTGCAGCCACTCTATCATCGCCCTTTACAACCGCCTCCGAAGGATAAGACCAATTAGGTAGTTTATTGCCATCAACGGCTACATATTCTGGTGTGATATTTAAAGCATCCACCGCCTTATGCATCGCATGAAGAGAGGCATGTAAAATATTCAGTCTGTCTATTTCCTCCAGGTTACATCTTGCCACGGCCCAGGAAAGTGCTTTTTCCTGTATTTCAATAAATAACTTTTCGCGTTTTTTTTCAGTCAGCTTTTTGGAATCCATCAAACCTTGAATGGGATTTTCAGGGTCCAAAATAACCGCAGCAGTCACCACATCGCCTGCTAAAGGCCCACGCCCCACCTCATCGACACCCGCCAATAAATCCCCGCGATAAGCCAGCTCGATGTCATCTAATAAATCAGCCACGTATTAACTCCAGTACATCTTTTGCAGCTGTGCTGCTAGCATCACAGCGAATACTTTTATGTAAAGCCAAAAAGGCATCTAACTGCTGTGCCCTATAATTTTTATCGGTAAGCGCCTTCAACACTTCAGCACTTAATGTCTCTACCGTTGCATCATCCTGTAATAACTCAGGTACCAGCGCCTTGTCAGCTAACAGATTTGGCAAGCTTACATACTTGGATTTTACCAGGCGGGAAATAATGGCATAGGATAACGGTGCCATTTTGTAGGCCACGACCATAGGTTTTTTAAATAACATCGCCTCAAGCGCGGTGGTACCGGAGGCCAATAAAATCACATCAGCCGCGGCCATCACATCATGTGACTGGCCATCATATAAACGCACATCTATGGGCTGCGTTAAAACATCCAGTTGCTGTTGAATTTGCTTTTTGCGTTCAGCATTAGCCGCAGGAATTAAAAAAATACAGCCCGATAATTGCTGTTGCAATTGCCCTGCCACCTGCAAAAACAAGTCACCTAACAAACGCACCTCTCCTCCCCGGGAGCCTGGCATCAACGCAATAATATGGGTTTTATCCGTGACACTTAACTGTAAACGCGCCCTGGCAGCCTCAACATCGCAATGCAGTGGAATATCATCCGCCAGTGGATGACCCACAAAAGTTACCGGCACCTCATGTTGGCGATAAAAATCGGCCTCAAACGGCAAAAGTGTTAGCATTTTATCTACCGATTTTTTAATGCCTTTAATGCGCCCTTGTCGCCACGCCCACACCGAAGGTGATACATAATGCACCGTTTTAATGCCATGCTGGCGGGTAAATCTTTCTATATTGAGATTAAAATCAGGCGAGTCAATACCAATAAAGCAATCAACCTGATGCTCCACACAATAGTTTTTAATATTTTTCCGGATAGACAATAACTCGGGCAGACGCTTTAAAGGTTCAACCAACCCCATCACGGATAGACGCTCCATCGCGAACAGACTCTGCAAGCCTTGCGCCTGCATTTTTTCTCCACCTATACCTACAAATTTGATATCACATGATCCGGCTTGTTGTTTTATCGCCTTGATCAACCCGGCACCGAGGATATCGCCGGATATTTCACCGGCAACAATAACTATTTGCACTAACGGACAATGCCTCTGGTGGATTGCTCTAAGGAGTCAATTAACAGCTGAATTTCAGGTGTTTTTTTAGTCATTACTCGTAGTTCTTTTGTTGCATCATCAAGTGTTCTAGCTTGACGATAAAGTACTTTATACGCCTTGCGAAGTATTTTAAGTGCATCGGGCGAATACCCTCGGCGCTTTAAACCTTCGGTATTAATCGCAAACGCGGATGCTGGCGCACCATTGACCATGATATAAGCGGGTACATCTTTACCAACGGCCGTACCCATGCCGGTAAATGCATGTGCACCAATATTACAAAACTGATGCACCAGGGTATAACCACTTAAAATCGCATAATCCCCGACCACAACATGGCCCGCTAAAGCGACATTATTCACCAATACCGTATTATTATGCACGATGCTGTCATGGCCTATATGCGCATAAGCCATGATTAAGTTATTATTACCTATAAATGTCAGCCCCTTATCCTGGACTGTACCTCTATGAATGGTGACACCTTCACGAATAATATTGCCATCACCTATTTCTAAACGTGTAGCTTCACCTTGATATTTTAAATCAGGTGTATCTTCACCCACCGTTGCAAATTGATAAATTTCGTTATTTTTTCCAATAACGGTAGGGCCTTTAATGACCACATGTGAATGAATCACACAGCCTGCACCAATTTCAACATTGGGCCCTATAAGCGTCCACGGCCCCACTCTGACATCATCGGCCAGTATTGCAGTGGAATCGATAATCGCCGTTTCATGGATCACGAAGGGCGTTCTCTATCGGCGCACAGGATGGTAGCTTTTGCTGCCAGTTCACCATTAACCGTAGCCTTACATTCAAACTTCCAAATACCACGTTTTTCAGAAAGAATACGGGCTTCTAATGTTAATTGATCACCCGGTACCACTTGGCGTTTGAAACGCACTTTATCACTGCCAACAAATAAATACATGGAGCCGTCGGAAGGCTTTTTATCCATGGTTTTAAAACCCAGAATACCGGCCGCTTGTGCCATAGCTTCGACAATTAACACACCCGGCATAACCGCAAAACCAGGAAAGTGCCCATCAAAAAAAGGTTCATTAATGCTGATATTTTTATAGGCAACGATAGATTCACCCATCGTCAATTCCGTAACCCGATCAACCAATAAAAAAGGGTAACGGTGAGGTAAATATTCCCTAATTTCTTCTATATACATCATAATAAATATCTCATCGATACCCATGCTAACCGCAGCATTATGGTATCTTTATTTTTCAATGTGCTTTTCAATTTTTCTTAAGCGCTGATGCATGCTATCCAGCTGACTAAATCTAACCGCGGACTTACGCCACTGCCTTGCCGGTAATAAACCGGTGCCTGAAGAATACTGACCTGCTTCTTTAATAGTTCCAGTCACCATAGCCATACCGGTAATATGCACATCATCAGCGATGCTGATATGCCCGGCAATACCTACACCACCACCAAAAGTACAACGTTTACCAATATAAGTACTGCCTGCCATCGCGACACAAGCCGCAAGAGCGGTATTTTCGCCAATAATACAGCCGTGTGCAATATGCACCAGGTTATCTATGAGCACACCGTTTTCGATAATAGTGTCATCCAATGCACCGCGGTCAATACAGGTATTAGCCCCGACTTCAACATCATCACCAATAAGCACCCCCCCTAGCTGATGAATTTTCTGCCAAAAGCGCCCTGTTTTTTCACCCGTTGGCACATTACCAAATCCGTCAGAACCGATAACCGTGCCACTATGAATCGTGACATTTTTACCCAATCGTACATTGTGGTAAATCGTGACATTGGCACGTAAACGACAGTTGTCACCTAACGAGGATCTAGCCGCAACAACGGTATTTGCCTCTATCACGCAATTCACACCCAGTACTACATCTTCTCCAATAACCACATTAGCGCCGATGCTGACACCGCCACCCATTATTGCCGAATCAGCAATCACTGCGGAGGGGTGAATTTCCTGCTTTTGCCCAGGTAAATCATCATATAAGGCTGTTAACCTGGCAAAAGCAAGATATGGATTATCTGCAATCAATGCAGGTATTTTACAGGCATCGGAATATTCAGGTGTCACAATAACGGCAGCCGCAGCTGTTGTGGTCAATTGCTCAGCATATTTGGCATTCGACAAAAAGCTGATATCTTTTTCCGTGGCTAGATGTAACGGCGCAATCGAAAATATGTTGCAACCCCCATCCCCTCGCAGTTCCAAATCAAGCGCGGAGGCTATTTCTGCCAACGTAAAGCTTTGTCCGGGAATAAAAGCCATGATAAGACTCGTTATTTATTCTTGTTTAATTTATCAGTTAACTTTGCGGTAATATCAAAACTGGTGTCTGCATGCAAAACAACCTGAGGATTGGCCGCTAACAGTAAACCAATGCCTTCGGCAGTGATAATATCTTTAATCGCAGCCTGAGCTTGTGCACCCATGTTACGCATTAAACCCTGCATTAGTACTTGCTTGGCTTCTTGTAATTTACGCCCCACATGCTCGATATCGGCTTGCTTGCCTTTGATCTTGGCTTCTAATTCTTGTATTTGAGAAACAGACATTATCGCTGCTTCTTTTTTATATTTTTCTGCTAACTTCTTGCCTTCCGCTTGGATCTTTTTCACTTCTTTCATATTGGCTTTAAAGTCTTTATCGTTTTCAAGCGCTTTAATTTCTGCCTTGGCTGCATCGGTATTTAAGATTGCCTGTTCAAAACTAACCACCGCAACTTTACCCGTAGCGTGTACCGAAAAAGCACAAAACAACAAAGCTGTTGCTAAAATTAAACGTTTCATAAATCTATCCTTTAGTATTTAAATGCTTGATATAGATGCAGTATAAAAAATGCCACAGGGCCTCACGACATGTTAAATCGTTTTTTTAGAAACCTGTACCTATCGTAAACTGGAAGAACTTTGTATCGTCACGTTGGGTGGCATTAATCGGTTCAGACAAACTGAACGATAAAGGCCCTAACGCGCTGATCCAGGTTAAACCAAAACCGTAAGAAGCCCGTAATTGATCAAACCTCAGGGGATAACAGTCCAACTGTAAGTCGCCACAGCTGCTGTCAAAGACATTACCGGCATCAACAAATAATACCGTACGTAAAGAACGGCGGTCTTCGATAAACCAGAGTGGGAAAATGAGTTCTACTCCGCCTTCGCTCAGGATATTACCACCAAAGGAATCACTGTTAGAGGCACGTTGTTGGGCGATAAACTTACCGGTAACCGGATCATAATAATACCCCTGCTCATCACTAGTTGGCTCACCAGAGGCATCTCGTGATTTATCGATAAGGTAGGCCTCTGCAGGTGTACCTTTAGGACCGATACTGGCACGTTCATAACCACGCACGGACCCAAAACCACCGGCATAAAAATGCTCAAAGAAAGGCAATTCTTCGGTATCTCCGTAACCCTCACCTATGCCTAATTTTGTGTGGAAACGTAAAGAGACTTCCTGCGTTAAACTTAAGAAGTATTGCCCCTCATAAATAAATTTATAATATTCAAGATCGGTACTCGGTAGACCGGCTTCAAAACTTAAGCTCTGAGAATAACCTTTATCCGGTAACATACCTCTATTGAGTTTTGACTGGCGCCAACTTGCATTAACCGTCAGATTTAAAAACTCATTGCCATGCCTATCAATAAAGCCTTCTTCGGTTTGTAAATAAGGATCATTGACTAGAGGGTTAGGCTCAAATCCATCACATAATTCACTCACACCTTCAATACAACGTATATCCACCAATTCATTAGGACCGCTTATATCATCCAAAAAGTATTCAATATCATCAAAAGCTAACGGAGAGCCAATAATTTCCTGAGGCGCATAAAGACCCGTGGTAATTTCTATATTCGCTATACCAAATCCAAATCCCAGACGGGAAATTTCCGAGATAGGATAACCATAATTCACCGCACCACCCCAGCTATTGGTACTGTATTCAGCAACCCCTAACTGATCAAAATCGGTTTCTTTATAAAACAGGCTGAACCCGCGGCTCACCCCATCAATGGTATAATAAGGGTTGGTGTAATTAATACTGTAACGCAGTTGATAATCGTTTTTCGTGACACTGAAACCCACCCGTTTACCTGTGCCTAAAAAGTTATTCTGTTGTAAATTCGCCGATAACACCAAGCCCGAACCATCGGCATACCCCACACTGGCACCGATACTGCCTGAGTGTTGCTCTTCAATATCGAAGACTATATCAACCAAATCGTCCTCACCGGGTAACTCTACAATGTCAGACTGCACACTTTTGAAAAAACCTAAACGTTCAAGACGTACACGTGACTGCTCAATTTTATGTCCCGAAGCCGGTGCCGATTCCATTTGACGCATTTCTCTACGCAATACCTCATCCATAGTGCCGGTATTACCACGAAACTCTATACGGTTTACATAGGTACGTTTGCCCGGGTCTACAAAAAACGTCAGTTCTACGGTTTTATTTTCATCATCTATTTTGGGGTAATTCCTAACCTTGGCGAAGGTGTAACCGTCATTACCCAAGATCTTTGAAATCAATTCTTCGGTTCTTGTCACACGACTCTGCGAATAGACATTTTTTGGTTTTAATAAAATCAGACTGCGTAGAACCGGCTCTGGGAGAATAATCTCACCCGAAAGTTTCACTTCAGATACCGTATAAACATCACCTTCGCTGATATTCACGGTAATAAAAACTGCGTCTCTTTCCGGGCTTAAGGCCACCTGGGTAGAATCGATGGAAAACTTCATATAACCCTGATCTTTATAAAAAGATTCAAGGCGCTCTAAATCACCACGTAAACGCTCTTTGGCATATTTATCATCACCCTTTAACCAGGAGAACGTGCTTGTTTCCTGCATTTCAAACAGCTTTGTTAACAGCGCCGACGGGAAATGTTGATTACCCACAATATTGATATGTTTGATCTTCGCTACCGTACCTTCATCGACATCGATATGTACGGCTACACGATTTCGCGGCAGGGATTCTATCTCGGCAACAATTTGTGCATCATAACGCCCCTGTGAAACATATTGACGTTGCAACTCCAAGCGAATACCCTCCAGGGTTGCACGTTTAAACACCTGCCCTTCAGATAAACCTGATCGTGACAAACCATCCAATAAATCTTCAGACTTTATCGCCTTGTTTCCTTCAATCTCTATAGAAGCAATAGAGGGACGTTCTTGCAATGCGATAACCAGTACATTTTCTTCACGCCCAAGCGTCACATCATTAAAGTTTCCCGAGCGAAATAATACCGCAATGGCTTCACGCACCATGGCAGGGTTAACACTATCACCAATATTAAAAGGCAGGCTCGCAAAAACACTGCCAGCGGGAATACGCTGCAGACCTTCAAGACGAATATCATTAATAAGAAAATTGGCAGCATCCGGAAATTTAGCCGCGGCCGTTGAATCAGACGTAAAACCTGGGGGCTGCTTATCAGCCGAGTTTTCATCAGATGCGTTAGTTAGCGGCTCTGAGGCCTGCTGAGCGTGTAAAAGCGTGCTGGTAAAGAAACCCAGTAAGACGCTAAAAAGAAGCTTATTTAACATTAATTATTATACCAAAACCTGACTCACCCAATGTACCGGGCGCAACTTTTATAAACGTTATAAACGGCCAATATCATTAACCACGGCCAACACCATCACAGCCATAACAACAACCACACCCATCTGAAATGACACCATCTGCACCTTCTCTGGCACCGGCGATCCTTTAAACAACTCAATCAGATAGAAAAAGATATGTCCGCCATCCAAAACTGGAATCGGCAATAAGTTTAAAACACCTAAACTAACGCTCAGCAATGCTAACAAACTCAAGTAACTATAGATACCAGAGCGCGCCGATTGGGTTGCAATTTTGGCGATACTGATAGGCCCCGACAATTGCTTGTATGAAATATCACCAACCAGCATTTTCTTCAACGACGTTAAGCTAAATACCGCAGTAAACCAGGTACGACTGAACGCAGGTTGCCACGCCGATAAGACATTATATTCATGATGGTGAATAAGCTCCTCGGGCACATCAGGCACATCAACACGTATACCCACCAAACCTACCGTTTTACCACCACGATCATGAGACTGCGGTGTAATCAAGGTTTTTCGAGACTCGGAATGACGTAAATACCCCAGCTCAATCGGCACTCCAGCCCTCGCTTGCACATAGTTAACCCACTGCATCCAATTGGCAATAACCTCACCATCCATCTCAATTAATATATCACCCTGTTGCAAGCCGGCGATACTCGCCGCAGATTCAGGCATCACTTCAGCAATGACCGCATCGATATTGGGCTGATAGAAATTAAAACCCAGCGATTGTAAAGGTTGAACATCGCCCCCCTCATCTGACAACCACCGCTGCACTGACAAGTGATACTCTTTTACCGAATCAGAACCTGGATATGAGGCGGTTAAATTGATCTGCCCCGTATCCCCCAGGCGAGTTATTAACTGCATAACTACCGCCTGCGCCGACGGTGTTTCCTCGCCATCCACAGAGTGTATTTCAATACCCACCGGTAATCCTGCCTGTGCGGCAATAGATGATTTTTCAACACTAAAAACCACCGGCGCTAAAGAAGACGTACCCTGTAAAAAAATAAACCAATACACCAGAATCGCTAAAACAAAATTAGCGATTGGCCCAGCACTGACAATAGCAATACGCTGATAAACGCTTTTATTATTAAAGGCCTGATCACGCTCGTGCTCAGCCACATCCCCTTCGCGCTCATCCAGCATTTTCACATAACCACCTAAAGGCAGAATAGAAAGCGCAAACTCGGTGCCATGCTTATCAGTTTTGGTCAATATTTGTGGGCCAAAACCAATAGAAAAACGCAAAACTTTTACACCGCAGCGCCTGGCAACCCAAAAATGCCCCCATTCATGAAAAGCAATTAAAACACCCAAGGTCAGCAACATCACTGCAGCTTGCTGTAAAAACTCATTCATAGACTGAATTCCACCAGTAAATCCTGCGCAGATAGCCTCGCCGCCTGATCGGCAGCAATCACAACTTCCAACGTAGCCGCATTAACAACTTCAGCGCCATTAAGTACCCGCTCATTGATCTCGGAAATCGCAGTAAAAGGTATCTGCCGCTGTAAAAAGGCCTCTACAGCCACTTCATTTGCGGCATTTAATGTTGCCGCTGCAGTTCCGCCCTGATTAAACGCCTGCTTAGCCAAACGTAAACACGGGAAGCGCTGTTCATCCGACCTCTCAAAATCTAATCTGGCCACATCAAATAAATCCAAAGGCTTAACGCCTGCATCCATACGCTTGGGCCAACTTAAACCATAGGCGATAGGGGTGCGCATATCAGGATTACCCATCTGCGCCAACGTACTGCCATCGGCATATTGCACCATAGAATGAATCACCGACTGCGGGTGTATAACCACTTCAATATCATCAGGGCTAATATCAAATAACCAGCACGCCTCAATCAATTCAAGCCCTTTATTCATCATAGTTGCCGAATCAACCGAAATCTTGCGCCCCATAGACCAATTAGGATGAGCACAGGCCTGTTCAGGGGTAATCGAGTTCAAATCTTCCACTGGCCACTGCCGAAAGGGCCCACCCGAGCCAGTTAATAAAATCTTTTCGATACCACAAGCTGCCAGCCCCCCTGAAAAACCCCCAGGTAAACACTGAAATATAGCGTTGTGCTCGCTATCAATAGGCAATAACGTAGCACCTGACTCCGCCACAGCTTGCATAAATAAAGCACCCGCCATAACCAACGCTTCTTTATTTGCCAACAATACTTTTTTACCGGCTTGCGCTGCAGCCATGGTCGGCAACAAACCCGCCGCCCCAACGATTGCAGCCATCACTGCATCAACCTCTTTATGTTCAGAGACAGCCACCAACCCCTTAACACCAGCGAGCACTTCGGTTTTTAAACCCTCTTTATCTAGCAGCAGCTGCAACTGTTCAGCATTCTGGGTATTCGCTATGACCGCATAACGTGGCTGATGTTCAACACAAATTGAAAATAATTTATCCAGCTGTGTATTTGCCGTTACCGCAAACACCTCAAACACCTCACGATGCCTAGCCAACACATCTAATGTTGACTCACCTATTGAGCCTGTTGCTCCCAGCACGGTTACCGCTTGTTTTGCACTCATCACATCAAACTCTCAACTTAACCAACAACAACCCGGGACTGCAGCAAAACCAACAACAATACAAATACAGGGGCTGCAGCCGTCATACTATCAACCCTGTCCATAAAGCCACCGTGCCCAGGCAACAACTGTGAACTGTCTTTTGCCCCTCTATGGCGTTTAACCATACTTTCCACAAGATCACCTAATACCGAGGCTAAAGAAGCCATCACGGTAATCACAACCCAACTGATTACCGGTAAACTTGGCAGCGACGTTGTCAGAGCAATAACCGTGGCATATACCGCCACAGCAACTACCCCCCCATAAAAACCCGCCCACGATTTTCCCGGGCTGACCTTAGGTGCCAATTTTGCTTTACCAAATTTTCGCCCAGCGAAATACGCGCCAATATCCGCCGTTGCAACAATACCGACCATATACAGGAACAACCACTGCCCCTGTGCCTGGCCCAACACATAAAGCAATGCTACGGCTGCCGGCACAATAACAACAATACCCATAAGCAAACGTGTGGGTGTTGCGCCCCACAAAGAACTGCTTGCCGGATAACTCATCACCCATAATAAAGCCAAAGCCCACCATGCCCCACCCAGACCTGCAATATCACGCATAGCAATACTTGGCATAAAACTTAAATGGATAAAGTGGGTAATACCGGCAGCATCAGACAATACAACCACCAGAAGCGCAAGAACACTGGCATAGGCCCAGCGTTGAACAGCAGCAGAAAAACCCGACAAATCAGCCCATTCCCATGCAGCCACAGCAAACACCAAAACCATCAGTAGCTGAAAATAAGCCAGCGGTAA
>JABSRQ010000077.1 GCA_013215055.1 Pseudomonadales bacterium | reverse complement strand
TTTAGCAATTGATACTGAAGGGCTGTAATAGCCTCATTGCAGCCTTCTAAAACTACCAGTCTCACATGATGTGTTAGGACTGGAGTTGACACTCACCAGTCATTCGCTTTCCTCAAACTACGCAATCACAGATCCTGATAAGGTTTAAGCCAATACCAAAAACCATCAAAGAGAATTACAAATACTCAACTTCAATGTCTTCGTTAGGCCATTTCTTCTCGATATATTTAAGCGCCTTAACGATGGATTGCTCACTCTTGGCATTTATCTCATCGGCAAACACTTTTATCGGCCAGCCTTTTTCTATCGCGGCATTGACGGCGTCATCAGCCACAATGCCATTATTCAGCCAAAGCTTATCGGTGGCTTTATCCGCAATATCTAAAATTTCAGAAAAACCTTCACCTGAAAGAATTAAATAAATCATCTGCCGTCACCTTTCGCTGAAAGTTTGAGTTGTTGAAGCGGCTATTATGCGATAAAACCACCAGAGAACATACCAGCATTAAAGCCCGGTTAAATGATTAGCCAGTGTTTGTTTAACCTGAACATCGCGGCCAATGCCGTAGGCTGTCACTTTTTCGTTTTCACTGGCTAACCAGGTGCCAAATAATCTATCCCATAACGCGATCATGACACCCAGGTTTTTATCAAAATGTTGTGGCTCTGCACTGTGATGAATTTGATGTTGAGCCGGGCTCATCACCCACTTCTCAACTTTACCAAAACCTAACCAGATAGAGCTGTGACGCAAATTGGAACCGGCCAGATTAAATATCAGGCTGAAGATACTGATACCCAGAATTTGCAGAGGCGCTATTTTCCCATCAAATAAATAGATAAATAACCCGCCCACAATACCTGCAATAAAAATACTGCGCATCGCATTGACGATCATTTCAATAAAATGCACACGGTATAAAGTTAACGGGGTTAATAAGGTTGCCGAATGATGCACTGCATGAAAACGCCATAATAGCGGGATTTTATGATACAGGTAATGTACAAAAAAGCGGGCAAAGTCATCGGCAATAAAAAGTACCACGGTATAGATCAGACTTATCGACAGCGCCGAAATTTGAAACATATCCCCGGCCCCAAACCCTGCCACTAACAACCGTTTTGTAGATAATGCCAAAGCGATCTGCGTGCCAAAAAATGGCGCCAACAGCAGCAGCCATAACATGTTATTAAAAAAAATTAGTTTGAGATCCAATAACATCGAGGGGTGTAACCAAAGTTTTTTTGAAAAACAGTGCTGAATTAACGGCTTTATTGGCTGTGCCTGACGCGATAAAACCCAGGCTGCCAACAGGGCACTGGCAATTAAATAGCCGATAAAAATGCGTTTCTGTGGGTCGGCTAAATACAACAACGGTTCAATTAGCTGATAAAGGCTTTCAGTATTCAATATAAATCCACAACATGATAAGGCCCGTTAAATAGCCTAAATGATCACAACAAAGTTTGATATGACGCAATAAAAATTCAGAACACGATTATATAATTTTGCACATATTTATTGAAGTTATAAATGCAAATCATTACCATTAGCGCTAAAATTAAGATCAGCACCACTATTCACTAGGATATAAGATGTTTGCAAAGAAGTTTACCCTGGCACTTTCTGCCCCCATCATTCTTACTACAGCACTGATGACCGCCTGCGGCAGCGATGATGACGATAATAACTCTGGCGTTTCTCGCGCTGCGGTAAAATCTAACTATGTTGCGATGGCAGCAGCAGCTTATACCGATTCAGTTTCAACCGCAGAAACTTTACAAACAGCTATCACTGCATTTGTGGCAATGCCTAACGACGAGACATTGGAAGCTGCAAGAGCGGCTTACAAAGAAGCCCGTGTACCTTATCAGCAATCTGAAATCATGCGTTGGGATGAAACCATCACCGCAACTCACACACCTGCAACTGGCGGTTTAGCAAGTATTGATGACCGTGAAGGTCAGGTGAATGCATGGCCTTTAGATGAAACGCTAATCAATGAAATCATTGCTGATGCTGAATCTGCGGCGATCTCTGCCGACTCTCTTGCCACTGAAAATGGCGGACTAACGGCTGATCAACAAGTTGAAATTGCATTAATTGAAGACCCAGCAGACAAACAAGCCAAGATTGATGAGTATGGTGAAGCTAACGTTACTACAGGATTCCATGCGATTGAGTTTATGTTATGGGACAGAGACACAAATGCCACGGGGCCAGGTTCTAGAGCCGCAGCAGAATTTGTTTGTGTTGATTTAGAAACAACAAAAACTGAATGCCGTAATGGTGATTATCTTAAAGCTGCTGCAGAACTATTAGTCAGCGACTTAAAAGCCATGCAAGCTGAATGGACTAACACTGAAGCGGGCACATTGGCGCATAATTTCTTAGAAAGTGATACGGGTATCGATTATATGGCTCAAGCTATGGCAAGTATGGCTGTGGGCGAATTGGGTGGTGCACGTTTATCAGCAGGTTTATGGCGTGACCTAACAGCTGTAACAGGTGAAATCAAACCCGGTGATCATGAAGAAGAGCATGATTGCTTCTCTGATCTTAGTCACGTTGCGGTATACTACAATTTTCAAAGCTTAATGAATGCCTTCTACGGTTCTTACACCAAGTTAGATGGTACTACAGTTAGCGGTGCCAGCCTCGGTGACTACATCAACTCGATTGATTCTTCTTTATATAATAAAATCGATGACGTATTACAGGCAACCAGCAAAAATATGCAAATTGTATACGATGCAGGTGAAGCTACCCCAGGTAAAAGCTTTGATCAAATCATCACAGATTCTCAAGAATTCTACGAGAATACTGTGGCTGAAAGATCAGCTGAACTCATTGCTGTTGAAGCTGCTATCAGTGAACTGGCTAAAATTGAAGCCATTATTTTAGACGTAAAGGATGCATTAAGTTTAGTTGCGGTTAATGCCGATGCCATTGGCGAGACAGACTAAGTCTGACTTATTCAGATACCTTCTTAAAAGGTATCTGAATAATAAATGCACCACCCTCTCGATGATCATTCCAGGATAACCGAGAATTTTGATAGAGTTGTTATATGCGAGCTGTAAATCCTTTTTCTTCTTTCATTGTTGGTCTTACCTGCAGTGTATTATTAGCTAGTTGCGGAGGATCCGATAACGCAACAGAAGAAACTCAAACAGAACATCTTGGCGGTGGCGAAACAACCGTCAATGCTAGCGGCCACGATGCGTTCTCACATGCATCCAGAAACATGTCTGATTCTGATCGCATCATTAGCTTCAACGAAGGCAATCACTTTTTCGAAAACCCTTGGGTTCAAGGCACACAAAGCACCCAGGCTAGAGATGGCCTAGGCCCTTATTTCAATAGTAATGCCTGCCAGGGCTGTCATATTAACGATGGTCGAGGACATGCAGGCGATGCAGTATTAGATGGCATTGCGACCAGCGATAATTTTAACAGCCTGCTAATACGCGTATCACGTTCAGTTGCAACCGAAGCAAACGTTGCCAATGCTCCCGATGATAATGTCGGAGGCCAATTACAGCACAAAGCCGTAAGTAATGTGCAAAAAGAATCCGATTTAAGCGTAAGTTATACCCGTAAAAACGTTAGTTTCGATGATGGTTACACGGTTGAACTACGTATCCCGCAATGGCATATGACCAGCCATATAGGAGAGTTTAATAGTGACAGTGTTTTCTCCGCACGTGTAGCACCGCCGATGATTGGCTTAGGTTTATTAGAGCTGATTAATGAAGACGACATTCTCAATCAACAAGATATTGACGACAGCAATAATGATGGCATCAGCGGTAAAGCCAATCAGGTTTGGAGTTTAGAACATAAAAAAATGAGCTTAGGCCGATTTGGCTGGAAAGCAGGACAGCCCTCTTTACTAGAGCAAACTTCAGGGGCTTTCTTAGGGGATATGGGCCTAACGTCGAAATTTCACCTAGAAGAAAATTGCCATAATAATCAAACGGATTGCACCACTGCTGAAAATGGCAATGGTACTAACAGCAGTGACGAGGCTTATGAAGTCACAAACTCTACCCTGGCATTAGTCAGTTTTTACTCGCATCATTTAGCCGTACCTGAACGCCGTGATGCCTATTCAGATCAAGTACAACAAGGTAAGCTTTTATTTGTTGAAGCAGGCTGTACAGCTTGCCATACAGAAAGTTATACAACAGGCAGCGATATCATGCAGCCAGAGCTGTCAAATCAAGTTATCTTCCCTTTCACCGATATGTTACTGCATGACATGGGAGAAGACTTAGCCGACTTCAGAGAAGATAACAGCCCTGTAGCGAACGATGTGCAAGTTGAATATTTAGCCACTGCAACCGAATGGCGCACACCGCCACTGTGGGGTTTGGGTTTAACCAAAACCGTCGATGATAAAGCCACTTTCTTACATGACGGCAGAGCCCGAACCATTATGGAAGCCGTGTTATGGCATGGTGGCGAAGCCGAAACCGCCAAAAATAAGGTACTGGGCTTTAATTCAACCCAACGCGATGCCCTATCAGCGTTCTTAAACGACTTATAAACTTAAACCTAGGGTCATTGTGACCCTACCTCAAGCACCACAAGTAAAGGCAAATCATTCTCACTTAGATTGAGTTAAACACTGATACCGTGTAAACTCGCCGGCATTTTATTACTCCGCTATTTTTTAACAGGCTCTATTATGTTTCAAAAAACGCCTATTGCCATCGCATTACTAATCAGTCAAGCCGCAGCAGTACATGCGCAAGATATTGAAGCCGCTAAAACGGCACTGCTACAAGCTATAGAACCCAGCGCCAATATCGAACAAACCATGATCATCGGTAGCAAAGAACAGGCCGCTACCCTGCCCGGTTCTGCTTATGTGTTAGATAACGAAGAACTGGCAAAATTCGCCTATAAAGATATCAACAGCATCTTGCGTGATGTGCCAGGTGTATACCTTCGCCAAGAAGAAGGTTTTGGTTTACGTCCCAATATAGGTATACGTGGCGCGGTAGGTGAACGTAATAACAAGATCACGGTAATGGAAGATGGCATTTTAATTGCGCCGGCCCCCTACTCTGGCCCATCTGCCTATTATTTCCCAAGCGCCGGACGCCTGCATTCTATCGAAGTATTAAAAGGCCCAGCCACGATTGCGCACGGCCCGTTTACTGTAGGCGGTTCCATCAATCTGCTATCTACACCAATTCCCACAAAAGCCACAGCCGCCAAAATCAATATGGAAATTGGCCAAAATGGTGAACAACGTTTACATGCCTGGGTAGGCAGCCGCACCGAACAAACAGGATTATTATTTGAAACTTATCAGCAGCAGGCCGATGGTTTTCAAAGCATAGACCGATACCCCAACGATACCGGATTCGAGAAGCAGGATTTCTTGGTAAAGGCACGTTGGAATACTGCTAACGATACCGAAATGTATCAGCAATTTGATCTTAGGTTATCTTATTCAGATGAAAACTCTAATCAAAGTTATTTAGGTTTAACAGATGTGGATTTCGCCGCCGATGCGGATCGACGTTATGGCTTAACCGCGCTGGACAATATGGATAATGATCACCAGTCAGCGGTGTTCAGCCATTTAATCAAGTTCAACGATGATATCAGCATCAGTACCGATATTTATAGAAACACTTTTAAACGTGACTGGTATAAAGTCGATAAAATTGGCGGTGAAAAGATTACCGACGTGATTAAATTTGCCAACGAGGGGAATTCCACCCAGATAGCCCAGTTACACGGCACTATGGGTGCGGGTGATACCGAGGTTAAGATCAAACACAATGCCCGTGAATATCTCTCCCAAGGTATACAATCCAGCCTGAACTGGCAGTTTGCAACCGGCACCGTCGCGCATAATTTAAAAACCGGCATTCGTTTACATGAAGATGAAGTGGATAGATTCCAACCCAGCGACAGCTGGGATCAGATCAATGGTCAATTGATCTACCAAAGCACGTCTCTTCCGGGTGGTTCCGATGCCGATGCGATTTCAGGAGATAACCGTCTACAAGAAGCTTCTGCCTTATCGTTATTTATTACCGATACGATGATGATCAACGATGATCTGGATATTACCGCTGGTTTACGTTTCGAAGATTATGACACCCAAGAAACTAGACGCTCTCGCAATGGCGCAACGGAGGTTACAGCCACTAACGATGTCAGTGAAGTGTTGCCGGCATTAGGAGCCACTTATCAACTAACACCTTCAGTACAAGTATTAGCCGGTTATACCAAAGGTTTTGCGGTAACTGAAGTGGGCGCAAGCAATGAAGATCCAGAAAAAAGTGATAACTTTGAATTTGGCGGCCGCTATATTGTGGATAATCTACGTATCGATTTAATTGGTTTCTACTCTGATTACAGCAATGCTGTAAAAAACTGCTCTGTAAACTCTCCCTGTGATAATGATGATGTCAGCGGCAGTGAAAGCTACGGAGCCGCAGAGATTATGGGGCTTGAGTTTTTGGCGAATTATACCCCGGCTATCACTGATACGTTAGTTATGCCAATTACATTTAGTTATACCTATACGGCGACGGAAATTACCGAAGATAGCGACAGCGCTCAAAAAGGTGATATTTTAGCCAATGTGCCAGAGAATATTGCAAGTTTCAGTATTGGCCTACAAGCCGCACGCTGGGATACCTATCTTAAAGCCGCCTACACCGATGAGATGTGCCCTAATACCAGCTGTGACAGAACAGACAGCACACAAATACAAACCACCGATGATCTACTGACGTTCGATTGGGTAGGCAGCTATATAATTACCGATAGATGGTCTACCTATGCGCGGGTAGAAAATCTGAGTGATGAACGAGCCATTATTTCTCGCCAACCCGCCGGTGCCAGAGCCAATAAACCTCGCTCTGCCTATGTGGGTATTAATTGGGAATTCTAAACAAACCGTTAAGTCTTTAAGCGCCCCGGTTGTGAACACAGCCAGGGCGTTTTTTCTTTAACCTTCCAGTTTTACCACCGCAGGCTGCGGCTGATAATCCCCTTCGGATAACGTCTTTAATTTCTTTAAAAATCCACCCAGAAAGAAACCCATAAACGGTTTAAACAAAGCAAAAGATAATTTGGCGATGATATTTGAAGGCCAGAAAGCCGCGTACCAAGTTAGACGAACTTTATTATCACCTAACGATTCTAATTGGTAGTCTTCACCAAAGGCTTCCATATTCGGCATCGACGATTCGGTAAAACAAAAGGCCATTTGCTTATCGGTTTGCCACGCAACAAACTCTTCCACCCCGACGATTCCACCGCTCATAGCAACTTTACGTGTTGTACCCATGCCAAACGGTTTAGGCGAGGTCCACGTCACATCCGTTAAGCTAGACGCCCATAGTGGCCAAGCCGGGCCATCTTCTAAAATGGCAAACAGATGTGCGGCAGAGCAATCTATTTCTATGCTGTTTTTAACCAGCACCGGTGCGGTGTGCAGATCGCTGAGATTTTTATGCTTGCAAGGAGTAATTTTCACCTGAGTGCCTCGATTATAATGACTAATAAAAGAGGCTAACTTACTTCACTAACAGGCACTAAAGCAAGGGCTTAACGGTAATGTAACAATGACAATCCGTTTTTTTATTTATAGCCTTTGGTGCCATAACGTACACCACCAATATCAACAGAGCCGGTGCTGCTCTTAAACTGGTTATGCAAGGTTCTATTACCCTTAGAGTATTGAGGGATATGTGAAACTTGACCATGGATGCAGGCACTGACAAATTGCACCGAAGCACTATTCACATTCATGATATGCTCTTCACCGCCCTTAAAGCTTTTAGACTTACAAGAAGTGATCTCGGTGCGTAAAATAAACTCACCTTTTTTGGTTTTAGTCAGCGAGGAATTAAACGCAGGAACTCTAACGACCCCGTTCTGCCAATCCCATTCAGGCCCCATTTTTGAACCACCTAAAAAAGCAACACTCTTCTGTTTGGCAGACTCATCAACTTTTTCAACGGATTTTTCCGCTAGCTCTTCTACCGCAGGCTCAGGACTAATTTCCTTCATTAGCTCATCGGATAACAGCACATCATCTACAGCAAACTGATTCACCGGTTTAGCATCGATCGTTTTAACCTCTAGTTCATCGTCTGATTCCTGCCCAGACGCTAGAGGTTTCTTATCGGAAAAATGGGTTTTCCCTGCATCGTCTGTCCATTGATAAACCTCGGCCTGAGCATGATTCAGCAAACACAACACACTGATTAAACCGGAGATCTGTATAAATAATTTCATTTTAATCATCTTTAACTCCGATTGTAGTGCTGATTAACGCTTAGGGATATCCATTGTAAACACACCGGTTATATCGGTTGTTATGGCCTCACCGTTAACATCTCGATTTTCAAAAGCTTGCAAAGCTAACACAGCCTTAACCCCCTGCTTGCCTAAAATCATATCTGCATCTGCGGTATCCGGTACGGCTACGGCTTTAAAACCCGATTCATCAAAGTCAAAGCGGCCATGACTCTCATGGAAAATATGTGTATTCCAGTTGCTGCCATCATAAGAATAAAGGGCAAAGTCAGGGGTTAAATTGTCACCTTTATTGGCGTTAAGCAATAAATAATTGGCTTCTATACCCGCGATTTCAAAACCGCCATCTTCTGTGTCCATATACAAAGCTGCCACGGTGCCTTCAGGCGTGCTTTCCAACATCACACCATCAAAGGCAAAAGCTAATAACTCACCGGTTTCAGGATTTTCAGCACTCGATACAATAACAACATCAATATCAACCTTCGCGCCATCAAAACCGTCTCGGTGAACAATTTTGGTATCAAAGGTGCTAAAAGGAATGTCCAAGCCATTTTGTAAAACATCTCTAACATATTCAGGGGTTATTGAACCGTCCCCTTCTGGCGGTATTGTGTCACCATCATCACTACAACCTTGAAACACGACCGATAAAGCCAATATCGTCGCCACTAACATGCATGATGTATTTTTCATTTTGCACCTAATTTCATAATCAATTGAGATAACATAGAGGGTATTAACATTAAAAGCTATTCATCGCAGTATCACTAATGGGTATACGGGTATTGCCAACGATGGCAACAACGAGGTACTCAGCAATAGCCCAAGATAGAGATTCTTAACAGACATAGATTATTCCTTTAATCAAAGTTTCTAACGCGCCAGCTTAATATTGAAATTAAATGTATTTTAGAGTCATCGATCTTGTGGAGTCAATAATCACACGATGTCATAAACAAAACATAAATATAAATATAATTCAGCGGCTTAAAAAGTATTTTGCCAAGTTCGCCGGTAACGGGCGGCTAAAATAATAACCCTGAGTTTCATCACAGCCTATTCCGGCTAAATAATCTTGGGTTTCCCAATCTTCAACCCCTTCGGCAACCACTTGCAACCCCAGGCTATGGGCTAAATTAATAATCGATTCTACGATAATTCTATCGTGTTCAAACTTTAACACTTCGGCAATAAATGTCCGATCAATTTTTAACACTTGCACAGGTAAAGTGCGTAGATAAGCCAGCGAGGAATGGCCGGTGCCATAATCATCGATGGCCAGCGGTGTGCCTAATTTATGTAATTGTTCCATGGTTTCTATTGAACGTTCCGGGTCGGCCATCATCGAACTTTCGGTCACTTCCAACTGCAGATGTTTGGCATCGATATCATGCAGCTCCAGCTGTTTCTTAATAAAACTGGGCAGGTTTTGATCCAGTAAATTACGTGTAGACAAGTTTATCGCAATGATAATATCCGGATTTATCTTCAACCACTGCTGTAATTGTGCGCAGGCCTGTTTTATCACCCAGTGGGTTAGCGGTGTAATAAGCCGGGTTTTTTCCACCATGGGAATAAATTGTGCAGGTGGCACCAGCCCTTTTTCAGGATGATTCCAGCGAATCAACGCCTCAAAACCTATACATGTTTCACCGTCTAATTTCAGCTTGGGCTGATAATATAAACTCAGTTGATCATTCTGAATCGCGGTTTCTAATTGCGTGATCAATAAACGTCTAACATCGGCGTTATTACCGTTAGCCTGCCCCGCCACCTTAATAGGCACAAATTCACATCTGGCCTGCTCCATCGCCAAACTTAAGGCGGCCAAGAGATCACCCGTCAACAGACCATCTTCGCGGTAAGCACAGATGCCGATGGTGACGGCGATACTCAAGGCCATATCTTCCAACAACACCGGTTGTTCTAATTGATGACGTAAAGATTCGGCCTGCAGACGTAACTTCATTTTATTGGAGTTTTGACTCACCGCCACAACAAATTCATTGCCGCCGACTCTGGCGATGTAGACATTCTCATTAGCCACAAAAAAATGTTTTAAACGCTGGGCAATAGCCACTAAAACAGCATCACCGGCAGCTTCCCCCAGTGTGTGATTAATCGATTTAAAATTATTCACATCCACCGATAATAAAGATAGTTGCCCATCTGCCATGGCGATCTGGCTGTTACAATATTCCATCAAGGCTGAACGATTTGCCAGAGCGGTTAAACCACATTGATAGGCCAGCTGTTTTAATTTTTCCTGTGTATTGTTCTGCTCAGAGACTTCAGCAATAACCACCTTTTGCGCCGTTAACAAGGTTTGATATTTTATCTGTGAATAAACCAGGCTGATCTGATCGGCCACCCGCATAAGAAACTGGCGTTGTTCGGTATTCCACAGCGTCGACGCTGCATATTCACAATTGATAAAACCCAATAACACACCGTCAAGCATAATTGCGACACTGAGCAGCGACTTAATGGCAGCTGGCTGTAAATATAAATCCAGAAGTTCACAGGTCCTGTCATCTTCACAGGCCTTATCTGCATCAATAAAGCGATGTTGAATTAACGTTGAAAAAAAATGGCTAAATGCATCTTTAGCCAGAAACGCATCTGCGTTGATTAATCCATCAGCGGCTTTATATAAAACGGTATTATTAAAACCGCTATTGTTCTCATGTAACCACCACAGTGATACACGTTCACAAGAGGGCAAGGTTTGTGCCACAAGTTGTACAGATTCAAGACTCATCGCCTGCAGATCTTCCTTAACTGCACAGGGCATCATAGCCAAATGATTAATACGTTGTTGTGGATCGGTGCGGGATAACATCATCGAATACATCGGGGCTTACTTTGGGTCGGGTATGTTGATTATAGCTAAGGAATACAGGAACAGCAGTAAACTGAGGAAGCTATCAATCAAACTTTGATGCCTAACATTGTAACAACATCTTAGAGTGAAATCTTGTTTGAAACTGCGACATAGCATGAATATTGCACGATCTTTTAAAAATGTTACTATTGAGAACTGAATCACTCGGGAGTGGACCCTGAAAGATTCAGACATTCAAAATCATGGTTATGTTGTAAAGGAACTCATAATGACCATCATCAGCAGCTTCGTCTTTGAAGACACCTATATTGCCGTCACCTGTAAAGGCCGATGGTCGTTGTTATCCGCCGCGCAACTTATGCAAACCATTCGGCGCACCGCACACGAGCAGGGTTATATTCATATCCTTATCGATTACCGAGATGTATCCCCCCAGGAGGCAGAACCGGATATTCAACAGCTCGCCATACAAATATCCGCAGAACTGGATTTTCCGCTGCGTGTCGCCCTGATTGAAGCCCCTCAGCCCTATATCAATATATTCCCGGCTATTGCCAATAATCACGGTGCCTGCAGAATCACGTTTAACCACGTCACCGAAGGCATTAGCTGGTTAATAGGCCACACACCCGATCAACAAAGCACGTTTGAACAAACAACATCGCCCATCGCCTATCATCAACTGGCCAAGAGTCTTCAACGCAGCCATTAAACAAGCAGCCAGACATCACCACAGCCTAATAAAAATAAAGTGACGATATGATCGACGATGTGATAAAAAACCCGCCCAAGGTTAATGAAAGCGCAGAAGAATCAAGCGCTATACAAGCCTTAAGAGAAAGTGAAGCGCGCTACAGAGAGTTGGTTGAGTTAGCCAATTCGATGATCCTGCGCTGGGATCAACACGGCATCATCACGTTTTTTAATGAATGTGCGCAGCGTTTTTTTGGCTATACGGAAGCTGAAATTATCGGCCGCCATGTGATTGGCAGCATCGTACCTGAAACCGATGGCACCGGGCGAGATATGCGCCCGCTGATGGAAGATATCTGTAAATATCCAGAAGTTTACACCTATAACGTCAATGAAAATATCACTAAGTCTGGCGAAAGAGTCTGGGTAGCCTGGACCAATCGCATCATAAAAGATGAACAAGGCCAGCCAATTGGCGCTTTGTCCGTAGGCACGGATATTACCCGAGAACATCAGCTAGAGCAGGAATTACGCCAAGCCGTGAAGATGCATGCCATCGGTGAACTAGCCGGTGGTATCGCCCATGATTTTAATAATTTTTTACACGCCATCATGGGTTATGCAGAAACCATCAGTTACAACCCCAGCCTCGAAGATGCCCAGGCTAATGCCAAACGCATATTAAAAATAGCCGAAGATGCAGGTCAACTCACCTCAAACCTACTGACCTTTGCCCGTAAAACCGAATACAGCAATGAGGTATACGATGCTAAAAAAGTCATTAAAGAAGTTGGCAGTATTATCGAACATACTTTCAATAAACGCATAGAATGCATCATAAGCTTTCATGCCCATAGTTATGCGTTAAAAGGTGATGCCACGCAACTAAAATCGGCGCTACTCAATTTGGCGATCAACGCTCAGGATGCAATGCCCAATGGTGGCCAACTCTCGATTCGCTGCGCGCCTTTTGCATTAGATAGCCCAATACAAATTGCCGATTTCACGTTGCAAGCCGGCGACTATTTACATATCAAGTTTCTCGATAATGGCATAGGCATCAGCAGCACAAAAATACAGCGGATTTTTGAACCATTTTATACCAGCAAACAAGGTGGCCGGGGTACCGGGCTGGGCCTTGCTGCGGTGTATGGCACCGTTCATAGACATCAGGGTGCAATAAAATGTGCTAGCATCTGCAAAGAAGAACATGCTAATTTAGTCTCTGGCACGGCCTTTGATATATACCTGCCTCTGAGTCAGCAACCTTTTAAAACCGTGCCCGTAAGCACCGCTACAGAGCCGAGTGTTCAACATATTCACATTCTATTGATTGATGACGAAGATATGGTGCTGGATTTTTCAAAACGATTATTTGAATCCATTGGCCATAAGGTCAGCACCTTTAATCAACCCGAACAGGCGATATACTTTTATGGCCAATGCCAACACGACATTGACTTGGTTTTGCTGGATATGAATATGCCCATCCTGGATGGTGAGGCGGTTTTTGATGCATTAAAAGCACTGAACCCGGAGGTTAAAGTGATTTTATCCAGCGGCTATGGCTATGAAGAAAAAATACAGGACCTTTTAGATAAAGGGCTATACGGCTTCCAACAAAAGCCTTATACCACACAGGCCTTACAGCAGGCTATTTCGCAATTAAAAAATCCACCTCGCTAAAAGCGAGGTTATTCAGACGCAATGTCTACCTGTAATAAGGCAAATGCCTCTCGCTCTTGCTCGGCAGAAAGCACGCCGTATTGCAGAAATTGTACAATGCCATCACCATCAACAATAATCGTCACCGCCTCCACTTTTAAACCCCATTGCTGCACCGCCACACCGGCATAATCACCGGATAAGGTACATTCGGGCTTATGGGTCTCGGCCTCAACATTAACCCGCATCTCTCTTTCAACAATGATGACCGGCGCATACCAGCCTCGGTTAAAAATATCGGTGATCGCCAGAGGGCAGATGCCTAAGCGCTGTGCTTTATGGTTGAAACTGGCATTTTTCATCGATGCGGCCTGAGCCGGATAAACCGTAATTAACTGCGGCTTGCCATTGGCGGCATAATGAAAATTATTAGGCTTCGAATCAAAGGTCAACGGCGTCAATTTCTCGCCCACTTTATCGGCGACACAGACACTGCTTATCAACAACAAGACCGATAACAAAAATGGCTGAGACAGGGGTTTTATAAAACGGTGCATATTCACTCCAATAGACAGCGCTATAGTATCAAATTACAGCTACCACGGCACACTGCAGCTGCAGTGTGAATGATGGCCATTCTAATGCTTTGAAGTAGTCGTACGGCGCACTATCACGTATAATTGATTTATTAATACAGCCATAACCCGAAGAAGACCCATCACTATGTCAGATGATGTTATACCTACTATCAGCCATCGTGCCGTCATGCATTGTCCCTACTGCTGGCAGAGGGTTGTCTTTATGATTGATGTTGCCTACCCACATCAGGAGATGGTTGAGGATTGCTCAAAATGCTGCAGCCCCATTTATCTGGATGTACGTATGGATGATGAAGGCAAAATTACCGTCTATGAACAGGGCGAAGATGATTAACCCCTATTCATCGCCCAACGGTTAAGCCAAGAGCTGATTCACTAGCGCCTGATTCACATTGGCCTGTACTTGTACGGAAAAACCGGATTGCTGCTGAAATTGATTAAAAATCAGGCTGGCCGATTGTTTGGAAAAGCGGCTATCAGGCATGCTAAAACCTGATCCAGAACCTGAAATTAACTGATTGGATAGGTTCCCGCTTGCATCGATTAATGTGAATTGAAATTCAGAGAAGGCCGAACGCTGCTGGGCCACCAAGTTTAAGCTTGCATCAATCTCCGTTAAAACATCACTTGCGGTAGCGGCCGTAGAAAAGTCTAATGTGATTAAGCCGGTATCGGCAATCGCCTTATCGATATCCATCGTGTTTATACTGCTTAGCCCCGCTGCAGATAATCCCACTTGAAAATCCAGCTGCTGGTTTTCGGCTAAAATATTGTTGTTATTAAACGTGGTATTTTCACTGACAAGGCTGATATTTCCCCGCAAACCCTGGGCTTTATCCTGCAGATTCTGCCGTGATACATCATCCAGATTCATATCCTGTGCCTGCACCGCCAAATCACGGATTTTCAACAAATAATCGTCGATTTTGGTCAAAGAAGCCACGCCGGTTTGAGCCAGAGAAATACCGTCACTGGCATTGCTAAGTGCGCTATTAAAAGCCTTGCTTTGAGAGCTGAAATTCAACGCGATAGCAAAGGCTGAGGGTTTATCCCCGCCCTGATTACCCGCAGCAACTTGCCCAAAGCCTGAAAAAATGCGGGGAAAAGCACTTTCATGGGGTTTATCTACAGCAAAAAGCTGGCTTAATAATTGTGCATTTGAATGGATGGTAATTGCCATAGCGCAACCTCACAGACACCGCATCAATCGATGACACTCACTGTAAGTATATACCCTATTGAACATTTATCATCTGCCTATAATTGGCAGCTAGGCCTACACCCATAGGCCCCATCGTTTTAGCATTGGCTACACTTAATACATCGCCTGCCACGATGTAAGGCCCAGCCATGAAAATCATCACCGCATTAGATATTAAAAAACTCCTGCATAACATCGGTTTAAAAACATTTATGCGTCAATGTCGGCAACAGATGGAGGCCGATTTTAAGCAGTGGCAGAGCTTCGATAAAAGCCCAAGACATGCGGTTTATCATGCAAATGGTGTCATTGAACTGATGCCTACGGCCAATCAAAGACGCTATAGCATGAAATATGTCAACGGCCATCCTAATAACCCCCAGCATGATTTACTCTCGGTAATAGCGCTAGGATTATTGGCCGACATGGAAACCGGCTATCCTCTTTTTTTAACCGATATGACCTTATTAACCGCTATCAGAACCGCCGCATTAACCGCGCTTGCCGCCAAGTACCTTGCCAAAAACAATAGTCATACACTGGCGATGATTGGCTGTGGTGCACAAAGTGAATTCCAAATATTAGCCTGCTGTGATGTATTGCCTATACAGCAGATTTATTGTTTTGACCCCGATACACAGGCGATGCAAAAACTGCAGACAAATCTGCAATCATTAAAGATCCCAATTTATGCTGCAAGTAATATTGATAAGGCGATTACAAACGCCGATATGATTATCACTGCCACCGCTAAACAGGGCCGCCATGCCCTGCTTCATCTAAACAATGTCAAAGCCGGCACACATATTCATGCCTTGGGCGGTGACAGCCCAGGCAAAACAGAGATCGCGTTTAATTTACTAAAGCAGTGCCGAATCGTTGTTGAATACTTGCCCCAGACACGCCATGAAGGCGAAATACAAGACAATACACAACTTAATATCGATGCCGAACTTTGGCAATTAATCCAAGGGCTAAAAACCGGCCGTAGCGATGATCAACAAATAACTTTATTCGATGCGGTAGGTTTTGCGTTGGAAGATTTCAGTGTATTGACGGTATTAGAAAAATTATTAGAAACTCATAATGTCGGCCAGGAACTCGCGATTTTCCCGGAAATAGCCAACCCCAAGGATTTATACGGTTTTTTACAATAAGCTTAAGCATATAAGCTTTGAATGATCTTGATCAGTAATTTTTCGCCCTTTAGCTCACTATCATTACAGGCTGCATATTCTGCGATCTCGGCACCGATAAAACGTTTATCGCGGGTCAAATCAGATAACAAGGCTAGAATAAAACCTTCTGTAAAACCGCCCTTTTCCCTGCAACTAACCGCCGGCATCGCCACAGGATCTATCACATCCAGATCCAGAGAAATCGCAAAAAAATCACAGCTATCAAGCAACGTGATTAGATTTTTGATAAGGGGCTGTTTATCCACATCGATGTTCACCGCATCAGGCATATCTTTAGCATAAAGAACCTTAACTTGGCGTCGATTTAAAAAAACCTGCTCACAGGCCTCAAAGCTTCTAACACCCAACAAAATGATTTCATTACTTTTAAGATGCACGTCATCATCAAAAATAGCCGCCAGAAATTTATCGTCTGTGCCCAGCAAACCTTGTACCGGCATGCCATGCACATTGCCGCTATCGGAGTTAAGGCAATGATGTGCATCCATATGGGCATCTATCCATAACAGTATAAAACGTTTATCGGCAGGTAAAATTTTTCGGCATTGCGACCAGATGCCCATCGCCGCTGAATGGTCTCCACCTAAAAAAAGAAAAGGTTTTTGTAATGGCCGCAGGCTATTGATCGCAGATCGGCATTGTTTAATCACCGACTTAATCGCCTGGTGTTTATCGACATCTACATTTACATGGGCGGATTTTATTTCCAACACGGGTTTTAATCGCAGGCCATGCTGGGCCAACTGATGCTGTACATCAACACCGGCCATAAAACTTGCAGGGCCATGTTCATCGGATAAGGCATTTCCGCCCAATACACTGGAGACAACAACCGTAGGCACAATAGTCATAAATAGCCCTTTTAACTTTATTATAGACCAGCCAAAATGGCGGTCTGAAAGTCAAATCATAAAGAGCATGATGCAAACGCTACTTTTTCAAGCCTTAACAGCAACACAACGAGAAAATCTGCAGGCATTTTATCGCCAGGAAAAACAAAAAATACAGGCAAAAGATCTCAGCCAGTATTTTTTTCTTCAGCATCATCAAGAGATTGTTGCCGCACTCAAGGCCGAGCCGATCAAGCAACCCGATAGCTGGTTTATTCGTAATGTATGGGTAACAGAAGAGGCTAGAGGCCAGGGTTTAGCGCAGCAGATATTGCAGAAAACACTTACGCAATTACATGATAAACCCTGTTATTGCCTGGCCTATCAGCATTTACAAGCGTTATATTTAAATGCAGGTTTTACGATTGTAGATCAGGTCAGCGCTGCAGATATTTTTCAGAAACGTTTTAGACGTTATCAAAAAAAAGCGGAACAGGATGCCAAAAAAGCCGTGATATTGATGGTTGCAGACACAACAGTCGCGGGATAATACCGTTAAGGCTTACATCATGCCTTTTAATAGCCGATGCCGCTCATCTTTTTCCAGTGCTTCCATCGCATCGGTGCGTCGATAAAAGACCTCCATATCTTGATTCACATCGTCATAGAGTTTTTTAAATGCAGGCACAAAAACATTATAATTGGCGATATTAGCCAATTTGGCATTATTCATATCTGCCATCCATTTATCGTAGCGGTCTGTCGCTAACTCTACCTTCAGGCTTTGATAGGCAGTATCTAATGCGGCCAAGGTTTGTTTTTTCGCAAGGCGTTTATCCGCATCGGCTAACTTTTCATTTTGATAAACCTGCTGCAATTTACCTCTATAGCGCATTAACAGGGTCTTGAACCTCTGGTGATTTTTACGTTTTTGCAGGTATAACGAAAAGCTCTTATCGGTATAACGTACTTTGTTAGCGGCTATCCATTTCTGTAAACCTATATCTGAGATCGCCGTCGCCAGGCTTTCATTAAAGGCCGTATCGTTTTTTATATATTGCTGTCTATGGGCCAATTCATGAAATAACAGACCCGCCAAAGATAACTCTTCATCATTGATAAAGGTGTTTAATATCGGGTCATCAAACCAGCCCAATGTGGAATACGCACGAATACCGGCTACATGTACATCGTAGCCGTCATCTTTTAATTGTTTGGCTTTATCTTTCGCAGGCTGCGAACTGAAATAACCTTTATAGGCAACACAGCCGGCCACCGGAAAACACCAGGTTTTTGATGTTAGAGAAAGCTCCTCGGCCGCATAAATATTCCAAACCACATAATCACGTTCAAGATCCACATAGCTGCTGTAACTATCACCTACTGGTAAGAACAAACGGTCTTCGGCAAACACCCGCATTTTTTGCACCTGCTGCAAACGGGCTTTTAATAAGGCTTCGGTATGAGGGTCATTGATCACGGTGTCTAAATCTTGACGCTTATGAAGAATGCTGAGCTGGCCGGACACGGCCTGAGAATAATAACGAATGGATTCACAGCCGGATAAAAACAGCAGCGTCACAAGCGATAATGATAGGGGTATCAAGCGATAAATTTTCACGGGGCTTCTGAGACCCGTTTTAGTTGCTTAATCAATTCAGGCAATTGAAACGGGGTTTCAATAATATGTGTTGGCTGAGCAGAGCTGTTATCGGGTAACTCCTGGCCATGAGAGATCCACACCGAGTCTATGCCTGCATTATTAGCACCTTGAATATCGGCAGCTAAACTATCACCAATATGTAAGGCCTGATGTTTTTCGCAGTTAGCCAGTCTTAACGCTTTTTCAAAGATACTCTTGGCCGGTTTCTGCTCGGGTTCCAAACCGCCAATCAGAAAAAAATCGACACGATTTTTTAAGTTCACACGTTCAACTTTTACCCGCTGCGAAAATTCAGGGCCATTGGTAATCACCCCCAATGTAAAGTGTTCACGTAAACTGGCTAACCAGGTTTCTATACCGGGGAAGAAATCAAAAAAAGCCGTACGTGCATCATCAAAACACTGTTGTAAAACCGATTCAGCACCTTCAGGAATGTCGGTAATGCTCATATCATCAAGAATCAAGCTAATCAGGCTCAGACGAAATTGCTCTTCGTTTGTCACCGGCAATAGCTTTTGCTGATAAGACTCATTCAGTTCGCGGTAAATGCCTTTTAAATAACGTTGGGAAAATGCCGTGCCCTCCTCTTCACTCAGCGCAGGAAATAACTGACAGAATTTTTCAGCCATCATCCTCAAGGCTTTATTATTGGCACCGGTGGTATCACACAGGGTTTCATCAAGATCGAGTAAAAGTGTTTTTAACATGTCAAATTCAATATAATTAATAATGATATTTTAAATACATCAACGCGCCGGAATAATTCCATTTCAGTGCATTATTTAATACCACACCGTCATTTTCTACCGACAAATCAAAGGTGGTCGCACCAAAGCCTACAGCCATTTCCTCCATAAAATCATATTCCACAGCCAGGGTGGCATTAAGAATGCTGCTATCAATGGTGCCTATTTGAGCGGCAATATATCTAAAGCTTCCTTTAAGTTTCCAATCGGGGTAGAAGCCATAATCCACATGAAAACCAAAGAGAGGTAATGGCGCATTCATACTTTGTTTTGTAGAATACTCTTTCTCAAAGGCTGTGCCTGCATCACCGTCCACATCAATCTGCCCTGTAGCCTCTATACTGATACTGTGTAATACCCAATAAAGACCAAACGATGCGGATAATTCCAGATTCGGTCTGGAATAAAAACTGTAAATATAATCAATATCGAGAATATCCGGGCTAAAGTCACTTTCAATACTACTTCCCGCCTTGATGGTACGCTCTACCCCTTCGACGGTGAACGTTCTATCCTTATCCGTA
Organism: Pseudomonadales bacterium; assembly: GCA_013215055.1. Taxonomy (GTDB): domain Bacteria; phylum Pseudomonadota; class Gammaproteobacteria; order Pseudomonadales; family DT-91; genus CAKMZU01. Next base: position 3,926 of record JABSRQ010000077.1, on the reverse strand, counting down.
ATGAATGAAGACGTACGTCGCATAGGCATATAAATAACGCTGAACCTGTGCACATCGGCAAAACGCCAGTTCACGCCAATCCAGCCAAACTGTAGTTTTGAGTCAAATCCTAAATCATCCTCCAGAGAAATTTCTTTATTGAGGCTATCATCTTGAGAATTAATGCTGATGTTAGAGGTAAAATTCATCTTAGAATAACCGCCAGCCAATTCAAACTTTTTTTGGATTTTATACACACTGGAATCAGTTTTCTCCTGCTGGTCTGCACCCGATTGACTGTCGGTTTCGGCCTGTAAACCTGAAGACAATATATAAATGCACACAAAAAATATCGCTTTTATCATCTTAGAATCCAACATTTACACCAATAGAAAAGGAGGTTAAAGCCAAATCAAAAGGCTTTGCAGAAATATCTTCAAAGGCATCAAGATACTGGTACTGGCTTAATTGTAATAACCAATATGTATTTTCTGTAATATCAAAAGCGGCACCGATACCCCAATAGTATCCCAGGCCATTATCATTTTCAGAGTCAGGTACTGAACCACCATGAATGGATGAATATTCTTCTACTTCCAATGTCATATGCCAATACGACAGACCTAGGCGGGTAAAAATAGAGACATCTTTAGCGGTACGGTAGGCATATCGTAAACCAAGGTTGGCTGAATTTGACTGCAGTTGCACCTGCCAGGCACCGGCAATATCTCTGCCCCCGGCATCCACCGAAGGTTCTGCTAACAATAAACCGGTTTCAAATAACCATGTGGAATTTTGACTTTGCCACCAGGGCAGCGGCTGCAGGTAATTGATGGATACCGCCGAACCATTGGATAAAGCATCATCCTGACTGCTATTAACAAAATTATAATGCAAGGCGGCTTCTATTTGCCCAGCCAAACAGCTAACACTAAAACTCATACTTACAAAAAGCATTAAAGCTGTGATAACACTTTTGCATAAGGGTGAGGATAAAAAAAACATATTGAATTCCTTGTACTGCTGTTTTCTATCGGAATAAATTATTCGGCGCTAGGTACGATGACCTGCTCTGGGCGGTAAGAAAGTTTCACCACATCACTTCTGGAACCATAAACCTTGCCATGGTCAATACCGTCGCTGAAAGCACCTGCTTTAAAACGAAACAGAAATAAATCCATATCACAGTTGGAGGTAACAGGGTTAACGGGCGCCCGCTTGGCAAAAAACTGGGCATCGATAGCCCCACCACTTAAGCGGTCTAACTCCTGTTGCAAAATGCCCCTGGCCGCATTACTGATTTCAAACCACTCAAAATCTTCCTCTTCCAGATCATAGAGGATATCAGTTAAAGGTATTATCGTTGAATCAGAAAAGGTGGCAATCTTGGGGTTCAGGTCTAGGGTTACACCATAACTTTGTGTCGATAACGTATTGTCACAACTTACAGCCACCCGCACTTGCATATTATCAAGTGCTTCATCCACATCCCATTTTAATGCAATGTTCTGATCCGTTTGGGTATATTTTACACTCTCACCTAAAAGCGCTTGAGGCTCAATAATATTCACGCCTTCGGGAAACGTTATCGCTGCAGACAAACCATTAAATTCAGTAGGCCCGGTATCGACATAAATCACATCGGAGGGATACCATCGGTCTTCTCTCGCTTCCACCGGGCGGTATTCGATATTTAATGCCACCGTATTTTCTGCCAACGTTGCAGGCAATAGCCCTACGTAGGATCCGCTATAAGAGCCGGAATTTTTAAGCAGCAGTTCTTCATCATTATGGCTGACGATCATCACATCGCCACCTTCCAATAAAGCGGGTTCACCATCTTTAAACATGGCGACTACCGTTGCGGCATCTTCCTGGTCTTGATGTAAATTCACCTGCCATTCAAGGTATAAACCTTGAGCTGGCACATCATGAGACTGATCCGACTCAAAGGTACAGGCATTTAATACACACAGGCTTAAAGCCGTTAATGAATATAAGCATTTCGACATAAAAACCTCAGCATTAATACGCGGTTATTAATCGTGTTGATGGCCGCCAACACCGTGTGCATGTTTATGCGTCACTTCATCTTCCGTAGCGGCTCTAACATCGATAATTTCAATATCAAAGCTCAGCGCTTTGCCCGCTAACGGGTGATTGGTATCAACATCCACATTAAATTTACCGACTTTTAAAATCGTAGCAGGATGTGCGCCGCTATCAGTTTGAATATTCACCACCTGCCCAACTTTAAGTTTAGCATTTTTCTTCTCCATCAAATGTTTAACCGGCACACGTTGCTGTTTGTCTTCAACACGTTCGCCATAGGCTTCCTTGGCAGTAACAGCTGCGGTAAACGTATCACCTTTCTCATGGCCTAACATGGCTTTTTCAAGACCTTTGATAATATTGTCATGGCCACATAAAAAAGCGGCAGGTTCATCACCAAAAGAGGTTTCTATTTCGGTTTCATTACCTTCTTCACGTAGACGATAATGAAACTGGACAACGGTATTTTCTTCAATTTTCATAGGTTTAACGTATCTGTATAAGTTTGATGATATTACTGCAGTCTTATCGAGGTCTAGCACAATAAAACGGCTGGTGAATTCTGAGCGCAATATTAACAAGTACAGGCTAAAAAGTAACTGATATACTTAGCGTCAAAATCGCTCGGCAACCAGAGCTCTGCAACAAACGTCCTTATTCTTGAAGATTCCACTAAATACAGCTAACAGGCGCGAACACCATGAGACCAGACTGGGATGAATACTTCATTGATATGATGAAGACTGTTGCCACAAGAGCGACCTGCGACAGAGGAAAATCGGGCTGTATCATAGTGCGAGATAAACGTATTGTCTCCACCGGTTATGTCGGCTCGCCATCGGGTTTACCGCATTGTGATGATGTAGGCCATTTGATGAAACAAGTGACCGATGACGATGGTACCAGTCGTTCACACTGCATGCGTACGATACACGCCGAACAAAATGCTATCTGCCAAGCGGCCAGACACGGCATCTCATTGGAGGGCAGCACGCTCTATTGCAAGATGGAACCGTGTAGAGTCTGCGCGATGTTAATCATCAGCTGTGGTATCAAACATGTGGTTGCCCAAACGATGTATCATGCAGCCCAGGAAACCCGGGATATGTTTAAACTCGCTGGAGTCAGCCTAAAAGTACTGGAACAATCGGTTGAAACTTACGCCAATCAATAACATTGATTGGCGTTAGATAAGCGTTTATAAAACGCTTTAGGCATCCGTCACGATCATTTGTACAGGTGAATTGGATTCATTTTTACCGCGCGCGGCCAGATTGGCCGCCACTTTTCTGGCGATAGAACGATAAATTTGAGCAATATCACCTTCCGGGTCGCTGATCAGAGTTGGCTCACCTTTATCCGTACCTTCACGTATCGCTATATCCAGCGGCAAGGCACCGAGTAATTCAGATTGGTAGTCCTTGGCAATACGTGCACCACCACCTTCGCCAAATAAATGTTCATGATGCCCACAGTTGGAGCAGATATGTACGGCCATATTCTCCACCACACCTAATACAGGAATCGCCACTTTACGGAACATCTCTATGCCTTTTTGGGCATCCAGCAACGCAATATCCTGTGGAGTTGTCACAATCACCGCGCCGGTTACCGGCACTTTCTGTGATAACGTTAATTGAATATCACCGGTGCCCGGTGGCATATCAATAATTAAATAATCCAAGTCATTCCACATGCACTGTGTTAACAATTGGGTCAAAGCGCCAGAAACCATAGGCCCACGCCATACCATCGGGGTTTTATCGGTAACCATATAACCCATGGACATACTCTGCACACCAAATTTCTCAATCGGCTTAAAGTGTTTTTCATCGACAAATTCGGGCCGTGTCTGCTCAGGTATGCCCAGCATCATAGGTTGGCTGGGGCCATAA
>JABSRQ010000076.1 GCA_013215055.1 Pseudomonadales bacterium | reverse complement strand
TGCTCTCGGTGGCCATCATGATCATGCACACGATCACTTTGACTCCTATGTGATCTCTATCGGTGAAGTCGATGGCGATAAAATACAGACGCAATTATCTGCGTTATTAAATGCACACAACATCTATAGAGCTAAAGGTTTTGCCGCGATTCCGGGTAAACCCATGCGTCAGGTTCTACAAGCCGTGGGTACACGTCTGGAGTGCCACTTCGATAGATTGTGGGCTGCGGCTGAGCCACGGCTAACCCAGCTGGTATTTATCGGCAAGGATCTGGATGAATCTGTGTTGACCGAGGCATTAAAACAAGCCGAAGTGGCCAGCGCCGAGACGGTATAAAAAGACTTTAAACTATGCATCTGTTAGCAGCACAACCCGGTGGTTTCACCGATGACGAAGGCATTATCGATTTGGGGCAAACGCCCGCCGATATCGTTCTCCTATCCGCTGCTGACAGTTCTCTGGCAGGTTTGGCTAATAGCGCCGAGTCCCTGCCGGAAGATTTCCCCAGCATTCGCCTGGCGAACTGGTTACAGTTATTAAAACCTGCCGCCTTTGATCTTTATGAAAGCCGTGTATTAGACAGCGCCAAGCTTGTGGTGGTTTCTTTACTCGGTGGCGTAAGCTATTGGCAATATGGCTTTGAGTCTTTAGTCGCCTGGGCTGCGGCCGACAAGACACGCACGTTAATCATCGTGCCCGGTGATAATACGCCCGATGCAGAGCTATTTAACGCAGGTACGGTAGATCAATCTTCAGCGCTTAGGGTGTGGCGATTTCTGCGTGAAGGCGGCGTCATTAATCATCAGCAGTTGTTTTATTTTCTTGCGGCAGAATATTTATCGCTAGATGTGCCCTGGCATGAACCCGAAGCTTTACCGCATTGTTTAATGTATATGCCGCAGTCCCTGCGCGGCGATAATAAACATTATGCACAGGCGACCTTTGCCGATTGGCAAACTCGCTGGCACCAGTGTGCCGATTATTCTCAGCACACAAATAATGTTTGTGTATTAATTTTCTATCGCAGCCATTTACAGTCGGCGAATACGGCGATGTTTGATGAGCTGATTGTCATTCTGGAACAGCAGGGTTTACAGGTCTTGCCGGTAGCGATCACCTCATTAAAAGATCCTGAATCCATTGCTCTGGTTAATGCTTTGATAGAGCAGGCTAATGCCAGGCTGATCATCAATACCACAGGCTTCTCCAGTAACCGGGTAGATTGTCCGGACCTGGCTTCACAGCCTACGAATTTTCAATCCGCCTTTACCAAGCCCATTCCTGTGTTGCAGTTATTACTTTCCAGCAGCACCGAAGACGATTGGCAGGGTTATAGCCAGGGGTTACGCAGCCGCGATATCGCCATGCAGGTGGTATTGCCGGAAATGGATGGCCGTATCATCACCCGCGCCATCAGTTTCAAGATGGAGGATTATTTCTGTGAACGTTTTGAAGTCTCCGTCGTACGTTATCAATTACATGTCGAACGTGCCCATTTTATCGCCAGCCTGGCACACCGTTTCTGCAATTTGGCCAATAAAAGCAATGGCGATAAACGCATCGCGTTGATCCTGGCCAATTACCCAACCAAAGATGGCCGCATAGGCAATGGCGTGGGGCTGGATACACCGGCCTCCACCATCAACTTGTTAAATGCGCTGCAAGATGCAGGGTATCCGGTTGAAAACGTGCCTGAAGATGGCACGGCATTGATCAATGAACTCCTGGGTGCCGTCACCAATAATCCCAACACCTTACATCATCTGCCCTGCTGGCAGAGTATCGCTCTGGAGGATTATTGGAGCGCGTTTAAACAAATACCACAGGCGAGCCAGGATGCGATCATCGAACGTTGGGGACTGCCTGAGGCCGATCCCAAATTCAGGGATAACAGAATCATGTTGGCAGGTATTCGCCTAGGTGAAACCTTTGTCGGCATACAGCCAGCGCGAGGTTTTAATCTGGATTTACTGGCCAACTACCACGACCCGGATCTGATTCCCCCACACAGTTATCTGGCTTTTTATTTCTGGCTGCGTTTTTCTTATCAAGTGGATGCCATCACCCATGTAGGTAAACACGGCAATCTTGAATGGTTGCCGGGTAAAGGTTTGGCCTTATCGGATCAATGTTGGCCGGATATTGCCATGGGCCCTATGCCACATTTTTATCCCTTTATCGTCAATGATCCCGGCGAAGGTGCGCAGGCCAAACGCCGTACACAGGCGGTGATCATCGATCATCTGATGCCGCCTATGACACGCGCCGAAGTGTATGGTGATTTAGCTGACTTAGAAGCCCTAGTGGATGAATATTATCAAGCCATGTCTATGGATGTCAGGCGCGAGAAGTGGCTGCGAGAAAAGATTTTAGAGCAGGTGAAAACCACCCATGTAATGGAAGAGTTAGCCTGTGGTTCACAGGCCCAGGAAGATGAGGTCTTTGCCGAACTGGATACCTATCTCTGTGATATCAAGGAGGCGCAGATACGTCACGGCTTGCATATTTTAGGGTCCTTGCCGGTTAAAGAAAAACTCTGCGATACCATTGTGGCCCTGCTGCGTTTACCACGTGGAGACGCGGCCGCCGATCAGGGTATATTGCATAATCTCAGCGCCGATTTACATTTGCAAAACCCAGACGGCTTGGTATTTGAACCGGTATTTACCGAGGTAGAAAACTTTGATGGAAATATCCCTGAGGTTTTATCCAGCTTAAGTGAAAGGCCAGTAAGAACCAATGCCGATGTAAGAGAGCTGTTAGAATTGCTGGCGACACACTGGGTGGAAGAGTTTGTACTGGGTGAGGGTTCTTTTGCTGCCGAGCTTTATCCAAAAACTGCAGAGCAATTCCTTTATGTTAAATCGGTTTTATTAGCCGCGTTAGAAAAAAGTGCCGAACAAGAAATTAAAGCCTTATTAAAAGGTTTATCTGGCGGCTTTGTAGAACCCGGCCCCAGCGGTGCCCCCACAAGAGGGCGGTTAGATACCCTGCCCACCGGGCGTAATTTCTTCTCGGTGGATAACCGCTCCATTCCATCTCCTGCCGCCTGGGCCTTGGGCCAGCTTTCGGCACAGGCTTTGATTGAACGCCATTTACAGGAACATGGTGATTACCCCAAACAATTGGGGCTTTCAGTATGGGGCACGGCCACCATGCGCACCGGTGGTGATGATATCGCGCAGGCGTTTGCATTAATGGGCATTAAGCCTGTTTGGGCCGCTGGTTCTCAGCGAGTTATCGATTTTGAAATTATTCCCTGTCAATTATTGCAACGCCCAAGAGTGGATGTGACATTACGTGTCTCAGGTTTTTTTCGTGATGCCTTCCCCAATGTGATGCGTTTATACGATGCTGCGATAACCGCATTGAGTAAATACGATGATCCCGGTGGCTTAAATACCATTCAAACTAATATTCAATCGCGTATGAGTGAGCTACAAGAGCAGGGCATGAGCATTGATGCTGCACAGCGAGAAGCCAGCTATAGAGTCTTTGGCAGTAAACCCGGTGCCTATGGCGCAGGACTACAAGGTTTGATTGATGAACGTTGTTGGGAGACCCGCGCCGATTTGGCCGAGGCGTATTTAAACTGGGGCGGTTATGCCTACGGTAATAATAAAGAAGCTCATGATGGTGTGTTAGCCAAAGAGGCTTTTGAAAACCGTCTGGGGCAGTTAGAGGTCGTGGTACAGAATCAGGATAACCGTGAACACGATTTATTGGACAGCGATGATTATTATCAATTTCAAGGTGGCATGACTAACGCTGTTACCGAGTTTTCAGGTTTGGAGCCTGTGGTCTATCACAATGATCATTCCAATCCATCAGCGCCTAAAGTGCGTACCTTAAAAGAAGAACTGAATCGTGTGATACGCTCGCGTGTACTGAATCCAAAGTGGATTAACGCCATGCAAGAACACGGCTATAAAGGCGCGTTTGAAATGGCGGCAACGGTGGATTATTTATTTGCCTATGATGCTACTACCAATTTGATTGATGATTACCAATACGAGCGTGTGGCGGATGCATTGGTATTTGATGAGCAGAACCAGCAGTTTATGCAGGAACATAATATGAATGCCTTGGAAGAAATGGCCGAGCGTTTATTGGAAGCGACACAGCGTGGTCTATGGCAGGAGCCCGGCGAATATGCCGATAAACTGCAGGATTTATTATTAGACATGGATGCACAGCAAGAAGGTGCGCAGTAATGGATCTTACAGATCAGCTGCCTTTACATGGCGGTGATATCATCGCCGCATCTAAACGCTACGATATTCCAGAGGATAAATGGATAGATTTATCCACCGGCATGAATCCAGAACCTTATCCGATGCCAGAGATTCCGTTAGAGGCTTTTCAGCATCTTCCGTATTTACAAGATGCTTTTATACAAGCTGCCGCGGCTTATTATTGCAGTGAACAATGTATTCCTATCGCAGGCTCGCAGGCGGCGATTCAGCAGTTGCCGGGTGTATTAAATCCTGAAAAACTGCCGATATTGTTACCGCAAATAGGCTATAAAGAACATGAAAACTATTGGGCGCAACATGGCGCTAGCTTGAGTTTTTATCCCTCGTTAGAAAATACGCCTATGGTTGATACGATTAATGCCAGCCTGCAACAAAACAATCAACAGCATCTATTAGTGATTAATCCCAATAATCCTACCGCAGTACTGATTAATAAAAGCCAGTTGTTAACGTGGGCAGAAACCTTGGCTGAAGGGGCTTATCTTATTGTTGATGAAGCGTTTATCGATTTAACGCCCGAATACAGTTTATTGTCTGATGCAGATCTTCCAGCAAATATTATTGTATTACGTTCTTTTGGTAAGTTTTTTGGGTTGGCGGGTTTACGTCTGGGTTTTGTTTTTGGTCATGATGATGTATTAGGAAAGCTGCAGTCAAAAATCGGACTCTGGCAGGTGAATGGCCCGGCTCAGTTTATTGCGACAAAGGCATTTAAAGATAAAAAATGGCAGGCTGCGGCAAGGCTAAGAATTATCGAGAATGCCACGCAAACTCAGGAATTATTCCTACCTTTGATGCGTTCTTTAAATGTTGTTACAACATACGCTAACGGATTATTTGAATCTTACTACATGAAGTACACACAAGCTGTTGAATTGGCTGATACGCTGGCCACAAAAGGCATATTAACTCGTGTTGTTGATATTGATGGCGCGCATGCACTATTACGAATCGGCACTCTTTCTATGTTAGATGGCGGTGATGTGAGTGCTGATTTTCTGCGTGTACAAGAGGTGGTAGGGGGCTTGTAAAAAAGCCCTGCTAAACTTGTATAGGTTAATAATAAAGTTGCATGCTTAGTGACACATAAACCACTGATATTTGGATTTCAATTTTAGCCAGTGAAGCCTAAAGTATCATTCTAAGCTTATCCCGCCGGCTTTTCAGTTGCACTAGGTGCAAGGGCCGCCGCCAGAGATGTTTTAGCCAGGCATATTCATCGTATTTACATTGATCTGTAGGGCATACGCTATCCAGGTTTTACTTGTTAGACTTATTGGCATTGTACTCTATGGGCTTCAGGCAGTTAGCCATACTACTTGCTTATGCTGTACATCTAGTATTGAAGCCATTGGGGCTTTATAAGTCTGCCGTATCAATATTTCGATAAGTTGATGCGTTGACACCTCTTGAGCTTCTTCGCCAGGATATTTTATCAAAAGTATTTCGCCATTATCACCGTCTTATAAGCGGATATGACTGCGCCACTTCTAATGATTGTTGTCTTTCCATCTTGTGGTAACGTTGCAACTGGTAAGTTACCAATAAAATTAATCACGCTTTCCATACTCTACTTCCTTATTTTAGTATTTGACCTGTTTCCGATAAAATTCCGTTATGTTTTAGAGGCGTACATATCGCCAAGTTTTAAGCCCTAAATATTTGGCCACTGAAGCGGCTGTTTTTTTATCACCAAACATTGTTACCTGGTTAAGGCCAAGGTTATCAATTAATGGGTAATCGCCTTCTACAAGGGATTGAAGATCACCGAAAGAACAAGATAATTTATACCACCTAACACTTTTCTGTTGTAGCTAAAAGTCCAGTCAGCCGCTATGGATTGATATTAGCGACATAGAGATTGAGCCGAGAGAAGTGCTGCAAGTGAATTTTAATCAGTAAATAATGTATTGGGTAGTGGTTTAACTACCCATAATACCTAGCGCAGCTGACTTAAGTTAGTTGCGCTTTTTGTTGCTTAAAATTTCAAGTAACAGCTTGTTTTCTTTTTTTGCATCATAATTATCAAAGTTTTCCTATGCATATGAGAAGGCAGGTTTGACTGCTATGGTTACTCGTTTTCGACTCTGATTATTTTTAAACTCGTTAATCACGTTGGCTACTTATACCTTTTAGTTTGTAACTTGTACCGCTCAGTTTTATGTGGTCGATATTTCCCATATGCGGGGTTATTATTGCGCTAAGAAAATTAATTGATTGATTTATTGCGAATACACGCGAATTTCGTCGAGAGACTTAGATCACAAAACGATCAGAATCTCTTGCATATTCTTGCAGTGAAGCGATTAAACGAGATACTAATATTACCCTGTGTGCGAGTGCAACCTCACAAGATGCCACGTCAGAGTGCGATACTGTGAATGGCTAGGATGGCTGGATTATTTTTAATGATGCCGAGCAAGATTTTGATGCGGGTGAGCTATTGGTGCGTCGTGGTGAAGCATTACAAGGTGGAATATTCTGCGTACCACAGGTTTAACTTCAGTGGGTATTACTGTTTTTTCGCCTTGAATGCTTGATTTTTTTATAAAATAGACCGTTCATTTCTTAGAAGCTCGCGTCTATCTATATTAGAGCTGGCCTAGGTTAAGATAAGATAAGATAAAATAAGATAAGATAAAATTAGGGTTATGCCATGTATACACAAAAAGGCTTTTCAATGCTGGAACTTCTGGTCGTGTTAGCGCTCATCGGTATCCTGATAGGTCTTGTCGCCCCTTCGTTTAAAAGCAATATTCAGGATAATAATCTGGCGGTGAATACCAATGAACTGGTTTCGGCCATTAGCTATGCTCGTATGGAAGCCGTTAAGCGAGGACGGACAATCAGTCTGAGCAATGAGACAGATGATGCCGATTGGACATCGGGCTTTATCGTTTTTCTGGATGCCGATGATGACGATGTTTTTGATGCCGGTGAAGAACTTCGTGTTTGGGATGCCATGTCATTCGGCATGACGGCGGCGGTAGCTGCTAATTCGGATAATAAATTTCTATTTGTCTTCAGTCCAACCGGTACGGTTGATCGTGCGGGTGATTTTTTCATCTGCGATGAACGCAATGGTCGTCATGATACCCGTCGCAATATCACGCTATTAGCCTCCGGCATGGTGCGTACCGCCAAATCAACAGTGTCTTCCGGTAACTGCAGTTTATAAAGGAGTGAATATGCATACTTTAGCCCCCAAAAATCGTCCATCCATGCAGCAGGGCATCACCCTGATAGAAATACTGTTTACCATATTTTTGATGTCTATTGGTTTGCTGGGCTTGTCTGCCGTGCAATTGAAAACCATGAATCATGTGACTAGCAGCCATTTTAAAACCGAGGCCAATTATTATTTACAGGATATGGCCGAGCGTATTCGCGCCAATCAGGCAGAAAGTTATAATGGCATCGATAACAATACCTCGGCGGGCGCAACCCTTGCCAGTCAAGACGGTGCGCAGTGGATTGGTTTGATAGAACAGGCCGAGGCAGATGGAGGCTTGCCAGCGGGGGCCACAGGAACGGTCGATCTTGCAGGCAGTATTTATACCATCACCATTAGTTGGGATGAAGTAAAAAGAGACGGCGGTGACGGCAGCGCCAAAGATACAATAACGTTCACCTTGAAAGTACGCGTTTAACGGGGCAGTTTATGTTAAAAACTCAATACCATCGCGGTTATACCCTGATTGAAATCTTGGTGGCGCTAGCACTTTCCGGTTTTTTACTGGTGGGTGTATTGCAAATTTTTATTAACAGCAAAGACATCGCCAAACTGACACAGGGATTTACCGAAGTTCAGGACAGCGGCCGATTTGCGACAGAAATAACCTCCAGAGAAATTCGCCGCGCAGATTACTGGGGTTGTTTGCGTGATACCACCGCTATCTTTGATCATCTGGATCAGTCGGATGATGATTGGGATGCCTCTATGTTATTTACCGGTGAAAGTGGCATCGATGGCGTTGAATCCTCGGCTGCCAATTTAACGTTTGGCTTAATAAAAATTAAAGCTTCTACCGACATCATCACCTTAAAAGGCGCCGTGGCACTCGGTGACCTGGTCATAGATAAACCTTATATGACAGAAGGCTCAGCCCGCATTCATATCAAAGATGCCAGCAGCATCAAGCTGGGCCAGCGTTTACTCATTACCGACTGCAGTGGCGCTGATTTATTCACCAATACCAAAAACAATCCCTCTACGGGTGTTAACCATAATACCGGCACGGTACAGAATTCTGAGGTTTCTGACCCTGTCGATAACGCCACTAAACCCATGTCGCATACGTATGACGGTTCGGCCCAAATTTTAATTCCCTATACCAAAACCTTTTTTATCGGTGAGAATCCGGTAGGAGGTCACTCCTTATATGTGGTAGAGGATCAGTCTGCGCCTTCCGAGTTAGCACCGGGAGTTATGGATATGCAGATTCTTTATGGTGAGGATCTCACTGACAATAGATCCGTCGATCAATACGTGGCGGCAGATGCCGTGACATCCATGGATAAGGTTATGTCCATAAAAATGGAGTTTGAGGTGGAGAGTGCTAATACGCAGACTTCTGGCAATAAATTAACACGAACATATTCAAAAACCACCAATATACGTAACCGCACTTTATAGGGGGCTGTGATGAGAAAAAAACAAGAAGGCATGATTTTATTGATCAGCATGATGATACTTTTCATGTTGACGGTAGTGGCTTTATCCACCAGTAAATCTTCACTTATGCAGGCCAAGATGACGGCCGCTGTGTTTGATGCCAATGCCTCACTCAATGTTACTGAGGCCGCATTATTTGAAACCGCGGATTTTATCGAGACGCTGGTGAATGTCGATGGTTTTGGTAGTGGCGGCAATGGCTTGTATGCAGAGGATAACGGGCCTGCGGATATGTTTGCTGATGCAACCTGGGCGGCCGGAAAATATTGGACCTCCACAGGTATTGATGGGGTGACGGCCCAGGTTTTCATCGAAGATTTAGGCATACCAAATGGCTCATTTGATAATACCAGCATCGCACAAATGGGATATGGCCAAACCACCGGTGTAGGAACGGTTCATATTTTTAAAATAGTAGCGCGCTCACTTGGGCCCAATGGTGACAGTGAGCGCATCACCATGACTTATTACGGTAAACGTTTCTAACGCGGGATGATAATAATGATGAATAAATACACGAAGTTGTGTCTTACGACCACGCTCAGTTTGTCTTTGTTTGGCACATCCATCGCCGAAGCCGACCCACTTAGCCTGGCCAATGATCCATTGGTTTTAGCCGCGGTGGTTAACCCTAATTTAATGATCCTGATGGATACCTCGGGTTCTATGTTTCATATTGTTCCCGATTATGATGCTAGCCAGACCTATGGTGCTGATTGTACAGGGGGCTTCAAACTTAGCAGTACTACAACTTTCTATCGTCTACATGTGAGTTCAAATAATGGTTTTGCTTATATTAAGACCGGCAACAGCTATTATTTCTGGGGCACCAGCGATTCCGGCGGAAGTAATGATGATAGATGTTTTGATCCTGCGCTGAAATATACCAATGTCACATTGGGTATCGATTTTTATAATACATATGGCAGTAGCTATGCGACCAGTTACAGCGGTAATTACCTTAACTGGTATTTCTCTAACGATAATCAAGATGGCAAGGCCTATTTTGGCCATGGTGCTAAACAAAGACCTGGGCAACTAACGCGAATTGACTCGGGCAGGGCATCTTTAGAAACTTTGGTTGCTGACTTGACCGATGTGAATGTGGGTATTGCAGGGTTTGGCTCGGGCAAGGCCAGTATCCGAACCGGGCTGCGTGACATCAATGTTCCTAATAATAAAACGCTTATAGATAATGCGATCGCTACCCTAGAAGCTGATACACAGGTGGGTACTCCACTGGCTTCTGCCGCGACTGCCATTGGCCGCTATTTCAGTTCGGGTTATAATGCCACCGGTGCTCAGATCAATGATCCTTTAGGCCTCTCTACGCCCTCAACCCAGATAACCTTGGCGGATGACGACACTCTACACGCCGATGTATTCAATATCTCACCTTCCTATTACTCGGGCAATTCGGCACCAAGCACCAGTGTCATTACTCAATCTTGTCAGCGTAACTTCTTGCTTACATTCACCGATGGTGAGCCTAGCGCCGAGGGAAGCTATTCTAATAATGTTGCTAAATGGGTAGATGGCACCATCAATAAAGAAGATGAGGTTGTTGGTGATTTTGATGATGCTATTGGGGCGCTAAATGATATCGATTTTAGGCCTGACTTTGACGAGGATTTAAATAATATCATCAGTTATGTGATTGGTTTTACCGTCGACTTCCCGATGCTAAGCAGAGCAGCCTCCTTAGGCGGGGGGGTCTATAGCACGGCGGGTAATACCGCAGAATTAGATACCGCCATCAATACTGCCATTCAAGATTTTAAATCACAGACCGGCAGTATCGGCATCATCACCTTCAACTCGGCACAGCTGGAAACCGGCTCCGCATTGTATTCCGCCACGTTCAATACGGGCAATTGGTCAGGGGATATTCAATCTTACGCGCTGTCTGATACCGGTGATATTGCCACGACTTCCAGCTGGAGTGCGGGTACAAATCTGGAGTCACTCGCCGCCTCAGACCGTAATATTTTTAGCTATAACGATGCCACCAATACTGGCATAGCCTTTACCTACGCCGAACTCAGTGGTGCCAATACGGGCAGTAGCCTCGCCGCCGATTTAGCCCTGGGTGCCGATGTTACCGGTTCTGGCAGTGGCTCTGATGTTGCTAATATTCAGGCCATGATCAACTTCATTCGAGGTGATGTCACTTACGAAGGCTCTTCCGCAACAAACTATAGGGATAGAAGCCAACGCCTGAGTGATATCGTTAACTCCAGCCCAGTCTTTGTTGGAGAACCTGTAGATATATGGTCCGATGATGGTTATTCGACTTTTGTAGACGATAACGCCACCAGGGACGAGGTGATCTATGTGGGCTCCAACGATGGCATGTTACATGGATTTAACGCCAATCTAACCGGCACGGGCAATGGTGACGAGATTTTTTCTTATATTCCCAATGCCATAGCATCGACGGTGACCAATCGAGGTTTGCATAATCTAGCCAGTCAGGATTTTGTACACAGACCCTATGTTGATGCAACCCCGACGGTTAGGGATGCCTTTATCAATACACAAAATGGTGATGGCGATAGCTGGCATACACTGTTATTGGGTAACCTTGGGGCCGGTGGCCGGGGTATTTTTGCCTTGGACATAACCGATCCTGCCGATTTTAAGACACCGGCTAATGCATCGAATATTGTACTGTGGGAATTTTCCAGCGCCGATGATGATAACCTGGGATTTACCTTTGCCGACCCATTGATTGTTAAGTTAAATAATGGCAAATGGGGTGCGATCTTCGGTAATGGCTACAATAACACCGGTGATGGCCATGCAGAGTTATTTATTGTTTTCCTTGAGGAGGGTCTGGATGGCACATGGGATCACAACGAAAAGCCCGATCAGGATGATTATGTGCGCTTGGATACGGAAGTGGGCAGCACCACTACCCCCAATGGTTTATCCACGGCAACGGTTGTTGATATTGATAAAGACAACATCGTCGACAGGGTTTATGTGGGGGATTTACAAGGCAATATGTGGGTATTTGATATCAGCGATAAAAAAGCATCTAATTGGGGCTCGGCCTATTCAACCGGTAGTGCGCCAGAACCTTTATTTACCGGGTTGATCAGTGGTCAACCTGGTCAGCCTATCACCTCGGCTCCTTCGGTCACCATTCATCCTGATATTGCTACCGATGTTAGCAAGACAGGGACTAATAACGAGCCTAATATTCTGGTCTTATTTGGTACTGGTCAATACTTGCAGACCTCGGATATCAGCAATACGGATACCCAAAGTTATTATGCGGTATGGGATTCAGGCAGAAGTGGTTTAACGCGCAGTGATCTTGTGCCACGACAGATTACCGAAAGTGTCATTAATAGCGTATTACTCCGTAAGACATCGGGTGCTGAAGTCGAGTATGTAACAACTGATGGATCAACCCCAGACTTTGGCTGGTACCTGGACTTGTTCAGTGACAGTAATCCTGGCGATAATACAGTGGCCGCCATCGCCGAAGGTGAGCGTGTGCTGAAACGCGGATTATTACGCGGTGATGTGATATTTTTCCCCACCCAGATACCTACCAACGTAGCCTGTGAAAATGGCGGTGATAGCTGGTTAATGGCAATGGAGATTGCCACCGGTTTAGCACCTGAAAAAGATGCTGCTTTTGATGCCAACGGTGACGGTGTTATTAATGCCGATGATCTGGGTTATGTAGGTGTACATCAGGATGAGCTGATTTTTGGTACCAATATCCTTGGTTCCAAGGAATACTTCATGCAAGGTGAAGTTCCTCAGAGTCGCGAAGTCCATGTTAGAGCCGGTGTGCAGGAAGGCCGCTTATCCTGGTACGAATTTACTAGAGATTAATCATCAAAAGTTATAGGCAATATTATGAACAGAAATAACAATACCGGTTTTACCCTGATCGAGCTGATGATTGTTGTGGCCATCGTTGGTATCTTGGCCACTATAGCCATGGCGGCTTATGATCCGGCACCCACACATAGAACCTTGGGGCAAACAGATCTCAGTGGTTTGGCTGAAAAAATGGAAGCTTTTAAAGTTGAAAATGGCACCTATGTTGGGGCAACAACCGCACTCTTTTCGCCCAATCCGGATCTTCGTTATACCTTGAGCATACAGACACCGGATGAAGGCGGCTATACGTTGCGTGCAACCCCCACAGGTTCACAGGCGGCTGATGGAAAAATTGAATTGACCTCTACCGGGCGTAAGCGCTGGGATAGGGATAATGATGGTTTTGAGGTCACAGAAAATTGCTGGAAAAAATCCTGCTAGGTTATGATAGTTGGCTATTTAAATGGCTGCAGGCTGGTGCCCGTGGCCATTTTTTTTGGCTGATTGTAAACGACTACGCTAAGCAAACTACGGATAGCTGTACAAAACGTAAAAGAGTTTCTGGGCTTTATGGGTACAAAAACCGCATTGCTAGAGTCATTTTTTAACTGATTTAAACCATCAAGGTTAATTGGCTTTTATCTAAGGCAAGCACATATTGCTTCAGCAAACGCTTGTGCAGGCGTAAGTGATCCGGTGGCAATATTTCCACTTAATAAACGTGTCACCGCAGCCCATGATGAGTTCACGGTAAATGGGTAACCTTCTGCACATCTAAATGCGCTTCACGGCTTTCACCGCGAGTATTACTGACCTCGGCCCATAAACGCATAACGCCTGGTGGGTGGATATTTTCATCGGGGTCTTTTACGTTTGCATCAATCTTGGTTTCAGGTATAAGAAGCATTTACGCGTAAATGCTTCAATCTCAATGTACTGTATCCGCCGTTCATGGGTATAAATGCTTCAAATAAATATAAATCTGCAGGATTAAAACTAACAATATCACCAGTTAAAACCTTAAGTTATAACTGGGGAGCATTGGCCGAAAAATAGCCTAGCGGTTAAAAAAACAGCATGCATAGATGTCGCCTTAACTAGAAAAATACTTCTGAAGGTGGGCCTTGTGCTTCGGGTAATTGAAAAGCTGTAGGGATAATAACTAAATGCGTTCGAATCTTATCGATGACGTGCATGGATGCACTAATGCCGTGGGCGCAGGAGGCGCAGGAACGGTCACCAACAAATCTTTGATACAGGCAATGATTTGTACCTTGCCACCGCATGCACTGCAAACTTCGATATCAATATTAAATACCCGTTTTAAGCGCTCAGCCCAACTCATAGGAAAGCTGTGAGTTCAGATTGGCGAAAGTGAATTGGCAAGTAAAACTTTGAAAGTAGCCGGATTAATTTGTCTATTTTTTGTTCGGCTAATAATTTGATGCAACATTCGGATTAGAGCAGTATACTTCTCCCGCTTATTCCATTTGGGAATAACAATTTCCATTTAATGAGCTGTAGCGAATAAACACACACTTAATAACCATCATTTTAAAAGGAGTTTTTTCGATGATACTGAAATCTATTCTAACAAACACTGCAATTGTCACTGCACTGTCGCTCTACACGATACAGCCGGTGATAGCACAAGACTTTGACTTTACAGGGATAACACAACTTCCTAGTGCATCACTGAGTTTCACCAGCTCGGATGATTTTATTCATGTTGATGTTATTGGTAAATTGACCAATGGCGAGGTCATCTCAACAAGCAATGTGGGTATGGCAATCCATGGCCTGGGCACCGATGCACCAGGTGTAGATACTACCGATATGGATAATGCGGGTAATACATCGCTTTATCAGGAAGGCTGGGATCGCATGGAGTTTACCTTCGATGAGCCAGTGACACTCAATAGCATCAGCTTTAGTACTTGGGAAGCAGGTACCTTGGTTATGGACGATGATGCTGCCGATGTTTACGCCTTAGTTGACGGTCAATGGATACTTTTGGGACGTGCTGAAACGCTGAACTTGACCGACATCACGACAACAATCAGTACCAGCTCGGTACACAGCGTATATTATACGCATCACTTCAATTCCGATATTGAAGCAAGCCAGTTTGCCATACAGGTTCCTGAACTGACAAGTGGCCAACGTCCGATTGAATTTCGTGTGGCAGCTCTTAATGTCAGTGGAACGATTCCGCATGAATGTAAGCAAGATAATGTTCCTGATAATGCAGAGGCCGCTCGCATTATGTTTACGGATGCAACCCCTTATCCAGCTCCCTGGATGAACTTCTTTAGTGAAGACACTCGTGTAGAAGTTAATGTAAAAGCACTTTTCACCCGTGACCTCGATTATGTGGCTATACCCAGTGCCGTTACACGACTCATTCATGGCCTTGGTTCAAAGGCAAACGGTGAGAGTACCGATATGGATAATATCGGAAATACTCTAGTTCACACCGAAGGTTGGGATAGACTGGAATTTACTTTTGACCAAGCGGTGAGTATCGATAATATTAGCTTCAGCACCTGGGAGCGTAACAACTGGCTGATGGATGACGATGCTGCTGACATCTATGCCTTTGTAAATGGTGTATGGGAATTTGTTGACCGCGCTGAAACCTCATCAAGGAAGGATTTAAAATGGTATATCGAAGGTACAAATATCCTGAGCCGTTACTATACTCACGAATTCAATAATTCGCCTGTGGCAAGCCGCTTTGCCATTCAGGTTCCTGAACTAAGAACCGGCCAGCGACCTATTGAATTTCGCGTAGCTGCTATGGATGTGACACCTGCAGAGTTTAGAACGCCGGCAAGATGTACAGGTGGTCCTGTACCACTACCATGATAAGCATTGGTGGATCAATAATTATTTAACTCAGTTAAGTTGCTTCTTGCAGCGCAAGAATTATGTTTAAAATAGCTCACAATATGTGGGCTTTTTTTTGCCAGTAAACTCGGATCTTATGGCTGGATCCTAAGGACGTAAATTGGGCAGAATGTGCAGGACTTTTTCTTATCCCCGTGTATTGTCATGTATCTGTTGTATTAGGTAAATTATCAGGATTTATGCACATAAGAATGTGGGACATTCGCCCCCCACCGCCGACAATACTAAACAACGATTTTCCCTACATTGGATGCAATCACAAAACACCGGAGCTAACATTAACATCTAACTGTTCAACACAGTTTTGATGCTCGGGAGAGCGGCGTTTCAAGACGCTCAAAAAATGTATTATTAGCGGCGGCCCATTAATCGGTCGCATTAGCGAATGGACTTTGAAGTGGCCTAAGGATATGACCTGCATCTGGCTTGGTGGCATCGCCGTCGCTGATACCCTGCATTTCCCCTACCATTTCAAGGCAGGCTTCGCCGAAGGCGATTATGGCCTAGGCAGAAAAGTTGAATGAGATAGCGATACTGATCGGCGATAAGGTGTTGGGGCATCCGCGGCTGCCGCCCACCGCAAAAATTGAGTAAGAATAGATGCTGACCATCTCAGGCCCATTTCTTGATTAGAATCATCTTCTGGCATGAGATTTAGAGCTATCCTTTTCTCGCTTACCTTCCATATAAGGCAGCAGATTTCCCGAAGCTTCATTCTGTTATACACCTTCAGGAGGAGGAAGGTAGGCTCTTCTACGCTTTGATGAGGTAAAAAAGTGAAGTGGTCAAGTGAATTCATACAACCCAGTTAAGCTACTTTTCTACATTTTGCCATTTCGCGCTCATACTGATTTGGGCTGCGGTAATCCAAAGTTAGTTATTGATAAGATTTGACCTATTTGGATTTGATTAATGACATCATCCCGCCTGCATTTCAGCTACCTGAGGCCCAAGTGTGAACGCCGATAAACGTATCGGAGAAACCCATCTAATAGAGTTCTTTACCGCGCTTTCCTGTGCTTCAGCCAGCTGAAAACTGAATGATACTCGCCTTGCCTTTATCAGATGATTTATCCCCACCGATTTTAGGCCGGGTCAATGGTACTGAATCCAGATCAAAAGGTGTATTGGCTGTGACAAATAAACCAAATTCAGAGAGCTGAATTTGAGCCTCACCGCCGACTATGGTTAAACTCTCATGGTTTTTATAGCCTGAACTCTGCTGAATGATTTTTTCCGAAGTGACTCTGCTGTCAATATCTGTTGTGAATAAAATCTGCAAGCCTAGGCCTGTGGTATTACCACTAACAGAAACATTGAAGTTGGCATTTTTGTAGCCTGAGTCGCTATGAATTAATTGCAACATAGAGCTTTTGTTCAGCACCATCAGCGGTGCAGATGAAATGTTTACCGGAATGTCTTCGCTTATGGCATAGGTATATGCACCAGTATAAAAATGGCCTTGTTTGCCATCGCTTGTCCTGGAAGATCTGTCTTGTCTATTTCTGGCTGCGGTGATGTGCAGGCGAATAAAGCCAGAGAGGAGCAGGTGGTGATGGCCAAAGTTTTTTTCATGCTTACCCTTTTTTTATTATTGCTCGGTGTATCTGTTAGGTTGAAGGCGAGGCTTGGCAGTGCTTTGTTAATAATATCAATTGATTAGAAGGCTGTTGCCGTTGTTTCTGTATTGGAATACCACTTCACCTTTATTGTGACGGGATACAATCACAGCTGACATCGCTTCGGCTATACTCAAGAGATTCTATTTTTAACATAAGTAAGCCTCCTTATGAGACATGCCTTAATCGTCGATGACTCAATCACTGCCTGTCGTATTTTAGAGCGTAAATTATCGCGCCTGAATGTGGGTTCCAAATCGGTTTTAAGTGCAGCTAAAGCCTTTGTATATTTGGAAGGCCATAGCTGTGATGTGATCTTTATGGATCACAATATGCCGGAGATGGATGGTTTAGAGGCGGTTAAGATCTTGCAGGATAATCCTAAAACAGCAGCCATTCCGGTATTGATGTATACCTCCGAAGACGGTGAATATTATGTCAGCCAGGCGATGTCGCTGGGGGCCATGGATGTTCTGCCTAAAGAGCTGGGCTCCGATTATATTAGTTCGGCCCTGGCCAAATTAGGTTTGGTTAAAGCCCGAGATGATGATGATTCATCGTCCGCTGAGGTTAATCTGGAACATGTAGAAGACGAACAGCCACAGCCTGCGACAGAGGGCACGGATGTTAAGAGTCAGCTCTCCAGCGATAAAATTATCCAAACGGTGGTAAATGAAGTTAGAGGTTTTGTTCGTCATATTAATCAACGTATGAAGCGTGAATTGTATATCACCAATGTAGATATTCAACAGGGTCTGGAAGACCATATGGACCGGCAACATGCCGAGTTTATCAAAATTTTGCAGCAGCAAAATGAACAGCTGTTAGCTAGCCAGCAATTACAGCGCCAAAGCTTACAAAATGTCGGGGCCAATTTATCAACGTATTCACGCATCGCAAGCTTCTGCATTCTTATTCTATTTGCGGCCTTGTTTTATAACGTCCAGCAATTACAGGTCCTAAAGGCTGTGAGTGATAAGGGCTCGGTGGATATGGCGGCGCTGGAATTAAATTTGCGTGAATATATGCATGAAAGCATCCAGAACATGCCGGCCGGTATTTCACTGCAAGATGACGATAACGTAGGGCTTGAGTCACCAACATTGGCCACCGTTTCTCTGCAGAATACCGAAGGCAACGCCATTGGTCAGGTGATTCAATGGGATGAAAAAACGCATACGTTATTGGTGATGAATGATAATAACTATCTGTTTAAAGTCAGCCCCGAGGGCATGATTGTTTCTCCATTACCAACTCGGTTTTATGCTCAGGATGAGTGTTTTGGTGATGCCTTTGTTGAATCTTTTAAAGGCGCTATTTTTGTAGATGCTGAAAAAACACTTTGGTATACCCCGATTGAACAGGCTGCCCAGCGACTGCAACCGGTCTCCGCCAAAGGTAGCCAAGGGCAATGCAGCCTATATGCGGGAGGCGAAGTGACGGTAACCACTGTGCAGCGTAACTTCACCGATGATACCGGTATTGTGAATACCTATATGGGCCAGATCGATGGATTTAGCGAGCTTGAGCCTTAAAAAAACGTCATAAGCAAAGAGGGCATATAAGTGTCCAGCACTTTAGAATTCCAGGTTGAAAATCACATCGCTGTGATTCGTTTAAATCGCCCTGAGGTCATGAATACCTATACCGCCGAAATGGGCCAGGCCTGGAGTGAGGCTTATCAACGTTGCGATGATGACGATGATATTCGTGTTGTGGTCGTTACCGGCAATGGCCGGGCATTTTGTGCCGGTGCGGATATGTCGCAAGGTGGCGCGACGTTTGATACACAGCAGGATATGGATTTCAGTACCAATCCGATAAAACCCGCGTATCAGATCAATAAGCCGGTGATTGCGGCGATGAATGGCCATGCCATTGGCATTGGTTTTAGTTTGGGCCTGCAATGTGATTTTCGCATTGTCGCCGATGAAGCGAAATACGGTTTATTACAGGTGCGCCGGGGTGTGTTATCGGATGCCTGCAGCCATTGGTTATTACCACGTTTAATTGGCCTGGAAAAAGCCATGCAGGTTATTCTGTTAGGTGAAACCATGTCTGGCACTACCGTGGTCGAAAAAGGCCTGGCGTTAAAATCGGTGCCTGCCGATCAGGTCTTTCCTGAAGCAATGAAAATGGCCGAGACAATGGCTAAAAACTCTGCCCCGCTGATCACCGCGATGGCGAAACGTTTGTTATGGCAATCATTTGATATGTCTATCGATGAGATGGAAGCAAAAGAAACTCGCTGGTTACATCACTCCATGGGTAAACCCGATGCGGTAGAGGGTGGCATGGCTTTTTTTGAAAAGCGTGAACCAAAATGGCGTGGTTCGGTGAATGCCGGTTTTCCTAAAGAAGAATAAACGAGAGAGGTTGGCAGGAAGAAAAATAATAGAAGGGCTGTTCTTGCTAGTAAAGTCTGAGTGCCAATGGCTAGCATCATATGCAAAGCGCATTAAGTCGGGAGTGATTTCCAACCTAGCTAACGAAAGTTTATTATGGCTTTTCTGAGGCTATTATAGCCCCTCAATATTAATGGCTAAAAACACTTTAAAGCATCTGGAGCATGAGTGTAAGGTGGATTAGCCCGAATTCTCTTAAACGATGATATACAACATGTTGATGCTGATTACGGATTCTTGCCTTGAGTATCGGCATCGCAAAGGGGTTGCTGTTGTAATCCTCGGCTTCCAGTGAAAAGCCTTTTTCCTCATTCTTTACTTCCCCCATGGCGGTAAGAAATATCACCGGTATAGCCTGCTGTATTGAGATCGGATTTGAGGCGTCGACAGACTTTATAAGCATCCATATCCTGCATCATAATATCCAGTAAAATTAGATCTGGCTGCAGTTCTTTGGCAAGCACCTGGGCATCTTTTCCACAAAGCGCCGCGGTTAGCTGAATCGCTTCGTTTTCATAATGCGCCACTAAAATATCCAGGTTGGCTGGCATATCATCAACTGCAAGAATGGCAGGCGTATGTATCGGTTGAATGATTTATCACTTATATATCCAAAGGTCTGAACCGATCATCAATGAGCAATAATAAAAAGAATTCTCGACTATTGGGAATCTGGGCAAGTCTCTTGCCAAATGAATTTAGTTTATTAACTTCAACGGCTTAGTGTTTTTTTGTTGTAGGGAGGAGGGTGTTTTACTTATAGAGTGTTATTTCATAAGCGAAATAATGAAGCGCTTGAGGTTTTGATGTATTTAAGTCTGATGCAACAAACTTACAGGGGCTGGCCAATAAGCTTTTCCGCTTATGGATTCGCCAGCTATAAGCAATGTTATAAGGCACACCGCTAATAAAGCGCTTATACATTTTGTTAGTAATGTCCAAGATATTGAATTTGTTATATAAAATTATCTTGGCATGTTTATCGCTATTCCCATCGTGAAACAGCCGAGGCTGGATTTTATAAACTTTAAATAAGAGAGCTATCATGAATAAAAAGATTATTACTCGTTCTACTCTGTCGTTGATATTTACCGCATTAACCATTGCGTCAGCGGCTACCATGGCCGATGGTAATCATCGTTCAAAAATCAGTATCACCAATAAGACAGGTTCTGAAATCACGTTGTTCTCTCATAATGGTAAAGACTCTACCTGTAGTGCAGCTTATTCAGTGCCTCACAAGGTTTATTATGTCGGTACTGATGGCAGCAAAACGGCAAAGTGCCATGGGCAGGGGAAAAGCCGCTGCAGAATTACGGCTTACTGGACGCACCACACGGAAGTGAAAATAACGGACCCTGATACAGCTTCACAAAAAGCGGTTTGTTATAACGTGCCTAAAAATGCCAGTTGTTGGGTGGGCTATACAGCCAGCACGCTAACACTTAATTGTGATAAGAGCATATCTGTCGTGAATTAACCTTCAGTAGAAAGAAGGGCGGGTAATCATATAAACCTGCCCATTATTAACCTAGATTTATTCTGAAATAAGCTGTTTTTCAGCTTTCTCTCTTACCCAATCGGTATGACCATTTACCGCAAGATAGTCCAGTTGTATTTGCACTGTTTCATTCATCTCAAGTTCTGCCAAACGCAAAAAAGCTTCTTCCTGAATAGCCACATTGGCCGAGTAGATAAAGGGAATTAATGCATCGATATCGGATTCTTGCAAGCTTCCTTGTAATATCAGCAACATTTGTTCTTGTCCGGGCTCGTCCAGTTGTTGAGCACTTTGCAGTAATTTAGCCGTGTATTTTGATTTGAGTGTACCTGGTTTTAATAACTTAGCCTGATGTGCAAGCTGCAATAATTTCTCGGGGTTATTTTCGTTCATCAGTGCATTGTTTAAACGTTTCTCCAGCTGTTTAACGCTTTGCCTTAGCTGTTTCTCCTCCACTATCAAGTCTTCAACGCGATAAGAGGAAGCGCCGATATTTTCATTTTTTGTACCAAGGGTAAACAGCTCTTGCTTGGTTTGTCTGCTCTTGGTTATTGCCAGTTGCTGTTGCAGCTTTTCTATTTGATCTTGCCATATGTGCTGCTGATCTTTACAGCTTTTCCTGGGAGCATAGAGGCTTGTTAATGGTTCATTATTTTCAGACTGTCCTACAGGGATTAGCTTGTAGTGATTCAATAGAGCGTAATTTAATACTAACGTGGGTAGGGCAATGACAAAGGAAGTCATGATAGGACGTTTCATTATGGCATCTGCCTGACTGTAAAAAGGTTTGTTTGAAGCATTCTATGACGGGGCCGTAGTTGAGTTTATCTTGCATCATTTTTCAGCAATTTATTTATTATTTATAATTACAGCAAAAATCTTGCCAACAGTTTTTATGGCTATGGTATGGGTTGCCGATATTGATTCTATAAAGGATTCGCTTATTTATATAAGCGTTGCCAATTTGTATAAGCGTTATTGTAGTCATTGGAATGCAGTTATAGCTTTCGTGTTTATAAGATTTTGATTTATATCGATATTGTAGTTTTATTTTATGATTTTCAATTTAAGTTGCTTGCTTAATCGGGTTTCAGAATGAATCAACGATATAGCCGCAGGAAAGCGTCAGTTTAAATAGATGCAGTGGCTTGAAATGGCGATTTAATATGCATTAAATCATAAATATACAGGCTATATGCAAGCACTGCACTGAATCCGGTTAGTTTACTAAACCACATCAACATTTTGTACATCATCGTTTAAGAGAATTGGGGCTAATCCACCTTATACTCATGCTCCAGACGCTTTAAAGTGTTTTTAGCTTGATATTGAGGGGTTACAATAGCCTCAGAGTAACTGTACGGTTACCAGAGGTTGACCTCTGAAAAACAAGCCTTGGACGGGCTTACTAGTCATAGGCGATTATTTAATAAATGCCATTTTAACTAGAGTTCGCTAGCATAAACTGAACAATGCACTCAGGCTTTTCTAGCTAGAGCAGGGCTTAAACTAAAAAAGGTTTATAGGGCGGGCCCTATAAACCTTTTTATTTAGATCGTGAGAGCTGGCTGAAGATTAATCTTCTTCGGCTAAGCTACCTACAACCAGGTCGGTATAAATCACAGCTTCTTTAGCTTGTTGCAGCGCTAGACGAGTGCCGTTTTTAGGATCAACAATCCATAAACCGTAGCGTGTATCAACATCTGAGGCGTATGAATCTGCGTTACAGAAGCTATAGATATCATTGTCATTTTTGGTTAAACAATCGGTCCAGCTAACTAACCAACGGCCGCTGCCATCCGAGTAAGGAGATACTGCGCTATACCAACCGGTTAACGAGACATCTTCCTCTTCTTCCAGTGAGACTACCGACTCTTTAGCCATCAGCCCCAGCTGCGGTTGTTCATTGCCTGAAGATCTGCCTTGTACAGCAGATTTATCTTCCAGGCCAAACTCTCTGACTAAGCCGCCTAAGATCTGCGAGCTAAGGTTACGCCAGATGGAGACCAGAGATGAACCGTCTGCATTTTTAACAAAGCCACCCAGTTGCTGCGCGATAGCATCGAAGTTATCAAAATGGCCATTGGCATGATAGGTATTGAAATTATCACCGGTTTCTTCAACAAAGGCTAAATCGTAGATCGCTGGGTAATATTCAGTGATCTCGGTGGTGATGATTTTTGATCTTGCTGCATATCCAGATGCGGTAGTCTCTTCTGTATCACATGAGACCGCACCACAACCTGCGGTTGTATCCATGGCTGCAACGCGGAACTCAATTGGACGTTCACCGGTGGTTACCTCAGGTACTTGAATCGCATAAGCGGTGGCAAGCACAGATTTTTCGATGTTGAAGGTAAAGTAAGAACTCCACACATGAGAACCTTTAAGTGTGGTGTGTATTTGATCATAAGAGGTCGCTTCGGCTCTATCCAGGAATACCCATTCGCCATCAATTAATGCATAGATGTCGGCGGCGTCATCATCCAGAATTTCGGTGCTCACTTCCCAGGTACTGAAGGTGATGCTATCCAGTTCTACCGGTTGCGAGAATGTGAAGATCATTCTGTCCCAGCCTTCGGTTGAATAATGAGTGTTGCCCACATTATCCATATCGGTGGTATCCCAAGATGGGAAGCTGGCGTCAGCACCTAAACCGTGGATCATTTTACCCACTTTACTGGCTTTGGGTTCTTCTTGGCCGTTAGTTAAAAGCGCTGAAACACTTAAACGTACACCTTTACGGTTGTAGCTCACGCTGTCTTTAGGTAAACGGGTGTGATTGGTAAAGATCCAGGAGATATCTTTAGGATGGCAGTTTGAATAACCTGGGTTCGCAGGTGTTGCAGCTTCACCGGTAGCACCTGGGTCAGCAGGCGTGGTTCCAACACGGATACATTCTGCGTTAGGGCTATCATTATCGGTAGAATCAGTTGGATCGGTAGGATCGACAGGTATAACTGGTACTAAAGGATCAGTAGGATCAGTTGGATTGGTAGGATCAGTTGGATCGGTAGGATCGGTTGGATCAGTTGGATCAGTAGGATCAGTAGGA
>JABSRQ010000075.1:11206-24371 GCA_013215055.1 Pseudomonadales bacterium | reverse complement strand
CCAATACGGCGGCCGTCACCGAAAAAATACGATTTACCACATCGGTCATCAAACTGCCCATTCGCAACCCGGTTTTATTAGCCAAGCAAATCACCACCATCAATGTGCTTAGTAATAATCGTTTCGCCATGGGCGTGGGTATCAGCCCCTGGATTGAAGATTTTGAAATCTGCGGCGAACGCTGGGAGAAGCGCGGAAAACGCATGAATGCAATGATTGAGATTATCAGAGGCTTACACAGCGGCGACTATTACGGCCACGACGATGAATTCTATCAAATCCCGGCATGCAAGATGAACCCGGTGCCCAGCCAGCAAACACCTATTTTTATTGGCGGCCATGCCGATCTCGCCCTTAAACGCGCAGCTCGCATCGGTGATGGCTGGATCCATGCTGGCGGCGACACCACAACGCTTAAAAAACACATCACCCGCATCAATGAATTACGTGATGAATACGGCACTGCCGACAACCCCTTTGAAATACACGCGATTACCGCCGATGCATTTAGCGTAGAAGGAGTGCAAGCACTGGAAGATGTTGGCGTAACAGAATGTATAGTAGGCTTTAGAGATGCCTATTCCGGTGAGCAAGACAGCTCATCCGTCAAAGAAAAACAAGGCATGATGAAATGGTATACCGACAACATCATCAATAAAATCTAAGACCGACACTTACCAACTTAAGATGGGCGTTTAACCGAAATCACGCGCCCATCCACCCAATAATCATTCCCACCTAGTCTTGCCAAAGGGTTTAGCTTTTGAGTATCCACTTTAAAGCGACCGTTATCAGACATATCCACCACGTTATCATTAATATATAACTGCTTAATTCTGCCAAAGATCAGGCCCTGCGGCACATTGCCTATTTCCTGATATTCATACAATTCACAGGCATAGGCAATATCACAATGCACCAACCGGGGTAAACTAAAGTCTGCAAAAGGCTCAACCGCCAAGTCACAATGCTCAAGCTCCGACTCACCAAAAGCGAGGCTAGCCGATGATGCGGTCACTTTCTCGGCAAATGGCACACCCGCTATATGCACAACAAACTTTTTACGCTGAAGAATATTTTTGCGTGTATCTTTTAAGCTGCCATCGACTTTTTTACCCACCGAAAACATCAGTAACGGCGGATCACTGCTTACCGCGGTAAAATACGAAAATGGGGCCAGGTTATAGGATGCTTCGCCACCATTATCCGATAACACCCACGCCACAGGTCGCGGCACCAGCGTTTGAATCATACTGTGGTAGATTCGATTGGCAGAAAGTTCGTTAAAATCAATAATCACAATAAAAGCTCTACATTTATGCCATAGGTTATAGGGACAGCGAGAGCACAATGCTATCATAGCAGCATGAATTTAGAGATCATTTATCAAGATGAGCATTATATCGCCATCAACAAACCCCCAGGCTTATTGGTACATCGAAGCCCTATTGACCAACATGAAACCCGCTTTGCCATTCAACTATTACGCGATCAAATCAATCAAATGGTATTCCCGGTACACCGTTTAGATAAACCTACATCCGGCGTATTACTCTTTGCTTTAAACAAACCTGCCCTGATTCAAGCACAAGCTTTATTTCACGAAAAAAACCTGATTGAAAAAAGGTATATTGCGGTTGTTAGAGGTTATAGCCCTGAAATGCTTACGATTGACCACCCAGTCAAGGCCCAAATCGATAAACGCCACCCGGATAAACGTAACCACTTACCTGGATTAACGTTTTTAAAAACCCTGGCAAACACCGAAATTCAAGCTAATATAGAAACCTACCCCAGCAGCCGCTATAGCCTGGTGCAGCTAAAACCTATCACCGGCAGACGTCATCAGTTACGTTATCATATGAAACATATCTCCCACCCCATTATCGGCGATGCAAAATATGGCCGTGGCAGGCACAATCGTTACTTCGAACAGGAGCTGGGCTGTAAACGCCTGTTATTAGCCGCGACAGAATTAACCTTTACCCACCCCATCAAAAAAACCCAAGTCAACATCGCTGCAGATCCAGGCGCAGATTTTAGAAAATTATGTCATACCATAAACCTAGGCAATCTCCCCCGCCTCTCACCGAGATGTAACAATGCGAATTGATCAATTTTTAAGTCAGACGCTAAATCTCAGTCGCAAACAAAGCAAAGTATTAATCAGCAAGAAACAAATCAGGATTAATTCAGAACTTGTAAAAAAGTCTCAACAGCAAGTTGGTTTAAATGATGTCGTCTTATTTAACGGTGCCGTACTCAATTGGCCCGGGGAAAGCTACTGGATGCTAAACAAACCCGCCAACTATTGTTGTTCACATATCGATGACGGTTACCCCAGCGTATTTAAGCTACTACCCGACAGTAAAAACAAGCTACATATCGCCGGCAGGTTGGATGCAAATACAACAGGCCTATTACTCCTTAGCAGCGATGGCCAATGGTGCCATAAGATTACCAGCCCCAAGCAAAAAAAAACCAAGTTTAAGCTCTATCATGTAGGCCTTGCAGAACGTTTAAGTAAAGCTGACATTTCACAATTAGAAGACGGCATTTTATTACGCGGGGAAACACATAACACCCTGGACGCCCAGATTACCATTATTGACGAACAGCATTGCACCATTGCAATCCAGGAAGGCCGTTACCATCAAATAAAGCGCATGTTTGCAGCCATTGGCAATCGAGTGACAAGCTTACATCGGCAAAAAATTTCAAGCTTATGCCTTGACCCCCAACTTGCCCCTGGTGACTTCAGGGCCTTAACCGAAAAAGAAATCGAGATTTTTTAAGCCATGCACACTGAATTACAACTGCTCAGCGAGCAGCTTCAACAAGCAACAGAGAACAGCCTGTGGTGCGCCGATGAAAACGCTTATAAACTTAACCACATTCAGTTTAAAGGCCTAGCCATCACCAACCGATTTGATATCTACCAACACTTACAAGCGCAGGGCATTAAAGCCGCGTTTAATAACTTCGATTTCAGTGAAGTGCCTAATAATATTGACCAGGCCATCTTCCGTATTGCCAAAGAAAAAGCGGTTAATTTACACATTATCTTAAGCTGCGCCAAAAAATTAGCCAGCAATGGTAAGCTTTACTTATTTGGCAGTAAAAATGAAGGCATAAAAAGCCTCAGTAAAAAAATAAAAGAGGATATGGCTGCCACTATCATCACGGATAAATTTAAAAACCAATGGCAGCGCCTCTGCATCAGCGGCATACAAGAAACTGATACACAATGGCTGGCCTCACCCTATGGTCAATTACAAACACTCAATGTAAAAGACTTTAGTTTCAACAGTCAATTTGGCATTTTTGGCTGGGATAAAGTCGACAGAGGCAGTGAATTGTTAATGCAATGTATGGCCTCAACCCTCAAACCCGATAAATCATCATCCATTCTAGATCTAGGTTGCGGCTATGGCTACCTCTCCATAAAAACCCGTGAACTGGGCTTTACCCAAATAGATGCCACCGATAATAATGCCGCAGCCATCGAGGCGACCCAAAAAAACTTCAACATTCACCACATCGAAGGACAAGTCACGGCAGATGACTGCGCAAATAACAACCACAAAAAATACGATATCATCCTGTGCAACCCCCCCTTTCATAAAGGTTTTGACCACCATAAAGATTTAAGCCAACAATTTATGCACGCGATACACCGCCTGCTTAAACAAGACGGCTACGCGTATATTGTCTGCAATCAATTTGTAGGGGTGGAAAAACTGGCCAACAACTTATTTTCAAGCATTTCAACATTACTACAAGCGGACGGCTTCAAAGTCATCGCATTAAAGCGATAAAACACTCGAGATGATGCCGCTAAATGTTTACAATTAAAGCAATTATAGGCTATAAACCTAAATCAACTGATCATGCACGTGGATAAGCTGGCGATGTACAAAATACAGGAGAAAGGCAGACCAGAGACGGCAGTGTGGCTGATTAACGCCATGACGATCATCAGCAATGATGACACCGCAGACATTCCCTTTTACGGCAGCAGCACGGGTACAACAAAGGTACATATCCTGCTGCAAGATAGCGAAATCTATTTACAGGACGTCTCCCTCAACACGCCTATCTCACATAACAACCACCGGGTAAATCATAGGGTTCAAATTCATCACGGGGACGTGATTAAAATCGGTAATACCAGCTATCAAATCCTCAATGGCCAGGCCAATCAAGCCTCAATGGTTTCTGCAACATCTTACCAACCTATCGCAAAAGACCCAAAGCACTGGCAATTACAGGCGATAGATGGCGAGATCAAAGGACGCTCGTTTAAATTAGGCACGCAAACAGTAATAGGCAGAGATGCCGACAGCAATATTTGCATCCCTAACGAGCAACTTTCACGCCGACACGTACAATTAATCGTGACCGGCGGTAAAGTGCTACTGCAAGATTTAAACTCAACCAACGGTACATTTATTAATGGCAAGCGGGTTGAACATCGAATCCTGGATGAAAATGATGAGTTACGTGTAGGCAGAATTACATTCAAACTGGTACCCCCAAAGTTGGAACCCAGTAATAACAGTAATGAACAGAAAACCATGATCACTGCGGCCGTACCCAAAGTTCAGGTGAAACTAGCTAACAACCCTCAGGCCAACCTTAGCACTACACAAAAAAGCTGGGTAACTAAACCGACATCGGTAGGCAATCGTGAAGATGACTCGATTGACATCATCCTGGCCAAGCATATGCGCACAAAAAAACTGGCTTTAAGTCTTTTTGTCGCCAGCATCGCCGGCTTATCCGGCCTGGCTTACTGGCTCTTCGCCTAACAAAACACCTTACAATAAATCAACGATGCGCTTGGCCGCATTATAAGGTGTTGTTGTGCCGTGTGTTACCTGCGCTTCCAACTGCGGAAACAGGCTCTTGATTTCAGGCTTGCCGTTGATACGCATATCCACCATCTCGTGCATTAAGCGGCGCATCCATTCGATATTTTGTTTAGCCCGTTTTTTATCAAAACTGCCATTTTCCATGGCCATATAATAATAATCAATCACCATTCCCCACACCGTATCGATGCCTTGATTTTCGATGGCCGAACAGGTCATTACCCTTGGTGTCCAAAATGTAGTGTAATGCAATAAATTAACTGCAGACTGATATTGAGAGCGTGCCCTTGCGGCCATGTTAAGCGACTCTCCATCACATTTATTGATAATCAATGCGTCGGCCAACTCCATAATGCCTTTTTTAATGCCCTGTAATTCATCTCCGGCATTAGGCATCATTAAAATCAAAAATACATCAACCATGCTGGCCACTTCATATTCAGACTGACCCACACCCACCGTCTCAACAATAATTACATCATAGCCTGCAGCCTCACACAACAGCATGGTCTCGCGGGTTTTCTGCGCCACGCCGCCTAAAGCACCTTCAGATGGGCTGGGGCGAATAAACGCATCCTGCTCTCTGGACAACAATTCCATACGGGTTTTATCACCCAGAATACTGCCTCCGGCAATCGGCGAACTAGGGTCCACCGCCAATACCGCAACCTTTTTACCCTGCGATATAAGGAACATACCAAATTTTTCTATAAACGTTGATTTCCCAACGCCTGGCACCCCTGTAATACCAATGCGCATACTCTTGCCGGACCTAGGCAAAACCTCCTCTAACAAGGTTTGGCTACGCGCCCTATCCTGATCACGCTTGCTTTCAATCAGCGTAATCGCCTTGGCAAGATCACGGCGATTACCTGCGTATAAACGTTCTAAATCGATGGACATAAAAAAACTACTAATACGTTAATAAAAATCGGCCATAACCTTATTATAAATACCCGTTACAGCAAAGGAGAAAAACACTCAAATGGATTATTTAAAGCTTAAGGCGTGACGATGTATCGCATCACGCTTCCAGACAAAGCCTTCAATGTAATAATGAAACAAACCGCAGATAAACATGATCTGCATACCAACCTGCATCGAGAATGGCAGACCGTTAGAAACCTCGGGCTGATAAATGCGACCTAATTGACACTCTGAACTGCCCAGCACATTAAAGCCCAAGCTCAAATCCAGCAGAAATGCACTGCATTCAATAAAGTTAGCAAGAATAATGGCGATAATCGGGCACAAAACAAAGGGTGTTAACGGAATAAAAGATAAAAACCGGTAAATATAATTGTGCTGCACCTCCCGATTACGATTTTGATCGTGGGTACTGTAAATCATAAAGGCAGTCATATCATGTACAAACCTTGGAATCAACAACACAAAAATATCGTAGCCCGCATGCATAAATCCGTAGGTCACTAACAACATCATTAAGTTGCTATATATATACCAGGTGCCTAAACGCGACTTGGAACCACGGGTGAAATAAAACCCCACCGCTACCGCCAAAACTACAAACACACCGGCAAATAACATGACCGCATCAAATAAGGAATAAACCCCAAAAGGCACCTCCATTAACGGTACCCTGGCAAAGACCATTGCATACATCGCCGTTGTTGCAATGGTGGACAAATAGCGCCACCACTCATAGATTGGCCCTGGCTTGGCTTTCATCAACATCATGCCAATACCAAATTGCTGCGATAACACATGGTACATGGTGTAAGCTGCAAAAAAGGCAAAAAACAACGCATAAACAACATTCGCCACCAGCGCCGGCACTATCCACGGCAGCAGCATATTAATACCCACCACAACAGATACAATAATCATTAAGGCGCGACTAAAACGCTTCTTGTAATACGGAATATACTCATCATCCGCCAGGGTCACAAAACTGGAAATAATATGCGGAAAATTAAAGATAATGGCCCACAACAACAAAGAAGCCGGATTGCTAGGTAGATAGTTTTCAATCAATAAACTATCTAAGAAAAAATGATCAACACCGGCAATAAGCAGCGTTAATGGAATGATGCCATACAGAGACAGCAATGAAACACGACTAACCGCAGCTGGGCTACTCACTGAAATGGATGCGGTGGACGACATAAACACCTCTATCACAGCGGCATCCACACCGGAATACCGCACGTTATTATTATTCGCTTACGCTTACATATAAAAAAGCAGGTACGATAAACCTACTATACACGCATTATGCAACCGTGTGCTTGATCTCACGTAAAGTGACAAACTCTTCTGCCGCCGTTGGATGAATGCCAATGGTCTCATCCATCAGGGCTTTAGTCAGTTTGGCTTTAACCGCAACGGCAAAACCCTGAATAATCTCCCCCGCATCAGGCCCAACCATATGCACACCTAAAACAACTTGTGATGCTTGATCAACAATCAATTTCATCAATACACGCTCATCACTGCCAGAAAGTGTATGTTTTAAGTGGCGAAATTCAGACTGATACACATCAATCGCCCCCCCCAACTTAGCCGCCTGCTCTTCAGACAAGCCCACAGTGCCAATATTAGGCTGACAAAAAACCGCCGTCGCTATAGCATCATAAGACATCTGTCTTTTACCGCTGCCATATTGCTGATCAAGAAAAACCATGGCCTGAGCCAAAGCCACCGGCGTTAACTCCGGCGTACCAATCACATCACCCAACGCAAAAATTGCGTCATCCCCGGTAGAGAAATTATATTTATCCGCCTGGATATGCCCTGCCTGAGTTAAACTGACACGGGTATTTTCTAAACCTAAATCCTGTGTCAACGCCGAGCGTCCGGTTGCAACCATCACCTGATCGGCCAACACGGTATCACCGTTATTTAGTTTACATTGCAGCCGGCCATCATCCTGCTTTATGATCTCGATGATTTGTGTCTGATAACGGATATCTACACCCTTTTTGGCTATTTCAGCTATCGCAAAATCGGCAATCGTTTTATCAAAAACTCTAAGCAATTGCTCACCACGATATAACAACTGTGTTTTTGCACCCAGGCCATTAAAGATACCGGCAAATTCTACGGCTATATAACCTCCACCAACAACCAGAATACTATTGGGTTTTTCCGACAGATAAAAAACCTGATCAGAACTGATCACATGTTCAGAACCCGGGAATTCGGGTAAATACGGTGTACCACCCACCGCAATCAATATTTTTTCGGCACTGATATTCTCACCATTAATAGACACGGTATGACTATTAACAAAACGCGCCCTGCCAGTGATTATCGTTACCCCGGCACTCTCTAACATGTTTTTATAAATGCCATTTAAACGGCTGATTTCAGCATCCTTCCTGGCAATCAACGTGGACCAATCATGCTCTGCAGCGCCGACCTTCCAACCAAAACCCGCGGCATCTTCAAAATCATCGGAGAAATGTGACGCATACACCATCAATTTCTTAGGCACACAGCCGACGTTAACACAGGTGCCACCCAGATATTTCTCTTCAGCGACGGCAACACGTAAACCTTTGGCTGACGCCATTCTTGCAGTTCTTACACCGCCCGAGCCTGCACCTATAACAAATAAATCGTAGTCATATTCCGGGCTTTCACCATCAACTGCTGCACTCATGAAATAAACCTATCTATAAACAATTAAACTTAAGGCGTCACTTCGGTATTAAACCAACTTAACTTCTTATGCAGCTCCACCACTTCACCCACAATAATTAGCGTAGGTGCTTTAATTTTCTGCTTGGCAACTTCTGCCGGCAAACTTTTAAGATCACCGATAATCACGCGCTGCTCAGGGGTTGTGCCCTTTTGCACTATCGCAACCGGCGTACTCTCCGCCCGGCCATGGGCGATTAATTGTGCACAGATTTTTTCCAAGTTGCTTAAGCCCATATAAAACACCACGGTTTGCTGCAGACCCACCAACTCTGACCAATTTAAGTCATCACCATCATCTTTTAAATGCCCAGTCACAAAACGTACCGACTGTGCATAATCTCTATGTGTCAAAGGTATGCCTGCGTAACTGGCACAGCCTGATGCGGCCGTAATACCCGGCACCACCTGAAAAGGAATACCCAGTTCAGCGAGCTCTTCTATTTCTTCACCACCGCGGCCAAAAATAAACGGATCGCCGCCTTTTAAACGCACAACTCTTAAACCTTTTCTAGCATAATCGATCAGCAATTGATTAATTTCCTGCTGAGGCACAGCATGATCCGATTTTGCCTTACCGACATACACCCTTTCGGCATCACGTCTGGCCAGATCTACAATTGCAGGGCTTACCAGGCGGTCATATAAAATCACATCGGCAGACTGCAATAAACGCAGGGCTTTGAATGTCAGCAAGTCTGGATCACCCGGACCGGCCCCTACCAAACACACCTCCCCTGGCTGATTATCATGACGTTTGGCCAGGCTGGCTTCAAATACTCTGCTGGCGTCTTCAGGTTTCCCCGTCAATACTTTTTCGGCAATAGGGCCTTCCAGCGCCGACTCCCAAAACCTGCGACGTTCACCTTCTGTCGCCAACTCTTGTTTTACTTTATCTCTGAAAAGCCCCACAAACTCCGCTAGACGCCCATAGGCCGACGGAATCATGGATTCAATACGGCTGCGTATCATTCTTGCTAATACCGGCGATGCACCACCGCTGGACACCGCGATGGTTAAAGGGGATCTATCGATAATTGACGGTAAAATAAAGCTGCATAAATCCGGATTATCAACCACATTCACCGGCTGATTATTGGCCTTGGCATCTTTAGACACCTGTTCATTCACCTGCCTATCATTAGTGGCAGCGATAACCAGGGTTTTATCCGCAAGGTCGGCCTTTTCATAAGCTCGCCTGAATACCTGACCCTGGCTTTTTTCGGCAATAAAGGCCAGATCATCATTAATCTCAGGCGAGACAATATGAATCACCGCACCCGCCTTGCTTAACAAACTGGCCTTACGTAAAGCCACTGCGCCACCACCGATTACCAGACAGTGTTGCCCGTGCAAATCAAAAAATAACGGGAAATGTTTCATTTTTACTCTCCTGCGTTACAACTGTATTAGGCTTTGATAACCGTCATTCCACCCATATAAGCTTTTAAAGCTTCTGGAATCACGATAGAGCCGTCTTCTTGCTGATAATTTTCCATCACCGCCAATAATGTCCGGCCAATAGCCAAACCTGAACCATTAACCGTGTGTAATAACTCGGCCTTGCCTTGTGCATTACGGTATCTGGCCATCATTCGCCTGGCTTGATAGTCACCAAAATTACTGCACGATGAAATTTCTCTATAGGTATCTTGAGAAGGCAGCCAAACCTCTAAATCAAAGGTTTTTAATGCCGAGAAACCTAAATCACCTCCACATAATTGAACCTTGCGGTAAGGTAATTCCAGGGCCTGTAAAATACTTTCAGCATGGCCGGTTAAAGCCGCCAATGTAGCATCAGACTCTTCGGGTAATACCATCTGTACCAATTCAACTTTTTCAAATTGATGTTGGCGAATCATGCCACGTACATCACGGCCTGAACTGCCGGCTTCACTACGAAAACACGGGCTATGGCAGGCAAACCTTAACGGTAACGCGGTAAAACCATCTTGATTAGTGCTTTCTACAATTTTATCTCGCACCAGATTAGTCACCGGCACTTCAGCCGTAGGAATAAGGTAGAAATCTGCGCCATCGTGGCGTATTTTAAATAAATCTTCTTCAAATTTAGGTAATTGCCCGGTGCCTCTTAGCGACTCGGCATTAACAATAAAGGGCACATGCACTTCTTCATAGCCATGTTCTTCCGTATGTTTATCCAGCATAAATTGGATCAACGCACGATGCATACGCGCAATACCACCTCGCATAACCGCAAAACGTGAACCGGTTAACTTGGCGGCTAAATCAAAATCAAGACCACCGACATCATTCCCCAAATCCACATGATCCTTCACCGCAAAGGCGAAGTTTTTAGGCTCACCCCAGGTATTGATCAGTTTATTATCTTCTTCGGTTTTACCTTCTGGCACCGAGGCGTCCGGCATATTTGGCACCGCCATCATAAAGTCATTTAAGGCTTCATTGGCGGCACGGTTTTTTTCTACATAGCTTTGTAAATCTGCATCGATGGTTTTCAGGATTTCGGCAACTTCCGCCTTTGCCTCATCTACCGACTTACCCGACTGCACCAGTTGACCGATTTTTTTCGACGCCTTTTTGCGTTCAGACTGCAGACTTTGGGTTTGAATATCAGAATCTTTTCTATCGGCTTCCAGCTGTTTAAACAATGCAATATCTAATGAGAAGTGTTTTTTCTGCAAAGACGCTGCAACTGCATCAATATCCTGACGAAGTAATTTGATATCTAACATAGGAATTGTCCGTGTTTAATCTTTAAAGGCTTTTTATATGTTCACTGGCTAAACGGATCTTCATACCTAGAAGGAGCTCAGCCTATTGGAATGGGCGCTATTCTAACGCCTTGTTAATCGTCGCCATAGCGTTTATTTGTTGATGCCGCATTTAGCTGCTGAAAATAGCTTAACTTTTCCGCAATTTTAATCTCAAGGCCTCGATTAACCGGTTGATAAAACTGCATATCAGCCAGTTCAACAGGCAAATATCCCTCTCCGGCAGCAAATGCTTCAGGTTCATCATGGGCATAGCGATAACCCTCGCCGTAGTCTAATTCCTTCATCAACTTTGTCGGTGCATTTCGAAGATGCATGGGAACATCCAAGGTTGGCGTAGAGGCAACTAACTGCCTGCAAGCATTAAATGCCGTATATACGGCGTTACTTTTAGGTGCGGACGCTAAATAGATGACCGCCTGTGCCAAAGCCAACTCCCCTTCGGGGCTGCCCAGACGTTCCTGCACCTGCCACGCATTCATGGCAATTTCTAGCGCTCTAGGGTCGGCATTACCTATATCTTCACTGGCGGTTCTTACGATACGCCGGGCTAAATAAAGTGCATCACAGCCACCATCTAACATGCGGCACAACCAATAAAGCGCCGCATCAGGCGCGCTACCACGGATGGACTTATGCATCGCCGAGATTTGATCGTAAAACTGCTCGCCCCCCTTATCAAAACGTCGATAAGACTGCGCCAATACTTGCTTAATGACTGACTCGCCGATATTTTTTTGACCATCAACCGTAGGTACCAAGTCTAACGCAATTTCCAGCAGGTTTAAGACACGCCTGGCATCACCATCGGCTGCGGCAATTAATTGCTGACGGCTTTTTTCATCAAACCTAACATCGATATCCGCCAAAACCGGATCTTTTTCAAGGACTCGCTGAAGCAACTGCTGTAAATCCTGCTCTTGTAATGATTTTAAAACATAGACCCGGGCTCTTGATAACAGAGCCGAGTTTAATTCAAAAGACGGGTTTTCGGTGGTAGCACCAATAAACAGGATTTCACCGTTTTCTATATGCGGTAAAAACGCATCTTGCTGGGCTTTATTAAATCGGTGCACCTCATCAACAAATAAAACCGTGGCTTTATTGTATTGATGGCGATAAAGCTGGGCTTTTTCCACCGCCGCACGAATATCCTTAACACCTGCCAAAACTGCAGAAATCTCGATAAACTGTGCATCACTGTCACCTGCAATGATTTTTGCCAGCGTGGTCTTTCCCACGCCAGGAGGCCCCCACAAGATCATGGAGTGTAAGTGCCCATGCTCTACGGCTTCTCGCAAGGCCATACCCGTGCCCAGAATATGCTGCTGGCCGACATAGTCTGCCAGCGTTTTAGCGCGCATACGTGCAGCCATAGGTTGAAAAGCCGCATTGGGCTCAGATGTTGCGGCAAATAAATCGTCAACGGTCATGATTATTCGTATAAAACATCGGCATCAACCGGAATATCAAAGGTAAAACGCTTGTCATCTATCACTTGATCAATGACAACTTCGGTGAAGTTAACCTGAGTTTTCTGCTTCAAGGCATCAACAAAACTTAAACTCTGCAGCTTGTTATCAGAAAAGCCTAATTCAATAGAAGATACAGCCATGGCCTCGTTTTGTTGCCCCTGAATTTTTTTCGGTGTTAATGTAAAAACCAGCAGCGGCGCCTGTGTTACTAGGCTTACATCAAATTTCTCCCTGAGTGCCCCCTCCTCTTCCAGAATCAGCAGCAAGGGTGACTGATATTTTGCCTGCGCATATTTTTGCACAACAACCTGCTCTAGATCCTCATCAAAATGCCAGATAGTCTGCCCATCACAAACCAGCAGTTGAGCGGCAGGTTCATCGGCCTGCCAATAAAAAC
>JABSRQ010000075.1:0-11196 GCA_013215055.1 Pseudomonadales bacterium | reverse complement strand
GATTGGGTTTCTTGATCATCAACGTTCCAGTCATCTTCATCGCTTGCATAGGCTGGCCGCGTTCATCCAGGGACTGCTGTGAAAACTTAGCCTGATAACCGGTAAAAGCCGATAAATTCTGCAAAAGAAGCGACATCGCTTTTTCGTCATTTTTTGACAACACGGGCAAACTTAAAGCCAACAAACTTACCACACAGATAAAACGTTTTAACATCGAGATCCTACTTAATTTTTAAAACCATTTAATGAGCTGAAACCGCAGGTGGAGCCAACACTTCACGCAGACCACTATTCCCAGGAGAACTGACGACACCGGCCTCCTCCATCGCCTCTATCATTCTAGCGGCACGATTGTAACCGATTCGCAGTTTGCGCTGCACCGACGAGATGGAGGCTTTACGTGTATCACAAACAAAAGCAACCGCCTCATCATATAACGCATCCTGCTCTTCAGCGCCACCACTAGATTCTGATGCTATACCGGCTATCTCGGCACTGTCACCGGTCTCCAGCAAGCCTACGATATAGTTCGGTTTACCGCGTTTCTTCCACGATTCAACCACCGCATGCACTTCATCATCCGCAACAAACGCACCATGCACACGAACCGTCATGCTTTCACCCGGCGGCATAAACAACATATCACCATGGCCTAGCAACTGCTCAGCCCCACCTTGATCAAGAATAGTACGTGAATCAATTTTTGAAGACACCCGGAACGCCATACGGGTAGGCACGTTGGCCTTGATCAAACCGGTAATAACATCCACCGACGGGCGCTGTGTCGCAAGAATTAAATGTATGCCTGCAGCTCTGGCCTTTTGGGCAATACGAGCTATAAGTTCTTCAACCTTTTTACCTACCACCATAATCATATCGGCAAATTCATCGATAACAACAACGATATAAGGTAGGGTTTCTAAAGGTGGCGCAGGGGGTAAATCTTCTCCAGCCATAAACTCCAGCTCGGCCTGCCATAAAGGGTCTAAAAGGGGCTCACCCGCCTTGATCGCATCTTCAACCTTCTTATTATAACCGGCCATATTCCTCACACCTAACTTAGACATAAGCTTGTAACGACGTTCCATCTCATTCACACACCAACGCAAGCCGTTGGCGGCATCCTTCATATCGGTGATAACCGGCGTTAATAAATGAGGGATATCGTCATACACCGATAATTCCAGCATTTTTGGATCCACCAAAATTAAACGTACTTCTTCGGGCGTAGATTTAAACAAGATGCTTAAAATCATGCCATTAACACCCACAGACTTCCCCGAACCTGTGGTTCCTGCGACCAACAAATGTGGCATTTTGGCAAGATCGGCAAGCACAGCCTGCCCGCCAATATCATGTCCCAGAGCCAAGGTTAACGGTGATTTCGACTCTTCAAAAGCCTTAGAGCCGATAACACTGCTGAAATACACCATTTCACGATTTTTATTGGGAATCTCAATACCCATCACCGACTTCCCGGTGATCACTTCAACCACACGTACCGATTGCACCGCCAGAGAACGCGCCAGATCCGTTGATAAATTACTGATCGTGCTAGCCTTAGTGCCTGGTTTTGGCTGAATTTCAAAACGGGTAACTACAGGCCCTGGGAGAACCGCGGTGACTTTAACCTCAACCTTGAACTCTAAAAGCTTTTCTTCCAATAACGTAGAGATCGCCTCCAACACCTCAGCTGAATAGCCTTTTTTATTATCCTTAGGTTCTTCCAATAATAAACCCAAAGAAGGCAGCGCCTCTGAATCATCAAATAACAATTCCTGCTTGTCTTTAATCGCCTTATCACTGGGTTCAGAATCAGGTATTGCGGGGGTGATTTTTATCGCAGGTTTTGCTACAACAATAGGCTCTGGAACTAGAGCTTCAGGTATTGCAGGTAAGGCATCTTTAACCGGGCATATGCCATTTTCCTGTATTGTTGTCGCGACCTGCGTTTCCACGTCTTGCAAAATTGCAGAGCCAAAAGTGGGCTCCATACGTTCCGGGCTCGGTTCATCATGCGCCTGCGCACTGAAGCGTTTGTTAAATGAAAAGCCTGCTAAAAGGCCCCTCTTTCCATTCTCTGCATTCACCTCGCTTTCTTCAACGTCTAAATCATCTTCCGGCTCATATTGTTCAAAATCTTCTTCATCCTGATCATCACTCTCATGCCAATCCGAAACAGCAGGTTTAGACTTAAAAAATGGCAATGAAGGCAAACTAAAGGATCGTGTGCTTTTCTCAAACGCTTCCACTGCAGCGTCTACATCCATATCGTCGGCATCACAATCCTCTGGCTCATCTATGGG
Organism: Pseudomonadales bacterium; assembly: GCA_013215055.1. GTDB lineage: Bacteria > Pseudomonadota > Gammaproteobacteria > Pseudomonadales > DT-91 > CAKMZU01. The sequence goes on along the minus strand of JABSRQ010000075.1, from coordinate 8,890 downwards.
CATAACACGTTCACGCTGCGCCCATTTTTCATAGAGCTCAGTACTTGACGTCACAACCGTATGGCCTATGCGTTCAATCAGCTGTAACCAGGAAATATCGGTACTGATCGTTACACCAATAAAAAACAACGTAAAAAGAACAAGCCGGCCACCTGCCAAGCCAAAACCGGGTAGAAATTCTGCCGCTAGCATTTCCCCCAGCAATCCACCATTGCCAGAAGGCAGAGAAGATGCAGAAAGTGGTGTATTGATTGCTGTTAACCCGGTGACACTCAACAACACAAAAATCACACCGATACAAACAACAAAAAACCCCGGCCAATCTCGGCTATCAAAACCCTCTCTATCTCGAAAAAACAGCCATGCACGGTAAGTTAAAATAAGAGGAATGGAATAAGCGCCGTAACCCAATAACGAAAAAAACACATCGGCAAACCAGGCCCCCAGTTTTCCCGCATAATTATTGACCTGTTCACTGCCACCTACATAAGACCAGGAAGGATCATTGGCATCGTAGCTTATAAACGCCAAAATAAAATAGGCTGCCATGGCAACCGTAAGAATAAACAATCCCTCAATCAGCCTGCGAGTCAACTTATCCTGCATATCTTCTGACACTAGGCCTGGTTCCTGTATGGCGCTTTTTGCTGAGGTTTTCCTATCCACTTTACTGGTATCCATAAACCATAAGAAATATCTAAAAATAAAGCTGCCATGATAACGTAAAAAGACAATCGACGTTAAACAAAGTTTATCAATGCAATTAAAACTCTTTACTGGCGCAAATTAAGGAATTCGTTACAATGTGCAGAAATTAATTGAGTCCCATACTTGGCAGTCAGATTATTGCATCTGCTTAACCTATAAAGGTATTTCCATGAGTGAATTTGTTCACCACAAACTGATTATCCTAGGCTCAGGCCCGGCAGGTTATACCGCAGCCGTTTACGCAGCTAGAGCAAATTTAAACCCGGTCATCTTAACCGGCATGCAGCAAGGCGGACAATTGACCACAACAACAGACGTGGACAACTGGCCTGGCGATCAAAATGGCGTGCAAGGCCCTGAATTAATGATGCGCATGCAGGAACATGCAGAACGATTTGATACCGACGTCATCTTTGATCATATTGAAAAAACCGATTTTTCAGAAAAACCTTTTAAATTATTTGGTAATACCGACAATTACACCTGTGATGCACTGATCATCTGCACGGGCGCCTCGGCCCAGTACCTAGGCCTTGAAAGTGAAGAAACCTTTATGGGTAAAGGTGTTTCAGCCTGCGCGACCTGTGATGGTTTTTTCTATCGAGGCAAAGAAGTTGCCGTTGTTGGCGGCGGAAACACCGCGGTTGAGGAAGCACTTTATCTGTCAAACATCGCCAGCAAGGTCACCCTTATTCATAGGCGCGACTTCTTACGTTCCGAAAAGATTTTACAAGACAAATTATTAGAGCGTGCAAAAAACGGTAATATCGATATTTTATGGAATCACACCCTAGAAGAAGTATTAGGTGATGACAGCGGCGTTACCGGACTGCGCTTAAAAAGCACTGAAAACGATCAAGAAACCGCAATTGATCTTGCGGGCGTATTCATCGCCATCGGGCATATACCCAATACCGATCTATTTAAAGGACAGCTGGACATGAAAAATGGCTACATCAGCATTCAGTCTGGCCTGGAAGGCAATGCCACACAAACCTCTATAGAAGGTATATTTGCCGCAGGAGATGTGGCCGACCACGTCTATCGCCAAGCCGTAACCTCTGCAGGCTTTGGCTGTATGGCCGCCCTGGATGCCGAACGTTATCTGGATGAATAAACCCCAAGATTAATTACACACCCCAAGGGCTGCCATGCAGCCCTTTCTTTTACCCCCTCACTTCCCTATTCTTTAGCCACTGCCTATTGATTATTCGACTTAGGACGATTTTTGCATGATACCGTGGTTAGATGAAGAGCAGGTTTTTTTTCCTGATATATCCACAGCACTGCCAGAACCTGATGGCCTGCTAGCCGCTGGAGGCAACCTTCTGCCCAGCACATTAATAAATGCCTACAGCCAAGGCATCTTCCCTTGGTATTCCGATCCCGACCCAGTTTTATGGTGGTCCCCAAATCCCAGGTGCCTACTTAAACCTGAAGAAGTACACATCTCCAAAAGCATGAAGAAGTTACTTAAAAAAAACACCTACAGCATTACCTGGGATACCGCGTTTGAAGATGTTATTCGCGCCTGCGGCCAACCCCGAGATTACAGCGATGATACCTGGATAACGCAGGAGATGATTTGCGCCTACTGCCAATTACATGACCTGGGTGTGGCCCACTCCATTGAAGTCTGGTCAGGTAAGTCCCTGGTTGGCGGCTTATATGGCATTGCCATAGGCAGTGTATTTTTTGGAGAATCGATGTTCTCCACCCAAGCTAATACATCCAAGATCGCCTTTATCCAACTATGCCTGCAATTGCAGCAATCTGGCTTTCACTTTATCGACTGCCAGGTCGAATCTGAACACTTACTTTCATTAGGGGCTTATACTGTAGACAGGGAAGTTTTTAAAGCACAGCTAAAGCAAGCCATCAACAACCCCATTGAGACCCCACCCTGGCAAACGGCTATGACACCGCAGATATGAACGACAAGAAAAACGACAAAGAATTAAGCTCTAAGGCGGATCACCATACGAGTACCGCGCCAGAGCAACTGCGCCTATATGCCAGCGCACCACAACCCTGCAGCTATTTAGAAGGCATGGAGTCAGAAGCGCTTTTTATAGACCCTGAAGCTAAAATGAATCAACATAGTTATAGCTACTTATCGAAGTTGGGGTTTAGGCGCAGCGGCAATCTTATTTACCGGCCAGACTGCCAACACTGCCAAGCTTGCATTCCCATTCGTATTCCCGTGGCTCATTTTAAAACCTCAAAAAGTCAAAAACGTTTATTAAAAAAGAATACCGATATACGGGTAGTGAAAAGCCACAGCATTGACGATGAACACTTTTATAAACTGTATGCCGATTACATCTGCTTTCGCCACGCCGATGGGGATATGTATCCACCCTCAAAAGAGCAGTACACCTCCTTTTTAAACAACGCCATAGGCTGCACGGAATACTTTTCATTTATGTGTGGCGACAAACTAATAGCCGTTGCCGTCATCGACCGCCTAAATGACGGTTTTTCAGCCGTTTATACCTTTTATGATCCCTGCGAAGAAAAACGCAGCCCCGGCACACTCGCGGTTTTATGGCAGATAGAACACGCTAAACAATTACATTTGGATTACGTCTATCTCGGTTATTGGATAAAAGACAGCCAGAAGATGCAATACAAGAGCCGTTTTAAACCCGCCGAAATCCTGCTAAATCAACAATGGCGGCCTTTACTCAGTTAAATGAACAGTTTGATCGTTTTCTTTTGCTATTCGTCTATAATTCAGGCAGAATCCGCAGCTAAATTTTTAGCACCTTTTACAGGTGTTTCATTGGCTTAGCTGGTTAACTCAGTTAAACAAAATACAACACCGTTGTTTTAAAGGAACTCTGCCCGATGGCAAAAGAAGATCAAATTGAAATGGAAGGGGAAGTCATCGACACCCTACCAAACACTACCTTTAAAGTTGAGCTTGAAAACGGCCACGTCGTTATTGCTCACATCTCAGGTAAAATGCGTAAAAACTATATCCGCATCTTAACCGGCGACAAGGTACGTGTAGAGCTTACTCCATACGAGCTATATAAAGGCCTAATCACTTATCGAGCACGTTAATTTAACTGCCGGATAAGAAAAAAGGCACCCTAAGGTGACTTTTTTATGCCTGCAAAAACCCTAGACTAAGCCAAGGCCTCAGCCACTTCTTCCAAGTGCACCTCTCCATTCTCCATAGTGACATCAATCACTCCGCCTCGCTTGGCAACATCACCAAACAAAACCATCTCCGCTAGAGGCTTTTTGATATGCTCTTGAATCGTACGACTCATAGGCCTTGCACCCATATTAGCGTCATAACCGTTTTCAACCAAGAAATCCCTAACTTCATCCGTTACATGAATCGTAATGCCTTTATCATCCAGCTGCGACTGCAACTCAAATAAGAATTTATCAACCACGGTATGAATAATTTCGGGGGACAGTTGATCAAACTGCACAATCGCATCCAGCCTATTCCTGAACTCTGGCGTAAACATGCGCTTAACCGTCTCCATCGAATCCGTACTATTGTCTTGCTCCATAAAACCTATCGCACGCTTGGACATGCTCTCAGCACCGGCATTGGTTGTCATAACCAGTATCACATTACGGAAATCAGCCTTGCGACCATTATTATCCGTTAACGTGCCATGATCCATCACCTGCAATAACAGGTTAAAAACTTCCGGATGCGCCTTCTCAATCTCATCAAGCAGCACAACAGAATGAGGATGTTTAGTGACCGCCTCCGTTAATAAGCCGCCCTGATCAAAACCCACATACCCCGGAGGTGAGCCAATTAAGCGCGATACGGTATGACGCTCCATATATTCAGACATATCAAAGCGAATCAACTCCACACCAAGAATACTGGCTAACTGCTTGGTGATCTCCGTTTTCCCGACACCGGTAGGGCCTGAAAACATAAATGAACCAATAGGTTTCTCAGGCGAGGTTAAACCGGCCCTTGATAGCTTGATTGCCGTCGTCAACGTCTCTATCGCGGCATCCTGACCAAAAACAACACGTTTAAGGTTTTTTGATAAATCCTTTAATGATTTCTTATCGTCTGATGATACGGTTTTTTCAGGAATACGCGCAATTTTAGCAACAATGGATTCAACTTCGGCAACACCCACGGTTTTTTTGCGCTTACTGGCTGACAATAACTGCTGGTAAGCCCCCGCCTCGTCAATCACATCAATGGCCTTATCTGGCAAGAACCTGTCATTGATATGCTTAGCTGCCAACTCTGCAGCCACTCTTAAGCTTTTATCGGCATATTTAAGTTGATGATGCTCTTCAAACCGGCTTTTTAAGCCTTTCAGGATTTTATAAGTATCCTCAACGCTTGGCTCAAGCACATCCACTTTTTGAAAGCGGCGCGACAAGGCCTTATCCTTATCAAAGATACCACGATACTCTTCATAAGTGGTTGAACCTATACAGCGTATATCGCCGGTGGTTAATACCGGCTTAAGCAAATTGGATGCATCCATAACACCACCGGATGCTGCACCGGCACCAATAATGGTATGAATCTCATCAATAAACAGAATCGAATCCGGTGTTTTTTTCAACGCCGACAATAACGACTTAAACCGCTTTTCAAAATCACCTCGGTATTTCGTGCCTGCTAATAAAGCCCCTAAATCCAAAGAATAAACAATGCTATTTTTAAGTATATCCGGCACTTCACCATCAACAATTTTCTTAGCTAAGCCTTCTGCAATAGCGGTTTTCCCAACGCCCGATTCACCCACCAATAGTGCATTATTTTTTCGCCTGCGCGCCAATATTTGCGCCACACGTTCAACCTCCTCCAAGCGACCAATTAAAGGGTCTGTACGCCCCTCTTTGGCTTGCACGTTAAGATTGGTCGCGAAATTCTCTAATGGACTCTCACTTCCACCCTCACTGGCCGTAGCAACCTCCTCATCAGACTCCTGTGTCAATTCCTGCCCCTCATCGGGTGCAATTTTAGAAATACCATGTGAAATAAAATTAACGATATCCAGGCGAGAAATATTTTGTTGCTTAAGCAGATAAACAGCCTGACTCTCCTGCTCACTAAATATTGCCACCAACACATTGGCACCGGTCACCTCATTACGCCCGGATGACTGCACATGAAAAACCGCACGCTGCAAGACCCGCTGAAAGCCCAGGGTAGGCAGCGTCTCTCTATCTTCAGCTTCCTCAGGCAATACCGGCGTAGTGGACTCTAAAAAAGCATTTAATTCATTACGTAATACATCCAGATTAGCTCCGCAGCCGCGTAACACATCTATAGCAGCATCATTATCTAATAGTGATAACAATAGGTGCTCCACCGTCATATATTCATGACGTTTAACTCTGGCCTCTTTAAAAGCTTGATTCAGAGTTACCTCTAGGTTTTTGCTCAGCATATATAGCCTCTTCCTGGTTAGTCGGCAGCTTCGATGTCGCACAATAAAGGGTGGTCACTCTCGCGGGAAAAATCATTGACCTGAGCCATTTTCGTTTCCGCGACATCATAGGGGTAAACCCCACAAACTCCCCTACCTTCAGTATGGACCGCTAACATTATCTGTGTCGCTTTTTCACTATCCATATAGAAAAATAACTGCAATACCTCTACAACAAACTCCATGGGCGTGTAATCGTCATTGAGTATCACCACCTTATAGAGGGAGGGACGCTTCAATTTCGGCTTAGATTCCGCAACGGCAAGGTCACCATCACCTATCGCCGAATCCTCATCACTCCCCATTAAGGTTAGTTGAGTATCTTTAGATTTTCTCATAATTAAAAATAAAAGTTCTACTGAATAGGACAGCCATAATACAACAATTACTGCAAATTAATAATTTTATCATCGCACTTGACGAATCTATCCATTTAACCAACACTTCAGTCACAGCACTGGATGTTGGATTTTTAATACAAAGGGAAGAGATTATGGATAAGGGCGTCGTTAAATGGTTCAATAACGCCAAAGGCTATGGGTTTATTTTAGCCGAAGGCAGCACTGAAGATATCTTTGCGCACTACTCCACCATTGACATGAATGGATACCGCACACTACGCACAGGCCAGCCAGTGCTTTTTGAAGCGACTGCAGGTGCTAAAGGTTTACACGCTACCGCCATTCAGCTTATCGAAGGCGAGAGCATAGACACTGACAATGATTACAGTAATAATCATATTCATAGCCAGGGAAATAGCATGAGCGGCAATGAAAGCTTCTCTACTATAAACTGATAGCTGCAATAATAAAAAGCCCGCCCTGGAAAACCAAGACGGGCTTTTTTATTGCTTAAAAACCTGCGACTTTATTCACCTTTAAATACAGGTGTACGCTTCTCTTTAAACGCACGCATGCCTTCTTTTGAATCTTTGGTTTGAAAAATCGGCTCGCCAATTTTTAACTCATCAGCCAGCGCATCCACTTCCGATTTATCAAACTGATTTTCACGTAATGAACGTGTAATAGCCTGAATTGACAAAGGTGCATTAACATTAGCTATTTCCTCTGCAATCTTAATTGCCTCAGCCAACGCCTCACCCTTAGGCACTAGACGATTAACTAAGCCCCATTGCAACGCCTCTTGCGCTGTCACATGACGCCCAAGCAATAACACCTCAGCCGCTAACGCATAAGGAATTTGTCTACGCAAACGAATCGTATAGCCACCTAAGGGGAATAAACCACGCTTACACTCTGTCACACCAAACACCGCATCTTCAGCAGCTACACGAATATCCGTACCCTGCAAAATTTCAGTACCGCCGGCCAACGCATAACCCTCAACACCCAAGATAATCGGCTTCATAGGCTGATTATTACGCAATAAAGCCTGCCAATGCACGTCTGGCACTTCACCCATAACTTTCAAAAATTCATCGGCATCGGCACCACCTTCAGGACCAAATTTTAAATCCATACCCGCGCAGAAGGTATCCCCCTTACCGGTTAACACAGCCACATATAAATCAGGATCAGAATCCAGCAAACGCCAGGCATTATACATCCCCAATAACATTTGTGGGCTCAGTGCATTTTTAGCTTCTGGACGATTTAACGTCACCAGCATCACATGGCCTTTTTTCTCAACCGTACAATTGGGCGTACTGATATCTAACGCTTCAAAACCTTCCATCTTCTTCTCCAGAAGTTAAACCAATAATTGCTATAGAATACGCCGAATTAACGGCACACTCACTAGCGAAAAACATCAAAAAATTGACATAAAAAAAGGCAGGGCTCAGATCTTTACAATCCAAGCCCCACCTTTCTAAAAGGCCTGTATTTACGCTACCAGACCTTCTTTTGATAATGCAAATTCTTTTGCCCAAGTGTAATCAGGCTTACCATTAGGCAGGCGACCGATCTCATCAGCAATATGCAGCTCACGTGGTAATTTGTAACCTGCAATAAGCTTACGCGCCTCGTCCTGAATTTCCTGCAACGTGGGCGCAACATCACCACGCACAGAAATTACAGCTGTCACCTGCGAACCCCAGCGTTCATGTGGAGTTGCAACAACTAAAGTATCATAAACTTTTGTCTGTGCTTTTAACGCCTGCTCAACTTCCTCAGGGAAGATTTTTTCACCACCTGAATTAATACAGTTAGATCCACGGCCGTAGATGGTCATCGACGCACCATCTTCTTCCAACTTGGCCTGGTCACCCGTTAATAGCCAGATTTTTCCGTCTATTTTTATAAAGGTCTTAGCTGTTTTTTCTGGATCATTGTAATAACCATTAGGGATATAACCTGATCTTGAGAAATCACCTACCTCACCAGGCACCGCATGACGGTAAGAACCATCCTCTTCGGTGATGATGATATCCATAAATTCAGACTTAACAATATTACCCAAACCTTCCTTGCCATCTTTTTTATCACCAGAATCGGAACCCATTTGACCAGACTCAGAAGAACCAAAGGCATTGGTGATAAAGCAATTCGGGAAGGCTTCTTTAAACTCTTGCTGCTTGGCTTCAGAGAAAACCGCACCGCCGGAGCCGATATTAAATACCGAGCTTAAATCCCAGCGATTTTCATTGGCCTTTAATGACTCAAGCAATGGAATCGCCATCGCATCACCAACAATCTGCACCAGATTCAGCTTTTCTTTCTCAACAATATCCCAGACCAAATCGCAGTCAAGGCGGCGATGAGGATTTAAAACCAGTTTGT
>JABSRQ010000074.1 GCA_013215055.1 Pseudomonadales bacterium | reverse complement strand
ACCGGCGGTGGTGATAATAACGGCGATACGATTGGCTCAGTGGCAGTCGATTTCAGTGCTTTTGGCGGCGGTGCAGCGGTAGCGGCCAGCAACTCTTCGGGCACCTGGACGGCCACCTTTTTGATTACCGAGGATGGCGGTGGTTCGATTGATGGCACTAATTTGAATGTTACTGTCACGGCTACGGATAATGCTGGTAACGGCACCGTCACTTCGGATACCAGCAACGCGACTCTCGATAACGACAGTCCGACGGTTACCGATGGCAATATCAGCATCAGCGGTGCCACCGGTTTAGGTGGTGCTTATAAAGTTGGCGATACCGTTACTGCGACCTGGAATAATACCGGCGGTGGTGATAATAACGGCGATACGATTGGCTCAGTGGCAGTCGATTTCAGTGCTTTTGGCGGCGGTGCAGCGGTAGCGGCCAGCAACTCTTCGGGCACCTGGACGGCCACCTTTTTGATTACCGAGGATGGCGGTGGTTCGATCGACGGCACCAATCTCAATGTCTCCATGACGGCCACGGACAACGCCGGCAATACCACCACTACCGGTGATACCAGCAATGCCACGGTCGATAATGACAGCCCAGTTTTGAGCTCGAGCACCCCGACCGATAATGCCACTGGGGTGTCACTGACTGACAATATTGTTATCAATTTCAGCGACGTCGGCGATAATATCGCTCTGGGCACCGGCAATATTGTCATCACCGACGGCTCGCAGACGATCACCATCGATGTCGCCAGTCACGGTGGACAGTTGTCGGTTAGCGGTAATACCCTGACCATTAATCCGACTGCCGATTTGGCCAATAGCTCAGCCAACTATAATGTGCAAATTGCCGCTACAGCGATTGATGACGACGCGGGTAATTCATTTTCCGGTATAGCCGATACCACCACGCTGGATTTCACCACTGTGGCTGCGGTGGATACTTCGATAGTGGTGTTTGATCTGATCGCAGGTACCTCTTCTTCGCATAATGGTGGTAGCGGGGGCGCACGGACTTTTGATGCGGGTGTATCTTACGATATCTATATTAAAGTTGATTCGACCTCTCATGTGGTGACAATGACTTCACCCTGGTCTGGTGCGAGTAATCTCGGCAGCGACGATACGATATATTTGGTTGGCAATGGTTCCGCTCTAATAGGGGCTGACGGTAACCCCATGTCTGCGCAAAATATTAGTTCGGGTTTAATTTCATGGGGTCCTGTTAACGCTGTCGCGTTTATGGGACGGTCGGGTAATTTTACTCGATTCCACACTGGAGGCGTAGATACTGCCGGTAATGACATGTATGCCACTGGAAGTCATGGTACCAATGTGTTGCTGGGTGCGGCTGCAACTACGCTGCCTAACTCGATCGCGGTGTCACAGATTTTGAGTTAAGGGCCACCTGGTGCTTCAGCAAACTGCGGCTGCTGAAGTATTTTTGATGAGTAACACGTCGACAAGAGGGAACTGAGTTGCATAGGGTATAAGGCCCTGCTGTATATCGGTGCTATTGCATAGTCAGTTAGAGAGGCCACCTTTGTCTAATAAACCCGATTTATAGGATGTAATGAGTAGTCTAAAACTCCTGTGAAAACTTGCCGAACAGCATCAATTTACAGAATTAAAAGCACTTGCCGAAAGTCAGTGGCAGGACAGCGGTGACCCGAACATTTTGCCTTTGCTTGCCCTCGCCTGTACTTATTTTGGTGAAAAACCGCGGGTTGAATACCTACTAGCTGAGATCGAAGACCTTCGCGCTGATTACTGTGTGCATTCACAGGTGGATTTGTCAGCGCTGTTGATTGTGATCCAGCGCATAGAGGCCGCGGTGGATCTGCAGCAGCAGGTGCTGGCCATAGAGGCCGATCACGCCCTGGCGCTGGCGCGACTCGGTTACTGCCGCCTGTTGCAGGAGGGGGAGAGGCTGCTGAAGTTTACTCAGCAATCACTGGACATTAATCTCGTGCAGTTGACGGTCTACTGCAATTTGGTTCAGATTTTTCTGCGCAAGTTTCAGTTTAAGCGCGCCGAGTCGGCTTTAGAGTGTGGGCGGGCAGCGAACTGATCAAGAGGCGGGCTCTGGGATTGGGATAGGGGCTGGGCTGGAGAGCAAACAAGAGCCTCTGCCCGAGGCGGGTTTGCGAGCAACAGCAGGCGGAATTCTACAGTCTGAAGTTACTGTTGTGGATCGCGCGGAGGGATTCCCCTTGGTGGCGCTCTTAATTTAAATATCGACTAACACATGTTATTTCTGGATGGCGTGTACATAAAGACAGGAACTAAACCAAAATTCATTGCTGTTAAAGCTTTCACAAACTGAACTAGATGAATTCTGAGAAGAAAAAGTAGCTAAAATCTGTATCCTTTATAAAAGTACAGGTGCTTTTAAAAAATCTTGGGATAGTGGTGGTCAGCGTTAATGAAGTGACGGGGATACAAAAACTTGAGCGTGCAGCAGAAGCACTGATTGTGAAGCCTGGTTTTTAAGAAAGGCCTGAATATGGATATATTCGCCATGGTGCACAGAGCCTGGCTTGATCGACGAGAGTTTCTGATAACAGTTTTTTAGAATTGATCTATTCTAAAAACTATGAGAAATTTGTCTACCCTGCGTAAGCTCGCCCAGCATAAAGAATACACTACCTTAAGGGAACTGGCGCTCAGCAGTTGGCAGAGTCAGCAACAACCTGCACTGCTACCGCTATTAGCGCTGGCATATGCTCACCTAAAGCAAATAAGCCAGGCACATGCCACTGTGCAGCAGGCAGCCAGCCATTATTGTGAGCTGGATGTGGATGCGCGGGTGGATATGGCCGCTGTATTCATCGCCCTGTTTCATATCGATGCAGCACAAAACATACTGCACGCTGTCTTGCAGCGGAAACCACATCATAGCCTGGCGTTGGCTAGGCTGGGTTACTGTCATAGACTCTGTGGTGAGCTGGATATGGCTCAGAATTTGTTTGAACAAGCCGCCAGTAGTGAGCCAGAATCTTTACCGATACTCAGTAATCTTGTACAGGTGGAAATATTACAAGGCCAGTATGATCAAGCGCAAACCACACTGAATCAAGGCCTGGGGCAGTTACAAACGCAGCAAGGCTCTGAGGCCGCATTGACTGAACAGACTTATCAACAGCATTGGCAATCGCTTACTGATTTACAGCTACAGCTGTGGGTAGCCAGTGAGCAATTTTCTCAGGCCGAAACCTGGTTGCAGCAGCAACAGGCCACGCTGGAAGAACAGACATTTGTCGATTGGCTTATCCGCTATGCCCGCCTGCAGACCGAGCGTAATGGCCATGCGGAAGCCGAGGCGGTATTAAAGCTGGCCATGAAAGAGTATCCGCACAATACCTCGCTGTGTGTGCAGCTATCAGAGCTGGCACTGTTGCAGGGGCACGTATTACCGGCCATCACGTTGCTGCGCAAGGCCTTACAGAAGGATAAAGACAATATTTCGTTGTGGGTACAGCTGAGCAATGCCTGTCTGCATCGTTTCGATCAACAGGCACGTAAAGCGGCCGAGAAGGCGGTTGAGCTTGCCGAAAGCTTAAAAGAGGATGAGCAGAATTCTGCAGCGCAGATAAACCTGTCGCAGGCCCAGGCTCAGAATGTGTTGGCGCTGATCGAGAGTCAGGAGCAGCAGTTTGATGCGGCCGAACAACGCTACCAAAGAATATTGGCTAAACACGAATTTTTTGTACCGGCCTTACAGGGGCTGGGGCAGCAGCATATGCAACGCGGTAATATCGATGCGGCATTGGCCTTGTTTGAGCAGGTTAAACGCCTAGATCCCATCAAGGGCCATAGTGCCTTGATCAATGCCCGGCATTTCCCTGAGAATGTAGAAACATTGCAGAACATGGCCAAGGCCGCCGAGATGCCAAGCCTGGAAGGGCCTGTGCGCAGCGGCATCTTGTTTCAGTTGGCCGCGGCCTGGGAAAAACGCAAAGATTATACCCAAGCTTTTCAGTTTGCCGAGCAGGCCAATAACGCAAGTAAACAATTTTTACATTACGATGCCCCGGCCCATCGCAACTACTGCGCCCGACTGCGTATGAGCTTTTGCCAGGCCCTGTATCAGCACCGTGGCGATTGTGGCGTCGAGTCGACGCTGCCGGTGTTTGTGTTGGGCATGCCACGCTCGGGTACCACGCTGGTGGAGCAAATATTAGCCGGCCATGATGACATCTTTGCTGCCGGTGAACTGGGCGTGATTCCGCAGGTGATACAGGGCCTGAATCGCTGGGAGCGCCATGTTGGCTCCGGGCGACATTACCCAGACTGTATCGATGATTTAACCGTGGAGATCACTGCAGGCATTGCCAATAATGTGCTGAAGGAGTTGCAGACCTATGCACCTGAGGCCAAACATATTATCGATAAAATGCCGCATAATTTTGAGAATATTGGCCTGATTAAATTTCTCTTCCCCAAGGCCAAGATCATCTCGGTGCGACGCGATCCACGTGATATTGCGCTGTCGAATTATTTCACCGATTACCAAGCCAAACATGGCGGCATGGGTTTTGCCTATGAACTGGAGGATATCGGCCAACAACTGGCCGATCACAATCTCTTAATGCATCATTGGCAACAGTTGTTCCCGGATATTCTGGAGGTGCATTATGAGGCGGTGGTGGAGGATCTGGAGGGCACAGCGCGTAAGATGTTGGATTATATCGGTGTGGCCTGGCAGCAGCAGGTTCTGGCCTTTAACGAGCTGGATCGGCCGGTAAAAACCGCCAGTGTGTGGCAGGTTCGCCAGCCGATCTATAATAGTTCTAAAGCCAAATGGCGTCACTATGAGGCTTATTTACCGTCTTTATTGGCAGGGACTAACGCCAAAATTTGTGCCGATGATATAGACATGTTCACGCTGCCAGAGCCGGGATTTTTAACCGCGGGTGTGGCGCTGTATCGTGAGGGTGATCTGGATGGCGCCGAGCTTAGCTTTAAAAAAATGCTGCACCATAATCCTGAACATGCCGCCTGTAACTACATGGTCGGCCTGGTGTATTTAAGCAAGGGCTACCTGGAAGATGGCATTAAACTGCTGGAGAAAGCCCTGGCCAAGGTGCCCTGGCATAAAGAATGGCGTGAGAATTTAGGCAAGGCCTATGGCTTGGCTGGAGAGCCGGAATTAGCGGCCAAACTGCAGCGCCCTGCACAGCAACATGACGAGACTGACTGGCAAGATCCACTGCACAATATCACCGCGGGTTCCTATCCCGGAATGGGAGCACATTAGCTTTGATGAGCAGACGGATGTTGCTGAACCTTGTTTGGATGCTCTCTTGGGCCATGGCCACCGTGCAAGCCGAGAATTTAACCGCTGCCGATTCAAGTGTCTTCAACTCCTCAGGACTGGGCGCAGCCTTGCAAGCCACCATGTTACATAACCCGCTGTTAAGCCAACAGCAGGCCGAACTACAGGCACAGAACTTTAATATCAACAGTGCAAAAGGTGGGCGTTACCCAACGCTGTCGGCACAGGCCAATAATCTCAATGAGAATTTTGATCAGGGCACATTACGTTTGCAACAGCCCCTGTGGGCATTTGGTAAAATTGATACCCATATCGCCCAGGCACGTACCGAATATGCTGTTGCGTTATGGGACTTGCGTCGCCAGCAGCGCCAGCTTATCGAGGATACGGCAGTTGCTTATAGCAAGATCGAAGGCATCACTCAGAAGCTTGAGGTGGTCACCGCCAATATTGCCGAACATCGGCGTCTGTACCAACGTATTCAGCGCCGCTTTCAGGGGAAACTGGCTTCACAGGCAGATGTAAGTTTGGCTTATTCACGCCTATTACAGGCTGAGGCGAGACGACAACGGTTTATTAGCGAACGCATGATTGCATTGAATGAGTTACAGGCGCTAACGCATATTCCTGTGCCAGTGGAGCAGGCGGTGAATCCTAAATGGGCCACATTGCCAGAGGTCGCTACGGTGCAAGAACAGGCGCGCTTAAACAGCGCCGAACTGCAATATAAACGTCAACAGCTCGATGTGGTGCGCATCGATATTAAAAAGGAAAGAGTGGCCTCAACCCCGACACTGTATTTTCGGGTTGAACATGAGTTTCTCGATACCCAGGACAATATGGATGAGACCCGATTTGGGCTGGTCATTGAAGCCAATCTGGAAGGTTTAGGCGTGATAAATCGTGGCCAATTTAACAGTGCGACTGCCCGTTTGCAGGCGGCACAATATGCTATCGATGTAACGCTAACGGATATTCAACGACTGGTTAATCAATTAATGTTTAACCGCCGTTTGCAACAACGTTTACTAACGTCTCAGCAACAGGCATTAACTGCGTTGGAGGCGACGATGGCCTCCTTCTTACGTCAATATGAGAGTGGCCGAAAATCCTGGTTGGAGGTGCTCAATACCCAGCGAGAATTAACCGAACTGCGCCTGCAGTTGGCGCAAATTGACAATGACTGGCTGCTGTTGTCTCTGCGTATCGCTGCGTTAATAGGTGCTCTGGATATGTTGGCAGAGATTAACTGGTCTGAAGAAAAGACCGCTATTAAATAACATGGATGGCCAAGCCTATGACTCTTTCATCGCCAGAACAGGCAGCCGCTACCCAGACTGATGACTTGCAACCAACCGAGCAAACTACAGCTGCAAGGCAGCAGCCCTTACCTGCTGCGGTAGTAAAATTATTGCTGGATCGATTGTCTATTGCAGTGCCCCTCGGTGCTTTGAATACGGCCTGTAGCGAAGGCGCTGCAGCAATAAATGATGTGCCTGCGGCTCAGCGTCTGGCTAAAATCTTACATGGTTTGAAGGTACAGCACGGGCAAACGGCTCAGTTACAATGGCGGCGCTTCGATAGGCGCCGCTTACCAGTAATGTTATTTTATCAAGGCCACTGGCATTTACTGGAACGCATCGATAATGATCAGTTGCAATTAATTAATGAACAGGGCCAATGCCAAAAATTACAGGGCGATGAGCTTGAAAGCGATGAGCTGGCTGAAGCACTGGTGTTGTGGTTACGCCCCGCTGCCAAGGCTGAGCAACGGTCGGCATTCTCCTTCAAGGATAATATTGCGGCAAGGTTGGTATTGGGCGAAGTGTTTAAAAATAGGCGCTGGTTAGGTGATGTAGTCATTGCGACATTGATCATCAATGCCTTGGCAGTTTGCACCTCGCTGTTTGCCATGCAGGTTTATGACCGTGTAGTACCGACGCTGGCCTATGCGACCCTGTGGACACTGGTGGCTGGCATGGCCATCGTTATTCTATTGGATTGGTTCTTAAAAACCGTGCGGGCACGCACTCTCGATAGTGTGTCTTGCAGTGTTGATAAGGCGGTATCACAACAGGTGTTTGATCATGTCTTACAGCTACGTTTGGATACTCGTCCACGTAGTTTAGGCACGGTAGCAGCACAGGTGGGTGGACTGGATGCGGTGCGTCAGTTTTTTACCTCAGGAGTGATATTTGCGCTGGTGGATTTACCTTTTGCGCTGATGTTTATTGCTTTTATTGCGGTGATTGGCGGAGCCATTGCCTGGGTCTATATGTTGATGTTTCCGTTGGCGCTAATGCTGGGCTGGCTGACTCAGCGTCGCCTGCGTCGGCTGTTACAGCAACAGTTGCTCAGGTCCAATGAACGTCAGGGTTTATTGGTGGATGTCATGCAAGGCACGGAATCCATCCGCGCGAACAATGCCGGGTGGCGCTTCTCAGAGCTGTGGCAGACGATTACCGCTACCATCAATCATTATAATATTCAGCAAAAAGCTATCAGCAATCGTGCCACGGTGACGACGGCGAGTCTTGCCTCCACCGCTTATATCTCGGCGCTGGTGGTGGGCGTGGGTTGCATCGAAACCGGTGACCTGACAATGGGTGCATTAATTGCCTGCAGTATTCTTGGTGGACGGGTGATCGCGCCAGTCGCTCAAAGTGTGCAATATCTGGTGCAATGGCAAAATGTGGCGCAGGCACTGCAAATGGTCAATCAGTTATTACAGCTTGAGCGTGAACGCGACCCGCAGCAGCAGTTATTAATGCCCGATTCCTTAGCGACAACGCTGGAGCTGCAAGGCCTGCGTTTTGCTTATCCACAATCACCCATGCAGCAGTTAAAAATCCCCCATTTACAGCTTAACGCCGGAGATAGGATTGCCTTGTTGGGCCCTATTGGTTGCGGCAAGTCAACTTTACTTAAGGTGTTAGGAGGCCTGTATAGACCTAGCGAAGGCAGAGTGCTGCTAGGGCATGCTGAATTGTGGGAATTGGATCCACAGCTGGTGGCAGAGCAGATCGGCTATTTGCCACAGAATGTGCACTTATTTAAGGGCACATTACACAGCAACCTATGTTTATCCGGTGCGGTCAGCGATAGCAAACTTCTGGAAGTATTACAGGATATAGGGATGGATGTTATTGTTGCCAATAGCCCGCAGGGCTTGGGTTTGGAGATTTATGAAGGTGGGGAAGGTTTATCGGGGGGGCAGCGTCAGTTAGTAGGATTGGGGCGGGTTTTGCTAGCCGGGCCTAAGATCTGGTTGCTGGATGAACCCACCGCATCACTGGATGGTGAAAGTGAACGCCAGGCTCTGCAGGCCCTGCAAAAACATATGGGTCCTGAAGATATACTGGTTCTGGCCACCCATAAACCGGCCTTGGCACTGGAACTGGCTAATCGCGTGATTATCATGTGCAATGGGGAAATAACTGCCGACGGTGCACCGGAGGTGATTTTACCCCAGCTAATGAAAAGGCCTGGCGGTCAGGTTTCCAGCAATGCGGGTATGCCCATTCATCCGGTGAATAAAGGGCCAGATCATGTTATTTGAGAGCTTTTATCCCGACGATGCAGAAAAAAGCCCAGCCGTTCAGCGCCTGGAAAGTTATCATCTGCGCAATCATTCACTGGTATTGGGCTTATTGCTATTTGCGCTGGTATTGTTTGTTGCTTGGGCCAGCGTGTTTCGTATCGATGAAGTCGCAAGAGCCTCGGGAGAGGTCATCGCCAGCAGTCGGGTACAGATTATTCAGGCGGTTGATGGTGGTGTGCTGGCTTCATTAGAGGTTAAAGAAGGCGATAGGGTTGAGGCAGGACAGATTCTGGCGCGACTGGATGAGACCCGAGTTGGAGCGGCGATGAAAGAGATAGACGCTCGATTATCGGCACTCAAAGCCAAGGCAACGCGGCTACGAGGAGAAGCCAGCGATGCCAAAGTATTGATATTTGCCGAGGATCTACAACGTTTTCCCGAACTTCTTGAGGTAGAACAAGCGCTGTTCAAACAACGACGAATGGGGCTGGGGGAAGAACTACGCACATTGCGAGTGTCGGTAACACTGGCAAGAGAGGAAGCCGACCTAGTGGCAGGCTTGTCAGCCACCGGGGATGTTAACCGCTCTGAGGTGATACGAGCCGAGCGTGCCTTGAATGATGCGGAGGCAAAATTGATCAATCGCAAAAATAAATACCTGGAAGAGTCCCGTGGAGAGTTAACAAAAGCTGAAGATGCCATTGCCCAGAATGAGCAGATTTTAACGCAGCGTCAGCAGCAGCTTGCCGACAGTGTGTTTAAAGCCAAGGTGCCAGGCATTGTTAAAAATGTCAGAGTCACCACCGTAGGGGGGGTATTGCGCGGCGGTGAAGAACTGATGCAGATTGTGCCTATTGATGATGATTTGATCGTCGAGGCGAAAGTCAGCCCCGCGGATATCGCTAGGGTGCGGCCAGGGTTGCAGGCCACCCTGCGTTTTGATCCGTTTGATTACACGATCTACGGTGGTGTGATCGGCGAGGTGTTATATGTCAGTGCCGATACTCTGAAAGAGGAAAGCCCTAACGGTGTGGAAGTCTATTACCGCGTGCATGTCGTCAGCAAAAGTCAGCCGGTGGTCAGCACTACCGGTAGAGTACTGAATATTTTACCGGGTATGACGGCGCAGCTGGATATTCGTACTGGTGATAGAACGGTGATGGATTTTTTGCTTAAACCTATACGCAAAACCCTGTCTCAGTCTTTTGGTGAACGTTGATGTTGCCAATATGATGATGAGGACAAGAAGAATAGATTCATAATGCCACTCTTATATTGGAATAGAGAAATGGGCAAGTGGCGGGAAGGCCGCCAGGGCTGTGATCTTTAATCAGTAGGGGCTAAGAGCCTGTTTAGAACGAGGGTGTAAAAATAATTGTGTAAATGCTGATTATCTAATAATCTTAAAAAAAGCATCATGCAAGAGCTGGTCGCGCTGATGCAACTGCAATCATTTTTACATCGAGACTATATGAGTTTGTCTGCTGGTGAACGCCAACGTGTGCAACTGGCCCGGGTATTAGCTCAGTTACAACAGCCTGAGAGTCAGGCATTAGGTGCACGATTTTTATTATTGGATGAGTGAACCTCGGCCATGGATATGGCCTGGATGCATAAGGCCTTTGCCATTCTTAAACAACAGACTGAAAAAGGCATAGGTATTATTGCCGTGGTGCACGATTTAAATCTGGCCAGCCTCTATGCCGACCAAATCGTGTTACTGGATCAACAACAAGTTTTACACTGCGGCCCGCCTGTAAACGTGATAACAAAGGCCAACATAGAACAGGTTTTTAAAACCCAGGTATCTATCATCGATCACCCGCAGAATAAAAAACCGGTGGTGATACAGGCGGCGTTATAACATCAGAATATAATTCTGCCTCTGCTATTGGCTATAATAGTTGTCATCGATGAAAAAATTGAGAGTGACATGACAACCCCCCCCTTAATAGAAGGCCACTGCCAGGCCTGCAATGCGGATTCTCCCTTAGCCAGCGATGCGGAAAAAAAGCAGTGGCTGGCGCAAATACCTGACTGGGAAATCATCGAGATCGATGGTGTAGAACAATTACAGCGCCAATATGCTTTTAAAAACTTTGTTGAGGCCATGGCCTTTGCACAGAAAATCACAGACTTGGCCGAGAGCCATAATCACCACCCGGCTATTTTAATCGAATGGGGAAAATGTCAGCTACGCTGGTGGACGCATAAGATTCACGGCCTACATGAAAACGATTTTATTTTGGCAGCCAACAGTGATGTGGCCTTTGCTTAAAAGCCAGGGCATTGGACCACCACTCATTAGCGATTACTTTTCTACACAATAGAAATTGAGTTTATTACCATCAAGATCTCTTAAATAGGCACAATAATAACCTGCTTGACGCAAACCCGGATCACCTTCATTTTTCGAGCCTAACGCCAAGGCCTTGCTATGAATTAAATCTACCGCAGCTTGATTGGCCGCTTGAATAGCAATCATGACGCCATTACCCACCGTTGCCGCTTCTTTATCATGGGGCGTTGTAATAGCAAAGAAGGGAGAATCATCCCCTTTGCTCCATGCCACAAATGCAGGTGTATCCCACAAACGGCTGGCACCTACTTCGCTGAAAAGTTGATCATAAAACTTTGCAGATGTTTGCACATCGTTTGAACCTAACGTGATATATCCAATCATGATTATTCCTAAAATTTAAATAAACCGGTGAGCCTCAATGCGGAGCTTAATACCAGCCATGTCTATTCAACAATTTCACCTTTTAAACTTGTCACAAATGCCACAACATCTTGACACTCTTGATCTGGAATCTTTAATGCTTGCATGGTTGCACCCGCATGCTCAAAAAAACGAGTCCAATCAGATTCATCAATATTCATGCCCTTATGGGTCGCGACCATATCTCTTCCCGTGTAATAAACCGGGCCACCCGCCCCGGAACATAAAAAATCGATTAACAGCTGTTTCTCCCTTTCGATACCATCAATGCCGCGATTATTCCAAAAGCGCCCTAATAAATCATCGCCCTGAAGGCGAGGTAACAGGTTGTTTACAAAAGTATTAATTCCGTCATAAGCATCTAGTCGATCATAGAGAGATTCATTACTCATCATTCTGCTCGCAGTATTATAAAGATGAAAGTATAGACTACGAGGCGTTGACGATTGCAGCCCATGAAACTATGGCCCTGCAAGCTGAAATATATTTCAAACAGCGACTATTCAATGAAATAATTACATCGTACTAACGCCAACTAGAAAAAACTTTTCATTTTCATCAAGTTCTTGATCAATATACACATCTAATTTATTAGCCAGATCCATGACGCCTAATCTTGCATCTGATGGGCTCAAAGATGGGCTTCTAATATGAAATTTAAATCAGCTAGCTGCTCTTCCATTTTTTTAAAACGGCATCCAGTCTCAAATATCCCATGTATTAGAAAAACTTTCATTTTATAAATTTAACGCTGGCAGCCTTTTTAAGCACTCTAGTTTCCAATGATTTCATACTGAGAAGGTGAAACTCTAATAGGGCTTGGAAACCCCTTACCCAGAACTTTCATACCCTCGTTATTTTCTCCGTCCGAATTATCAAAACCGAGGTTAACTACATGCTTAAAATGTTCCTGCGATTTCCATACAACAATATTGACGTACTTGTGCCATTCATCTTTCGTGAGAGATCGAAAAAATGTTGAACTGACAAAACCCTCTTGTTTACGGAAGTAGTCAACATAGATATTACGAACCTGTATCGCCTCATCTTCCATTCCTTTAGGGACTTCAATGAAGTTAATAACGCTTATTTCTTTCACTATTCTCATCTCAGCCCAAAAGGCATTCAATACGATGGCTGTTTAACCCCCGGCTAAAGGGCTTAGTAAACGGATGATTTTTGCGCAACTTTTTTATGTCTAGTTTGAAACCATCGCGAACTCATTGCGTTTTTGCTTTTTATAGATGGCGAACATGGCCAAGGGTAATACAAACTCGACGATCATTGCTGCCATCAAAAAACTCCCTGGATTTCCGACCATTAAAACAGAAAATAATCTGCCTACACCCCCTAAAAAGAAGACTAACGCAATGAATGGGATGAAATGATTACGTGCCGAAATATCCCTGCCTACCCATAAACAAAAGCCACCATAGGCAAGCCAAAACATTGAGAAGAACCGTAATTCATTATCAATTTGAGCTTGAACGCCAATGGTTGCACCAGGGACAGATAGAGCACCTCCAATCAGAATATTCAATCCTGTTAGAAGACATACAACAAATAGGGTGTACAAGATATATTTAAGTATTGATTCCATTCTACTCTCACTTTAAATGTTAAAATGTATGACATAAGGTCGGCAACATAAGTGACTACGTTGCGGAGGCGGGGTTGACCATTGCTAGGTATTCACCTGAACAATTGACTTATTGGGTAATCTAACGGCATAAGCAAGTAAATATAAGCCAATAAGAATATCAACTGTACCACAGAATTCTGGCCACCAACTTGGCATGCCTGAATT
Organism: Pseudomonadales bacterium; assembly: GCA_013215055.1. Classification (GTDB taxonomy): domain Bacteria; phylum Pseudomonadota; class Gammaproteobacteria; order Pseudomonadales; family DT-91; genus CAKMZU01. The sequence goes on along the minus strand of JABSRQ010000074.1, from coordinate 11,278 downwards.
TATGAATAATTGATGATACATAACATCATAAACACCATGCCCAATATAACCCAGGGCAAGCAACACGGCCGAATATTTTATGTTTTTAAATGCAGCGATAATGCAAATAAGGAAGAAAGGCATAGCATAAATTAATTCTTGAATAAATGCCGTTTGATCATTTGCATATATAGCAAAGCCAAAGTAAAACATGGGATAGAGAGATAAAACCAAGGGATAAGCCCAAGGTTTATTTTATGTCTGCGCAAATCTCATGCCTACAATTGTTAATACTGCCATCAAGATTCCAGCTAACATTGCATACATACTTAACTCTCCTTGCTGTCTTTATAACGCATCAATTAAGTCTTAACATAGAAAGTTAATATTCCGTAACTTCGATGGCATAAAGCCCCGTTCAACGGCGTAGTAAGCCTGTCCAATTGCAGGTATTTTTTAGACTTTCATCTCATGTAGGCGACTAACAAACAAAATAACGCCCGAAATAAAAACACCACAATATATTAGGTTCATATAATTTATCAGGAACACCCTCAACCACTAATAAATTACGGCAACAATTAAGCCAACAGAAAATAATATTGAGGCGGCAAGTGCTGGGCTTTGAAGCTTGGTGCCCAAGCCATCATTTAGACCTGCAAGTAACATAGTGACGAGTACCAAAAAACATTATTCATACTGAATTTTTCGGGTTTTGAAAAAAATAGGCTAACTGCCGGAGGTCTGATTTATGGGACTGGTTAAAGACCTCTTTGCTAAAATGCATGACAAGCACGTAAACAGTAATATGCCTATCATATCAGCGGTATAATCATAAATATCTAACGTTCTTGTAGCTATGAAATATTGGCTTAATTCCTCTATCGTAACGAAAACAAAAACTGCAGAAGTTCCCCAAAATACATTTATCTTCCCAAACGAGAAGGTTTTAAACTTACTGGAAAAATTAGCAAGTAGAGTAAGAAATCCAAATATCGATAGGTGGCCTACCTTATCCCCATAGGGTATTAGCCTAACGAACTCAAAGAAAATACTCTGCTGCCCGGTATTTGCCAAATATATGATCCAGAGAATGAAGAGGAAAAAACAGCTGGATATCGTTATTATTAGTTTATGCATAAATCTTTTCTTATCTGATAGATATTCTCTGGAATCATTTCCATAAGAGAATATGCTTTAAGCAATGGCGGTGTAGCGCGTCCAACCCGCTAGGCAATTTTTCAGTAACTTGTTCAAAGGCACGGAGATGACTCTATACACCATGAGTCTACTTCTTTTTCATGGCGTCGAATTTTACTATGATGGCTACATAAAGCCTCAACTTGAGACTGGGTATATCCTGACTTTGACGATAGGTAGGCGGTGGGTAAAAAATCCGTATTTTTTTCTGCAAGGCCACTTTTAAGAATTTTGTATATTTTGCATAAACGGTATTTCTTTTCGCACCAGGTTATAGCTAAGCCAATAAATAAAAGCAGTAAACCTGATAGCAATGCTACGATAAAGTTGTCTTTGCTTATTAATCCCCACAAAATTAAATTCTCCTTTGTGATTAGCGCTATTTAACAACTGAGTTGTCGGAATGATGTTGCCAGGCGTAATCATTTTTCGGCAACGTCATGTGATGTTTATTTTTCATTTTTGTCTGTTCTCTTCAGGCAGCGCCCTCTTGGTTCGTCACCCTCATGCAGCACGATATCGGAATGCAGAAACTGGGCAGCCTCTGCAGAATCCTTCACTTTCTTAGCACTGCGCTGTAACATTTCTGCTTCAAATTCAGTTAACACACTTTCCCTCACGCCTGTCTTCTTCCATAAAGAGTAGGGGCCGCAACCTTTGGTGATGCCCCTAGCCAGCGCCAGCGCATCCAACAAAGCTTGATTTGCGCCCTGCCCTTTGAAGGGGCTCATAGGATGAGCTGCATCGCCGATCAGGGTCACTTGCTCCCCTTTTTCTAGCAATTGTGGTGTAAGTAGTGCGCGGTCATACACCGGATAACCAGAAACCTGAGCCTCCAGCGTTGCCGCAATAATATGCGGAATGGGAGAATGCCACTGACATCGACGCCATGCTTCCTCCTTCAGTGCTTGAGGTCCTTGAGCACTCAATGCCGCAGCCTCTTGCTCTGACATAGGAAAACTAAGCTGCCACATCACCGAGTCTGAGTCATAAGGCATGATGTAAATCCGCTCATGGCCATTGGCAGTTTGGAATACCGTGGCCGAATCCAGCAAAGACCTATCAAGCGCTTCGCCATCCTCACCTTCAAGGGCGGCTAAAGGGCAAATGCCCAAAATCACAATACAGCCTAAGTAACGTAAGGGAGAAACCTGCTCACCTATCAACAAGCTTCGCACGGCACTACGTATGCCATCCGCCCCCACCAGAAGGTCCGCATGGGTGTGCTTTATATTCCCCGCACTCTGCCCGTCAATCTGAAAGCTCAAATCTACGCCTTTTCCCTCACGCTCTTTAAAATCCACCAACTGGTGCCCCCACTGCACCACATCATGGCCACCTAGCTGCTCAAGCAGCGCTAAGCGCAACGACTGCCTTGCGATATGCACATTGGTGCGCTTAGGTGACGTTTTTTCATCTGACGGCTCCAACGTTCTGATGCCCCATTCACCAATCACTTTCCCTTCGGTTGTATGCACCACATGCTTGGTTGAAATCACACCCTCTTCTAACGAGAAAATGCCTAATGACTCGATCGCCCTACTTGCTTGTTGCAGCGTGAGTCCATAACCCTGAGATCGAGCTTCGAAGCCGCTATCGCGTTCATAAAGCGTAAAGGGAATGCCACGATGCAAACACGCCACGGCGAGAGCCACCCCACCAATTCCACCACCAATGATGGCAAGGTGCGGATAGTTTTCTTTATCAGGTAAAGCCGGGGTAGAAGAATGAACCAAGCCGGAACCTTTACAGCTCAAGCATGCATCGAGGTGCCCTTTAGGGCGAACGGGAGCCGAGCCTTGGCTCTTCATTTTTTTAAATTGATCCAACTCCCTTTGATAGCGAAGTTTTACTTTCTTGCGCAGCCGTTTACTTTTTTTCCCACGCCCCTGACATGCAGGACAAATAGCCCAGTGATCTTCACTATTTTTCACCTTTACCACCTGCCTTATATTTACCCACTATTGATAACACTTCAACGATAAAACCCCAGAAGAAATGCATTTTGTAAATTAAAAAAACGGGGCGCACTACAAACTTGATACTCGGTTCATAACTCTATTTCATAGACCATGGGTTGATAACGTATACCTTTAACTTCACTTTTAGGTCCGATTTTTTGAAAACCAAATTTAGAATATGCATCAACAGAATTAAGTGAGGAGTTTACAGTAATTTGACTCTCCCGAACTCGATCTACTAAATTGAGTAATAATTTACGACCGATACCCTTTCTCTGTATAGAAGGCTCAACAAAAAGTAAGTTCAAATGGTTTTTGTCTCTAATTTCGGCAACACCCACAATAGACTTTTCATTTCTACAAACTATAAAGGTATTTCCGGAGGCGCGCCTTTTTTCAATGGACTCGGACGTTAACCCGCTCATGAATGTGCTCACACCTTCGTTTGTAAGTGTTGAAGCAACAGACGTTGTAAATGACCTCTCTATAAGTTTAGACACAGCCATCACGTCCTTCTGATGTAACTCTTCAATTTCCAATATCATGACGGATTCTCAACCTTGCGAAAATTTAACGCCTTGCTCAGCGGTGAGTTAAACTGGCATTTCCTGTGCAGTTTTCGCACAAAAAGTGACAGTTTGATGAGCCCGTTACTGCTATTTTTTAGGCACTTGTTGCAGGTAGTTATACATTGAGTTTATTTCCATCCAGATCTCTAAAGTAGCCTCCATAAAAACCGCCATTACCTCTATGGCCAGGATTTCCTTCATTCAACCCACCAAGACTAATTACCTTTGCATGAGCAGAATCTACTTGTTCTTTAGAGCTTACTTTTAGCGCCAACATCCCACCATTACTTATCGTTGCATCAGCTCCGTAAAACGGCTTTGCTATACATAATGCGGGCACATCTCTAGAGCTCCCCCATGCAGCCATGGAGTCAGTTTGCCAAAGTTTTTTCTCTCCCAGATGACTCATCAGTTCGTCATAGAACTTAACAGCACGATCAAAATCATTTGTGCCCAAGGTGATATAACCTATCATAATTTTCTCACTCCATGTGAGCGATGTGCTAGACGTACGTTACGTCTAACGCCGGAGGTCAGATTGCAGGCGCTTGTTAGCCCTTGACTGCACATTGGTACAAAGCAAGGTTAACTAGACCTGCACTTTTTTCATTAATAAATTCAAATCCGTAGGACTCATAGTATTGGCGTAGATTAGTATTATGAGCCACGCAGTCCAGACGTAAATATTCCAGGCCTTGATCGCTTGCTAACTTGGCAATTAAATCAAGAATCCCTCGTCCTAAACATTGATTAGAATATTGACGACGAATAGCTAATTTATGAATGTACAATGCAGGGGATTCTTCTCCCGCCCATACATCATCAGGACTCCCGGTTATTTCGACAACACCAGCTATATGATTATCGATCTCCACTTTAAAATACAGACCTGAATTAACCGACGTCCGAATTTCATCTTGATTTGAATGAAGCCAATCTAATGGCCACTGGAAAATACCTTTTGACTCTAGCCAACGAGCATTCTCGCACAGGATATCAAATATCTCGTCATATTCAGCTTGAGTTGCTTGAATTAGAATCACTAACTTAATTCTCCGAAAGGGCTAACGCCGGCGTCAACTGCAGGCAAAAATGGCGGCTTTTGTGCAGCTCCACCGCACAAAATGTGACAGTTTTGACTGTCAGATTGCACGCCCTGGTTATATGTTCTCACTAAGTAGCCTGATCTTTTCTACTTGACTCGGTTTAAACGTAAAGTACTTATCCTTTCTTTTACATTTCCCTTCATTCTTTACTGCTAGACCTAAATCGTTATAAATACAAAAGTCGAATACGTTATCCCAGATATGGGAATTACATTTTTTATCATACGATAATCTGGATTTAGGTTTGCACCCATACTTTTCATTTCTATTTAGTCTGACATATTTCCCATTAAGATCACTACCAATGATTTCAAGGATTTGGTAGTTACCCTCATTTACTTTAACTTCATAGCGCCACATTGAATTAACACTGCCATTAGTTTCTACAATCAGGTGCTCATCAGTAATGATTATATAATTATTATAAAATGGCTGCTTTCCTAAATAGGCATATGATGATTGCCATAATCCATGAGTAAAAGTTGTGGTCTCATCGTTAGCAATAGCATTGGAACAGAAAACTATTAGAAATATACTTATTAGTTTATTCACAGTTCTCCCTATTTTCACTCATATAACAGCTACTTCAACAGAGCCATTCTTTGTATACAAATATACATTGAATCATTCGGTGTATGAAACAAAATAGTTTAAATGGAAATAGTTAACGCCGGCCAAACAGTGGAGTAAATTTGGCAGTTTTGTTGCAGCCCTTTGCAACAAAAGTGAAAAAATTACGGAGTCGGTGCTGGCGCTTGTTAAACGACATTACTCGACATCTGGTTGCTTGTCATATTGTGGAAGGCTATCAGTAATTTTGTACCAACTGGGCAAACTATTTACCCAGTAATGGACTTCAGGTTCAAATACACTCTGATCATCTAATGACCCAGCATTAAACATGTAGATGTCAGCCATTCCAAGAGATTCCTCAAAAACTCGTGATCCACATATGGAACAAAACTTTCTGAGCATTTCTCGACCTGAAGCGGCTGCTATTTTATGTTCGGAATAATTACCTGTAACTTTTACATCGGATTTATTAACCATAAACCCAGGAGAAACTGGGCTGCCCGTTATTTTCTGGCACTCGGTACAATGACAAATAAACTGAGACATTGGTTGTTCACTGCAGGAATACCTAACCTCTCCACACAGACAACCGCCTTCAAATTTTCCGCTCATTACTCGAATCTCCTTTTCGTTTAACGCCAAGCTCAACTGCGTAGCAAGCTGGCGATTTTTGTGCGGTTTTTGCACAAAAAATGACAGTTTGCGGAGTCAGATTGCTTTGCCTGGTTAGGCACTTACTGTTTAAAATACGTTATTGAATAATTAATAGTTGGAATTTCACCTTCTGTGTAAGCTCCAAAATTTAAACTATCTTCATCTTTACGATAGACAACTGGCATAATCACTTCAAATTGAGGTGCTACACCCCCTGTGTCATTATCAAAATATGCCTTACTTGCTGTTAGCCCATCAGTAGTCATGACCTCAGTTTCGTAAGTGATGGTACCAAATGTATATAAAGTATCATCAATCTCTGAAGAACAATCGGCTGATGTATATTGATTGATATCATTGGTATAACTTGAATTTGAATAATCCAAGTTCTCAATAACAAACTTATCCAATCTCGGCGAGTAATAACATTCACTAATATATGAACCAATTAACTTGGAAGGATCTATGTCTATTGATAAATCTTCTGTTTTTGGCTCAACACATCCTGAAATTAAATATGCTGAAAATATGATTAATAAAAATTTATTCATTTAGATTCCTGATTTAATGCCTAACGCCAACCACAACTGCGTAGCAAACTGGCGGGTATTTTGGTACAAAATTCGTGACAGTTTGCGGAGTCAGATTACTGGTTCTGGTTATGAGTTTTCGTCATTGTATTTTGTATAAGGGATGTGGAAATTTAGTTCTGAGGCTCTATTTCCTCCCCAATAAATTGGAATTCCTAAGTAGAGTTGTTCATCTATCACTGTAATTATTTGATAAATAGTCACCGACGCATCCCCAGCCCATGCAACCCAATCAATTTCATACACCTCAAGGCCCGATGCAGATATAATCTTTTCACCAATTTCATATTCTTGAAATCCAGTTACACTTTCATATTTAAACTCTAAGCAACTTTCATCTTCATATATTCGTGTTATTTCTTTAATTCCTATATCCGTGATTTCTAAATATTTGATATTATTTGAACCAAATTCACTAACAAAACAGGTATTGGTTTTCCACGTACCAATAATTTCTTCTTGTACACTAAGCTCTTCCGAACTTTTTTTATCATCCGAGCAACCTGTAAAAGCTAAAAACGAAATAGCCATTACTACTATTAATTTCATATTATTCACTCTATTCATCTCATAACGCCGGTAACACAGTGGAGCAAGTTTGGCGGATTTTGTGCGGTTCCATGCACAAAAGGTGACAAAATTTCGGAGTCGGTGCTTGCCCTTGTTAAGATTTACTTGCATAACTTTGGGTCGTAAAATGGTTGTGCGATAGTTACCCCGTCAGGTGCCGTAATACTTTCCATTAGCTCGTAGTGATATTTGTCTATTGGATGTTTGAAAGTCTGTGAGACTTCAAATGCCCTTTTGATAGACTCAGCTCGCATATACCAAAGAAGGTAATCTTGGCCCTCTATGTTTATACGGAACCAAGACTCTATTTCCACGCCTTCATGCTCTAAGGTAGCAAGCGCTTCATCGATTCTGGAAGTCATGGTATCTCGCCACTCTTCAACTTTCGACTCAGAGCCTTGTTTCAATTTTATCAATCCCGAAGCAATTTCCATTTTTAATCCTTTAGTGACAGAAAACTTAACGCCGGCAACACAGTGGAGTGAAAATGGCGGTTTTTGTGCGGTTCCATGCACAAAAAGTGACAGTTTTACGCAGTCGGTGCTTGCCCTTGTTATATGTTGTATTACTTGCCATAAAAGATGTTTTCTAGTTGAGTAAACTCTTTTTCTGATAGGGCGTATTGAAACGAACCTTTGTATTTTTCAAATTGCGCAGTATTAAACCAGGAGTTAAATAGTGGCCATCGCTTTTTATTGTAAGTGATATCTTCGAGAAACCCACAGTACAATGCTTGCTGTAACTCGTCACTAACACTATCGCTTGTACACCACGTAAGATACTTTAGAGTGCCTTTTACAAACTCTTCGTTTCCACTATCTACAGCTTGTCCAAATGCGTCGTAAATTTCTATCCATAATTCACTAGCTGAATTAGACGATTCAACCTCCTTTCGAAATTCAGGCAAGAATTCTAATGCCTTTCTACGCCAAGTGCTCATATCTTCCTTTCATATAACGCCGGCAGCAACTGCGGGCAAAACTGGCGGTTTTTTTGCCGGGTTTATGGCAAAAAAAGTGACAGTTTTGACCGTCAGATTGCCTGCCCTTGTTAAGTGCCGCTAATTAATTTATGGACAATATGCTAACACTTGAATGGCGAAATAACCAAAGAAAGAAGCCTGAACTGCCCTAGAGATAGTGTTAGACGCGAAAAGATGAATGGCTAAATGGTTGGTTAAAATGCGCAATGAAAGTTGATAACGAGATGTTCAAAAATACGCCGAAGAAAATATGCGTGGACTATGAGTAACAACCAATACTTAAAAGAATGCATTGTATTAAAAATACACACCCTCTTTAATCAAAAGCCTGAAATCTAAAGAATGCATTTGATGCTGGACGATTGAAAACTCCAACTATTTGCAGAGACAAAAACTCGTTGCTGCCACTTAACAGCTGATTCACCGGAATCGTTCCGATGTCACAGGATTCGGGTGTTTTTTTTTAAAATTTTATAGGTGATTGGAATTTACATTAATTTCAATAGGTTAACAATGATTCAAATTTGATGGCTATTGTGACATCGGAATAATTCTTACTATTTCTGGGGATATAAATCTTTTGTCATTAATAAAAACAACAGCTTACTGGGGATTCGGGTGTTTTCTGAAAGGACTGCTTTACGCAATATCAGCTGTTCGATTTATAACTCATCTGAAGAGCGACCAAAGACTGGAATTGACACGTTGCAGGCTCATGAAGGATTCATACTTATTATAAATATGAGTCGTTGTTATGAACTCAAAATAGCATGTCTGCCACAGAGATATTCAGATTGTTAAGATATATATAGAACAGAGTAATCAATGCAATGCCAAGCTTAAGTGCATTGATTTGAGTAAATATGTGCAGATAATCTACACATATTTCAGCAACTTTATCACTAACACTGTTACATATAAAAAGCAGCACTATCCTCCAGGTCAATCACTTTTGACAAACCGGGTTCGCCCTTTTCTTCGAAATCAAAAGCATCTCCACATAACATATTAGCTAATATGATTTGTCTTAGAAGCGCTTCGGTATTTTCATTTTATTGAACTAAAAAATTAGTATTCATGTCGATCTCCCTTGAGACTCTTTATTGAATTATTGAATTATTGAATTATTGAATTATTGAATTATTGGCTTATGAGAGTTTCTCTCTAAGCTGGGTTCATTATTAATTAGCGCGGTAGAAAAGGATGTGTGATAAATGCCACTCAATGTTCCTATGTTTCCAGACAAAACGTCGAGCTCAGATTCAATAGAGCAATAGAATCCCGCTACCATAAGCAGTTCATTCGGGTTTATGAATAACGAGAGTAATAATCACACATCAACATAGAGTTAACACACATCCTTACGCCAAGATATTTGTCATGATGCTTACACATTGAAGCCAAGCGGCTTTAACAAGCTATCCGCACAAAATACAAACACTCTCCAACAATCAAAAATATCTTTTTTTGAACTCGCATTCTTCCCCTATCAATAGAGAATTTTCCATGCTAAAAAATACATTCATCGCCATCGCTGCAGCGACAACACTGTCAACTCAAACGCTGGCAAGCGAGCTGATTTTATCAATAGATCAACAGCCCACTGCGGCTGTTCTCGACTTAAACAACACTGCAGATCCTTCCACATCCAAGCCTCAGAAAAACTGGAGCATCACCTACACACCCTATATCTGGGCAGCAGGAATAAAAACCACCGCAGAGCTAGGCGGTTTACCAGGCATGGAAAGTGATTTGGCTTTTAAAGATGTCATCGATAAGGCGGATATGGCCTATATGCATAATCTTGAGTTCCGTATGGGCCAATGGGGGTTAATGAATGAGATTATCTACTTCGATTTATCAGATAGCAGTGAACCCGATGGCAAGCTGGTTGACAAGATAGAGGCCGGAGCGAGTGAAGGTATTTATGACCTGGCTGTTACCTTCAATCCCAAAACCTCTGAAAACACACAATTTATCCTCGGGGTCAGACGCGTCGATGTCGAGTTGGTCTTGGATATTCAATCGCTTGCCAACAATATAGGCAATAAACGGTCACTCGATAAAACCTGGGATAATCTTCTGATAGGCATGAAGCAAGAAGTGCCGATAGATGCCAACTGGAAGCTGGGTTTTAAGGCAGATTATGCCGGTAATCTATCCGATGAAGATGTGTTTATCTTAACCGCCGATGCCAATTACACGATGAACGATTTGATGGACCTGAGGTTTGGTTATCGCTACGCGTCCATGCATGTTGCCTCTGAAGAAATCAGCATAGATCAATCCGCGGCGGGTTCGTTCCTAGGCCTTGCTTTTAACTGGTAAGACACAACCGCCGCATTCCAAATTGTTACCAAATAAAATAAGAATATATCAGCCGTATTTCTGTATTCCGTTAAGGGACGGCTGCTTAATAATTTATCCCATTAGGATGGATTATTGCTATTCATTAGCCAACGATAAACAAGGGTTTTTGAAATGGTTATAAAGTAGCTGAAATAGCAATTCGGAACGACTTGGGTGAGACGTCTATATTTTCGATATTCGCTCCCATCTGAATTAATCAAATCACCCATTTTAAAGCGTGTAGCGATTAATCGAATTCACTTTATATGATGATGTATGGCGAAAGAGGCTGTAGCAGTTTTAAGTTTAACAACCGCTGATATTTGAGCCTATAGTTGGGGCTGTGCCATTTTCTGGCAAATGATAATAGGCATAACATTGATCGTTGATGAAGTAACCATTAGGCCAAATGATGGCCACTTGCCCACCTGTCAGTGATAGCCCTGACGCATTAGCGGGTGGTAAATCACCGACACCACAGAACGCATAGTTATTGCACTTATTGGCTTTCGGTGTGTAGCCATTTTTAGTATCGATATCTATCATAACTTTGATAGAATCCCCCCAATTGGTGGTGGGATAACCATCGTAAACCTTTATCGTGGTTCCCGCATAGTCCATATCCGTATCGCTTGCGGCTGTTTTTCCTTCCATAAACGCCTGTGCGTGCACCTGCATGGAAGCACTCTTGATAGCAGATTCCACACCTTGCACAACCGCTGCATTAGCGCTGGATCTTAAATCA
>JABSRQ010000073.1 GCA_013215055.1 Pseudomonadales bacterium | reverse complement strand
CCGACTGATGACGGTTCTTTGGCATTAACCTGATCAGCGTAGGCAACCAGAATAGGGTCAGCATCCAGGCGCTGAATACTCCCAGGGCAACTACATTGCCCATATCCCGTATCGCCGGAGAAGAGCTGAAATTAAAACACAGGAAACCGATCACGGTCGTGATACTGGTCAGGCTGATGGCCTTATAATTCAGCCTCAAGCTCTCTCGTAGAGCCTGATCCCTGTCCATGCCATCACTGACCAGCTTTAAATACGACGTCAATAGATGTATGCAGTCAGCTACGGCGATAGTCAAAATCACCGACGGCGCAAAACCCGTCATCGGGCTGACAACACCACTGACATAGCCCTTGAAACCGAAGGCAATGATATCGGAGACAAAAATCACCATCAGGGTTAAGCCCACCGCCGATAAACTGCGCATCAACACGGCCATCATCACCACGATCAGCAGTGTGCTTAACGGTATCAGCGAGCGCATATCGCGCTCGGTGGATTCGGCAAAGGCATATTCACCGGTGACGGTACCCACCTTGCGAAACTCTATTTGCGGATATTTTTCGCTGTAGCGGCGCTCTATCTCGGAGATTACCTGAAAGACATCGGTGATGGCGGCTCGCGGATCTTCCGGCATGGTCAGCGCAACCACCGCAACGGAGACATGGCCTGTTGTTGAAATAAGGCCCTGCACGGCAAGTGTATCCTGCAAATACAGGGATCGAATCTCATCCAGTTGCGCATCATCATATTCGATGCTGCCATCCAATAAGGCATCGATATGCAGCTCACCCTCATCATCGAAGATATAATTATAATTGGTGATGGACGTGACTCGGGTGCTATAGGGGATGGTGGCTCCTTCTTCGCTGAACTCCCTGATTGCGGCCAGGGTTGAGGCATCAAAAATATTGCCGCTTTTGGGCGCCATCATCAGGCCCACGGTCTTGATCTCACCGTATTTTTCACCGATAGCGTTATACTCTTCAACTACCGGGTCGGTATCCGAGAAAAATACCGTGGCATCCACCGTGACCCACAGTTTTGTCATGCCAAAACTTGCGATCAACAACAGCATTGCAACCACTAAATGGGCGTATTTTTGCTGTCGAAATGCGATGGTGTATATAAGATTTAACATCTCTAGCTGACCTTTCTACGGCATCCAGCGGCTATGATTTGGCTTCTCGCCAGCGCTGGAATCTACTATTATTATTTTTTAGGCTGAATTTACGCGATTAAACCATCCAGCCCCTTACTGCACAATAGCGCTTATCCCATAAGCCGGGCTAATAATCCCAACCATTGACGTATGAAACCTGTACAGACTTTCAGCATAATCTATTCACAAAAATACATCTATACCCCGTAAAGACGCGCCCCAAATAGCTCAGCTTATTAGCATTCTATTCGACTAATTTAAGGCACATCGATAATCCACATCGCAATATTAAAATCACTCCAAAGTAGATGAAAATCATGCCTAGCCGAAAAGTAAAACCGTGGGTTTACTCCTTAATTTCGCCATCATTTTTTTTACAGCAACCTTCGCCAGCGGGATATTTAGTAAAAAAATAGGACGAATCTTCAATATTTCTACTTGCAGATTTTGCGATTTAAATTGGCCTGATAATTTAAAATGGTATTAAGCTAGGTTTTTTTAGAGGGAAGAATATCCCCGCCTTCAGCTTCATTCGACGCTAGATCTTTCCCTAAAGGACAGGATGCATTCCTATTAAGTAACCCATAGAGAAATTTTAAAGGCGAGAAAATTTCAACGTTATAACGATGACCCTGCAAGAACTATACGATTGCTGAACTTATCCTTGAGTGAAGGCAGCACTTTCATTAAAAATCTATAATGCCTCCAGCGCTTGTGATAATGAGACTGAATGTTTTCATGTTTTATATATTTAACTCGACTAACATTTTCAGATAACCAGGTAGAAATGTTAACGGGGGAGAAGTCGATAGACGTCCCCTCAAAGTCATCAAGAGCCTCTACATTTTGCGTCTCGCCCTCAAAGCTCCACCCTAAAATCTCAAAAAGGTAGGTGGCATTTTTAAATTTATCAGCGAATCCGCCCAAAATCTTCCTTACAGCTTCATGAGGGAAGTACATGAAAAGCCCCTCAGCAATAAAAAGGGTTGGGATGTTCATTTCGACTCCTTCCATCCATATATCATCTAGCACGCTGCCAGAAATTTGCTGGCAGCGCTCTACGTTAACAATCTTCTTTCTAAGTTCAATAACCTCATCAAGATCCAAATCGATCCAGTTAACATTTTTTCCAATCTGATCTTCAAGTCTCAAATGTCTTGTACATAATCCTGCTCCAAGATTTATAATCTGGCATTCTTTACCTGAGTTTATCTTAAGCCAGTTAACGGTCTCCTGATCAAGTAGAGCCGTCCTAACCGCGATTGCAACTTGAGTAGTCCACATTTTCTTATCAGATAAATGGGTTGCATCATAATCTATCTTAGACATTGCTTGTTCGGAGTGAATGTCATCGAAAATCCTAACGTCTTCAGCTATATCTCTTGATTCAACAGCTCGATAATAAAGAGGGATCACTAGCGTGGCCGGTACACCATTTAATTTCATATCAATCTCCAATTAAAAGTGGGCGTTATAACTAATTCTGAAGTGATTATTGTCGTCGTATGAAACATCATCAAGGCCATACTCCCAATCGCCTTGAACGCCATTACGACCAGTATTATTATCATAAATGTAAAGGAATGCTAACGAGTGTTTATTATCAATGATATGGCATATCCCAAACAGCGTTTAATTTAATTCGCTCATTCGAATGACCTGACAAACTTGAATTACCCTGGTATGTGGCAGTACTCACCCAATCCTCAACTCCCGCCCATGTCAGGCCCAAGCTGCCAGAATAATCTGAATGTAAGTTTACCTCTGTAGAAATCCCCAAGTCTACAAAGGTATAAGGCCGATTAAGCGCCAATCTCATTAATGCTAGAAGTACAGCATAAGTATGTAGTGTGGCGATCTGCCTTAAACCGGTAGTGTGCAATGCTAATTAGTCTAACAGCAGATTGATGTTAATCCAGAAGGGACTAACGCGGAAATACCAGGCAGCCGGAGCTCTATAGGGCTGTACCAGTATGATCGAGAGATTGCTTGGCTTAGAGAAACATCTCAGAGGGTGGCCCTTGTGCCTCAGGTAGCTGAAAAACTGGCGGGATAACATCATCGATCAAATCGAAATGGGATAAAATCTTATCAATGACGTGCATGGACGCACTAATGCCGTGGGCGCAGGAGGCGCAGGAACGGTGACGTGCATGGACGCACTAATGCCGTGGGCGCAGGAGGCGCAGGAACGGTGACACTCATTCAGCGCTTTGGCAGCGCACTCAATTTGAATATCCATCACCACCCACAAAGAATATAATTACACTCAGGACTAGTTGATTCTCATAAAGTAGAAAGAGACCTGTTAGCGCTAGAAGATAGCCCACGATATACATTAGATTTCCTTATCTATCTAGCCCATTACGCAGTGTACCTATGTCAGACGTGTTAGGCCCTGTTTCTTTGTGGGCTGATGCTGTGTTAATGAGAAAAGGTGCCGTTTAAAGCTGGCTTCCCATTCAGCACCTTGTCAACAAAGGGTGAGGTCATTGCACGAACCAGCGCACTATAGTTGGGTTGAAAACGCACCTCAGAGCCGATTGGCAGGCACTGTTTAGCCTCAATAACCAGATGATCACTACTGGCGCCACGAATAACAATACCCGGTGGCGTGTTAAGTCCGTCCGGATCGGTATCCTGATGCCCCAGGGCGAGAATACTTTGGCTGATAGAACCCTGGCTCAAACTGATAGACGGCGCTTCACTAAATGCACTTTGAGCGCGTTCGCCCCAGGCCTGTGCCGGTTTTATTTTTGATTCTATCACTTCGGCAACCAGCGAAAAGGCATCGGAATACAAACCTTCGATTGCTTGACGTTCCGTCGGCTCGCACCCTAACAAAAGGGCCTCACCCAGGCGCAGGTGGTTAACTCTACCCAGTTCAGATGCGTTAAATACCCAATGAGTATTGGCAGAATTTCCACCAGAAACAATGTCTAGCTTAATGCCAAAAGAGGCCTCGACAGCATCAGCCAGAGCGGATAACTGCGCCATGTTACGGGTATCCGGAATGATACCACTGCGGCAGGCCAGGTTGGTGCCTATGCCTTTTAGCTGGATATTCGGCAGGCAAAGCGTTTCACGTACCACAGCATGTAAATCGCCTTTCATGATGCCTTCACGCAGATCACCCAGTTCGACCATCAACACCACTCCATGGATCTTATCCGCGTGTTGACCTGCCTTCGATAGTGCACGAATAACCTCCAGCTCAGTGTTAAGGCTTATATCCGCATAGGCCACGACCTCTTGTACTTGGCTCAACATAGGCGAGCGAATAAGCATCATCGGAGCCTTAATGCCCGCGTCACGCATCGCCTTTATGTTTTCTATACGGGAATCGCCTAATGTGTGAATGCCAGCTCTAAGCAGGGTGTTGGCAATTTCAGGGTGTCCCCAAAAAGCCTTTGTTACCCCGGTAACCGCAATGCCTTTGGCGTTTAGGCGTTCGGTCAACGTACGGGCGTTGTGATAAAGCTTGTTAAGGTCGACTTCGAGTCGCGGCGCACTCACTGAGAGCTAGCGGCCAAACGATCCTTTAGTTCGGGGAAGGCGCTAACCACCATATCAACAAGGCGGGACGGAGCGCGTGTCAGGGCATCAGAAACAGGAATATTGAGTTCCTGTTCGTACAGGGTAATGGCCTCACTGACGTCGTCGTCGCTCATGTTCTCGTGATTAATGGTCAGACCAATCACCGTTGTTGGTGCAAAGGTTTGAATAAGATTGATTTCAGAGGCTGGGGTCGGCATGGCTATGGTTTCAAAATCACAGCGCCCAACACGCTTGGGGGCATGTTGCAATACAACGCCGTTGGCCTGACTACCACGCAGAATAAAACTTGAGCTTAAATAAGCGGGATGACTCAACGCCCCCTGGCCTTCGATAATAATGACATCGGGTTTTTCATTTCTGAAGGCCTCGACAATGGTGGCTTCCATCTCACCGGAACAAAACTGTGATGGAATAGCATCCAGTGCAATACCGTAACGGGCACCTTGAATCAGCCCTGTTTGACCGGTACCCACCATCACCGCTTTAATGCCGTGATCATTCAGGGCTTTGGTCAAGATGGTCGCCGTGGTACGCTTGCCAATCGCGCCGTCAGTACCCAATACGGCAATTCTAGGGCAGGTCACTTCATTGATAGAGCCACTGAATAAACGCAGATCTTTCTTGGCGCGAGGTTTCCTGACATCCAGAATGTGTACATCTGCGGTAGCCGCGGCGGCGGCGAATTCAGGGTCTTCATTGAGAAATTCGTGCAGACCATTAACGATATTCATACCCAAAGCCATCGCTTTCAGTACCACCCCACGCTCCTGTATCGATAACATGCCGCTGGCTGGTGCCATACCAAAGATAAAGTAATCGGGTATAACATCCGCCTGTTTCAAGGCATCGTCAAGGTCAAAACAAATAGGGATCGCGTTGTGCTTATCATCCAGCACCATACCGGCATCAAGCCCGGCTTTTTCACTATCGATCACCGATAATATTTTGTATTTCTCGGAATGTCGGGTTAAACCGTTAGCCGTCTTGCCATCGAGCTTACCGAAGTTGGCTTCACAATAAACAACCGCGGTTAGCGTGCCGTTATGCCCCGTTGGCGATAGGGGTAAAATAGTCGGTGATAATAGTTTGTCAGCTAAAGGGGAGGTTGATACGGAGGGATCCTGTTGCCTATAAGGTCGGGCTTTTACTGGTAGGGGTGTTATTGTAGACATACTAGCTCCTGGAGTGTGTTTGGAGGCGACGAGATCGTGCCAACCTTATCCAGTTGCATGTCAAAAGAGGTCTCCACTAAAAATAGCGGATGAAAAACGAGCAAAGCACTGTAACACAGTTTTATAGTGCCGTGACGCAATGGTATTTATATATCATCATCGGTACTTCCCAGCCCTTGGATCATACTGGCTTGATGAATAGCATCTAATTTTTAACGCGCACCGACAGGCGTATCAGGAGTTCGATTTTTTACAAAAAGATGACAGCTTATCAGTGTCTACTTTCTGTGGGGAGGTCTAACACTGACACATAGCGCTCAAAGCTGCGGTGCGAAGCATCCGACAGCCTTTGCTTGTTATGCTTTTTCACTGAACAACAATGTACATTGCCAGAACAAAAGTTATTAAGAAGACAGGAATGATAGCAGCACTCAATTTCATGAAAGGATCAACAGATTTCATACCTTCTATATCGCCAGACATTGCATATTTACGCCGCTTGAAAACGGCGTAAACACCAACGATATTAAATGCCACTGCAAATAAGCCAAATAGTACTTTATATAGAAATAGACCGCTGAGGTGATCTTCACTCAACATTAACAGTCCTGTAATAAGAACAGTCATAAATGCTGGAATCTCGACCCAGATATCTGTCGTGTAATGTAGCTTTGATGCTCTTATATGAGACTCATCATCTTTCATACCATCAAATTCAATGACGAATTCTGCACCTACAACGCCAATCCAAATACCAAGCGCCAATAAATGTAGGGTGAGTAGCATTGTCATATCCTTAAATCCTCACTGATGCATACACCGCGCACAACTACCGGCGTGTTTGGGCGACTTTTTTTCGGGTGTTTGCAAAACACGGAGGTCATATAGAGCTTATGCATATGACTCTAAACCCACTGATGACTTTCTCGTTTACTTTACAGATCTTTATTTCACGCTTTCACTTAATGTAACTGATTTCGCACCCGATCTCTCTATCATCTTTACTATTGCAGATTGGATAGTTTCATCTTCTCTTATATCACCTTCCGTAGAAAATTTTTCGGTTTGTGTGGGGGCACCTTCTTCAGCAACGAACTCTAGGCAAACCTCAGTTTCCACCCCATTGCTTATTCCAGAGTAAGTAATTCCAATAGTTGGATAACCCTGAAATCCCATTTTCAATTTCTTAGATATTCTCTTTTTAGATTTTTCCAACTTCATAAAAACTTATTCCCTTTTAATAGTCATACACCAGCCACACAGCGTAGCTAAGTGGCACGTGTTGTTGCGCAGAAAAAACCGTGACGCTTTGCGGAGTCTTCTGCTTGGTCTGGTGATGCCTTTACTCATTTGGCATGACCATGAGTAAATCTGTTGCACCAATATCTATACCTGCTTGAGACAATAACACGGAAACTTGGCCTCGGTGATGAGTCTGATGATTAAACAAATGCTGAATAATATAAGCAAGGTTTTTTGCAAATGACTCACCTTTAGTATTGCAGTAATTCAACGTACTTGAAATTTTCTCATCCGTGATCTCATTTGTGAAGTCATTGATGATTTTATCAATTTCCTCCCTTTCTTGTTTTAATATCTCGAAATCTTGGTGAAGTATTTGATCTAAAGATTTTGGCTGTGAAATTTGGTGCATGTTCTGAAGTGACAATAGATTCATTGGGTGCTTGGCTATCTGTACTTGTTACATAAGACCTTTGTCACTGGCTAGTTTTTTGTGCTTAAAGGCGAAGCCAGCACAAAAGGCCGCGCGAAAAATCAGTCCGGTGCACAAACTTGTTACATTTTAAAAATTATAAAGGATGCCCAAACTAGAATACCCAACTTCATCAGTAACATAGGTATAGCTACCTTCAAAAGTCATTTTCTTATAGTTTGCACCTACCCCAATAGAACCAGACAGAGATGACTCACTTGGCTCAGGTAATCCATAGCTACCTTTACTGGTAGAAAACTCATGCTGTTGATATGCATATCCTAATCGGCCTTTAAAAAAGATATCACCTTGTGTTTTATAAGCAGCATAAATTGAATAGGTATTGCTTGAATAATCAAGTCTGGGAGATGTGCATACGGATTGCCCATTCACTAAATCACATAAAGCAGCAGGGTTATCTTTTGTTTTGGAAGAAAAGTGCATGATATCAATTTCAATAGCTAACTCATCTAACAAGTTATAGCCTGCTAAGAGACCAAAACCAGCGCTATCATCTACTTCCCAAGTTCCACTCCCAATCTGCTCCCAAGCAATTCCAGAGAAACTTGAGTAGCCTCCTTTTAACCCAGCATAAAACTTTGAATCTTCTGCAAAGGTAAAAACAGAAGTGAAAGTTAAAAGAACGAATATATATTTTCTACACATACTTAATTTAAATTCCTTAATGTAACGCCGCTAAAAACGTGACAGTTTGCGGAGTCAGATTTCAAGGTAGGAGCCGCCCTCTCAGGCGACGCCCCCCACAGATCCGGACGTGACCGTTTAGTCATCCGGTTCCTCAGAAAATTAAAGTAACAAATACTCTAACGTATGACAATGTAGCTAAACCGTCAGCCTGCAATGAGGCTTATTGCAGCCCTTCAGAGTATAAGGCCTATATGCTCAAACTGCATCTACACCTATCAACGATGCCTTGATGCTATCAAATACTAATGCGTTACTGAGCATAAACCTATGTACTAATGCATGCGTGATAGTGTTTTCTGCCAGCTCCCAGTGTGAGCTTTTTGATGGAATAATCATCTGATCAAAAGGCGTGCGATAACTATAGATATCCATATGCGCTAATTTTGATTCCGACTCATTCAACTGCTGGATAAATGCACTTCCAGGTCGAATATCAAGCGAGCCCTGGCTAAAGGACAAATAAGCAAGCAACGAGCCCTTGTGTGGGCCAGAAATCGCATGAAATATGTTACATCGATCATGGCCCCCTAATTCCTGCAGATAATACCTGGAAATAAGGCAGCCCAGACTAAACCCTATCAACACAAAGCTTTCATCAGGTTCAAACGTTGAATCAATGTAAGCTTTCAGCTTATGAGATAGATCAGCAACACCCAGCCTGGCATCTGCCGGTTTCAATGAAGGAATATAAACATCACAATCTAAATCATTAAGAAAGGCCGCCATTTTCTTAAAAAGACGACCATCATCAAATATTCCATGTACAAGAACGATTTTCATATTGCGGTTAATACCAGGCTAAGTGGAGAGTTAAATTGGAAATTATGTACGCTTTTCGCACAAAAGTTGAAGTTATTAAAAACCCGATGCGACAACGTGTAAACCCTACTACCTAGCCATTGATGATTCGGCAGTTGAAGCTTTAGAGATTATTGCTGAAACATATGCAGACTGCAAAGATTGGCGTTGGCATTTTCTCAGACTGACATATTATTCTGCCGGCAGAACTCAGCAGCGGTAAGACCCGTCGCCTGCGGGTTTTGAATGATATTTGCGTTGCATGTTAAGAGGCAAGCATAAGCGCTTTACGTAGCAGAGAATAGGCGGTGCTTGTTTATACGATGACAATAGAACAATTAATTATTCCTGGTTTATCTGTTAGATCAATAAATTCTATAGAGCCTAAGCTACAGCCTTTAAGACGGCTATAACATTAGCTTGATACTTCACGATATGTACCGAAATGACGGTTATTTATCTTATCTTCATAACATTAAAGTGCCGCTAGAGATTAGCCGCTGTTGATCAGATAAAGATTTTTTGATGAAAATGTATATCAATTGTGTGTTTTTATAAAAAACAATTATTAAATTTAACGTTAATCACACCGATACTACATATGGGATAAATTAATTTGTATATGCTATTTAAGCAGAGAGCATAAAAAGCGGTATCTCATTTGATTGATAAAAATCGGGGCAATGGTCGCTGAAGATGGCGTTGTCTATTGCCACCAATATTTCTTCTTTGCAGATTCAGCGATATTTAGATTCTTCTAGGCAGTCGTTAGATATCTCGATGCAGCGACTCTCTACGGGTTTGAGAATTAACAGTGCCAGCGATGATGCCGCTGGTTTGTCTATCGCCCAGCGTTTTACCTCGCAAATTACCGGTCTTAATCAAGCGGTGCGTAATGCCAATGATGGCATCTCATTAATACAGACTGCCGAAGGTTCGGTTAATACCATCAACCAGAACCTACAACGTATCCGCGAGTTGGCTTTACAGGCGCTGAACGACAGTCAATCACAAAGTGACAGAATGGCACTGAATCAAGAAGTACAACAACGTCTTGCTGAAATTAACAGAATTGCCACACAAACCTCCTTTAATAACAAAAAATTATTAGATGGCAGCTATTCAAAAGCCAATTTTCAAATTGGCCCACAGGTGGGAGATGTTTTTACGCTCGATAGTATAAGCAGTATGCGCGGCGCGGATTTAGGCCGCTTAGCCTCGGCAATCTCAAATAATTTAACTACCGTGTTGGCTGCAGGTGGAACCGTGGGCACATTTACCAGTGGCGTTATAGCCGATTTCGATTTCAGCACTAGCAATATTAGCCGCCAAGGCATTTCTCTGGGAGCGTTTACCGAAGGTGATGATGATAATCTGATCAATGACTATTTTCATCAATGGATAGTCACGCCGGGGGTACAATTGGATATTGCGGTCAATAACCTGGATACCTCGGTCTCAAGTACCGTGGTCGCCGATGCAATGGCTGCAGCGTTTGTAGGCCAAGGCTTTGCTGCCGATGGTAGCGGGCAGGTCGGCGGTTTCAGCCTGGATTTAGGCGCTGAGACCAGCATTGCCAATGCCATAAGCAATGGCAGCCTGAGCGTATACCGTTTGGATGATCAGGCGTTTTCCTATTTCACCGGCAGCTCCGGTTATAGCGTCACAGCTCCGGCATTTGCGACGCCAACGGCTACCAACTCATCCCCACTGAACATTAGCGATGAAAGCAATAATAAATCCATTACCGTGGATGGTTTTAATATCAATCTTAATGGCAGTAACGAAACTGATGCAATCAACCAGTTGCAAGCGCAGCTAGATGCACAGGCCAGTGGCGATTATCTTGTTACGGGTAATGGGGGTGGCAATATCACCATTGAGAAAACCGCCGTAGGTAGCAGTAGCCTGGCACCTGTCATTGCAGGTACCGATACGACGTTATTTACCACCGGTAGCACTTCGGTAAATGGTACTGGCAGCGCGGCGTTTACCGTGGCCGGGGATTTTCAGGTGCAATTTGGTGATGGGCCGATACTCAGTGTGGCAGATGGGATTTACACCGAGGCGAGTGATATTTTGGCAGCCATAGAAGCGGCTGTACAAGATTATGCCAGCGTATTACTTAATAGTGATAATAGCGTCAGCATAACATCCCCCGAGCCCATCAATTTTTTCGGTAATGCCGCCTTGGTGCGCATGGGATATTCCAGCAGCTATTCAGTCTCAAGCCAGCTGGCAAATATTTCAGTATTGACGATTGATGCTGCCAATAATGCGGTTCTACACGTAGATAGTGCATTAGAGCAGGCATTAAATTTGCGCACTATGCTTGGAGCTAGCCAGAATCGTTTGGATTCTATCATCAATACCCAGCTGGCCAGCATTGAAAGCCAAAGTGCAGCACGAGGCCGCATCGTGGATGCCGACTATGCCGTTGAGACATCAAATTTAACGCGTATGCTCATTTTACAACAAGCAGGTATAGCCGTGCTTGCTCAGGCCAATATCCAACCTCAGTTGGCGTTAATTTTGCTGGCGTAGTTGAGTTATCAACTCACTTGGGCGCAGCGCCTAAAACGGGAATGTAGCCAAAGCAGGTACTTAAGACAATATATATTTTGAAACCTGCGCAAATGCGCTGGCAAAGCCAAAAACCGTCGGCTGAGATTTTTTCCAGGCTCTGTCGGCGATTTTCATCTTACAAAAACTTATTTAGAATCGGCACGGCCCATAAATCTGCGTTCTTCGGTATTGATTTTAATGATATCACCACGGGCAACATGCTCAGGTACCTGAATGATTAAACCGGTTGAAAGCTCGGCAGGCTTGGTTCTGGCTGTTGCAGAACCGCCTTTGATGGACGGGTCGGTTTCGACAATTTCCAGCTCAACCATCATCGGTAATTGCAGTGCCACAGGTGTTTCATCAATAATAATCACTTCCAGGCCCTGGGTGTCTTCATTGATAAATAAGAT
This sequence comes from Pseudomonadales bacterium, assembly GCA_013215055.1. GTDB lineage: Bacteria > Pseudomonadota > Gammaproteobacteria > Pseudomonadales > DT-91 > CAKMZU01. The sequence continues at coordinate 12,619 of JABSRQ010000073.1, read as the reverse complement.
CTCATCGGCTATCGAGTCTTTATTCAGGTTATACGGCGTATAGTCGGCCGCATCCATAAACACATATTCGTCGCCATCGATGTAAGAGAACGTTGCCGCCTTGCGGCTTAAATCAGCCAGATTCAACATGTCCGAATCTTTAAAGCTCTCATCAATTTTGGTGCCGTTGACCACATCGTACATACGCATACGGTACAAACTACCACCGGCACGGCCCTGCGGCACAGAACGCTCAATGTCTCTGACAATGTAAACGTTACCGTTATATTCAACCGCGGCGTTTTTCTTGATATCACTGGCCTTGGGCATGAGTGTAAATCCTAAAAGATAAAGATGAGAAAAATACCATGAACGGCGGCTTAAGCAAATAATAATCCACCGCTGGGCTTATCTTTTTGATCATAGACGATAAAGACCCATGTTCACGGCAGCTCACATATCAAGTATAAGAATATCAAATCGTTGAAGACGGCCATTGCTTCGAGTAAATAAACCCCGATTAAAGCGCTTAAATCATGATGCAGAGGTATAAAAAAACCGGCTGCTGCCGGTTTTGTTTAATACGAAAAAGCAGCTTAAACGTTTAGTAAATCGTCAAAACCTTTACGCTATTATCAACCAAATCACTTTCTATATAGCCGATCGCTTCAATGTTTGTTGCAACATAATTTTTCATGCCAGCTTGAACTTTAAACTGGGCCGGTGGTTTTGCCTTGCCACTGAATAACATCCTGGCCCAATAGGAGGACAGGCTGCTTTCACTTTTCTTCAGCACATTTTTGAGAAATTCATTACGTAAATCGCCGCTGTTTAATTCCGCAGGTTTTGCCAACGTGCCGTTGGGGAAACTTTTTATTTTACGTAAAAATATCTTTCTCAAAGACGCATGATTCAGTGATGTTACCGGGTTATCAGGATGAACAATAATCACCAAAGACGCCTGACTGGTCGCGCTAAAGCTGATACAGCTCAGAAATATGATCGTTGCACAGAGTTTCGACAGTAATGAAAGATTAAAAGACATAGTCAACTCCCATTGCCAATAACTTGGAATCGCCGGTAAAGGTATATTGCTCACCTTCTTCAAACCAGACGGTATTATCCGTCAATACATCGTATTGCACGGTAAATGCGGTAGAGCGCATAAAGTCCCAACGCAGAGAATAGCTCAAGGTATTATTCACCTGATGGCCGTCCTGCTCATCATTACCAAAGTCTGGATCATTATCACTATACCTAGAGAAACTGATCATCGGAGTAAAGTTATTTATGCGATAACCCAAGGCCAATAAATAGCCTTTGGAATCAAAATCATCGGCATCAAATTGATTGTATTCAGCTTGCAACAACACATCATTATAATCAATCAACGCGGCAAAACCATAAAAAATTTGATCGACATTATCAGAGACAGGTTCAATATCATTTGCTGCCCAATGTGCGTCTTCCGTTGACGTATTACTCATCACTACGGCTCTTAATGTTAGCCAATCATAGTTATATTCAAACGAGCCACCAAGAATGTCTGACCATTCAATATAATAACTCTCAGCTCCCCAGTAGATATCATTATAGGCGCGGTTATCATCATCTTCTTCGCGGCCATACCAGGCACTCAAGGTATACGAACCGTCACCTAGATCATCGGTAAAACTGGCGCTGATGCCGTTATAACTGGATAGAGGCCAGCCATAGATATCACCGGTTGGGCGAATCCACGGATAGGCATAACCAACATTGATAAAATCGGAATAGAAATACAGCGGCAGGGCCTTGCGGCCAATATCGATGCTTAATTTATTGGTGACATTCCAGCGCAGGAACAACCAGGACAACTCGGCTTCAAAGTCATTTCCGCCCTTGCCTTCAATTTGAGCGGTTATGGATAAAGCCTCATTAAAGCTGACTTGCGCGTTAAAGCCATAACCCGAATCGGGTTTAAACGAGATGCCATCATCTTCGTAGACACCGGCGTTTGTGTAATCGGCTACAAAACAGGGGCAGTCATATCCCAGCTCTTCCCCAAGATAAGAACCACTTTTATCACCATCGATAATGCCGCCAGCGACAACAGAGACATAGCCTCCAAAATTATAATCAACTGCCAAAGCAGGTGTTGAAGACAACACCAAGGCGGTTAATAATCCCTTGTAATACTTCATATTTGATTGATTCCCTAAATACAGCAACGTTTACGTGACGTTTTTACTTCTTTTCTGAAAATGATGTGGGTAAAATTAACGCCAGTCTTTTAAACCATAACGATAAAGCAGACGTTTCAATTTTTTCTGGCTGCGTAGCTCACTGATTTTTTTATCGATCAGATTGACATAGCCATGCGATTGTTTTTTGTTTTTGCCTGAACAGGCGATATAGAGTCTCTCGGCTTCACCGAGCATTGCCAGCTTTTCATATTTTAAGCTGCTTTTCATTTTCCTGGCCTGAGCCTTAAAAACGGACGGATTCTCCAGCACCAGATCAATCTTGCCAGCTTCTAATGAGTTGATTAAATCTCTTAGCGGCTGTTCACCATTGGCGACAAGCACCTTATTAGACTCAGCGTTTTCTTTTATATACTGATCAATCTCTTGGCTATAGTTGTAATCTTCAACCACACCTATAGACATGTTTTTGAACGAGTCAACGCCGTTAAACTTCCAATCGTAGGTAAATGATTTGGCAAAGAAGGCGATGTCGCTGCTGCCCAGTTCCAGCTTGGGGAAAATCAAATCGGGGGCTTCAGATTTCAAGACACCCACAATGCAATTAACTTCGCCAGATTGAACCTGGCTTAAACTCTGATCCCAGTCCATCAGTTGATAATCGACTTTATGACCGGCTTCTTGCCAGGCCATTCTGGCAATTTCAATCATATAACCGGGTTTTTTACTGTGGGGATCGGCGTTAAACGGATACCAGGAATCGGCGCGCAGGCTTATCGTATCTGCCATGGATTGGCAGGACGCAGCGAAAAGGCAAATGGTTAGAAAGTGTTTCAAAGCTGGCATCAAAAATGTCCCGATTTACATCATTATTTTGGGCCATCCTAGCTTTGTATTTTACTACCGTTTAATAAAACGCCTCAGACGGGCTTTGACATCAACGGTAAGTACTTCATTGGGGAGTGTTACTAACGCTAAATCCCAATGTTTTTTGGTTCTCATGAACTCATAAGCGCGCATATTAACGAAATTTATGCCGCAGTTAAACCATTAATAAGAATAAATATTCCAAATAAATCAGGCATTTATCCCATATGTTTATATTTTTTTGCTTAAACGTGATGTGTACAATACTAACAGGAATATTCAAGTGTATCCTCGGCAGCGGGCATGTCTTCCATGGAGAAGCAAATCAGGCCGCTATCGGTCAGCGGGATTTCTTCGCGCCTGACATAGAGTTTATTGCCGCCATTGGGGAAAATCTGCGTGCCATTGGTGCTTTTTTCCAGCAAGACAAATTTCCCTCTATGGTAGTCAATCGTGCAGTGCTCTCTGGATGCGGAACGCGATTTAATTCTTAAATCCGAACCTCGTGCGCGGCCAATACTGAACGGGGTTTGGTCTTTCCCAATCACAATATCCCGTCCCATATAACTCAGCGTCAACGCCTCGGACGTGGAGAAACGTTGTACCATCTCGGGTGTTATTCCAGGTTCAAATACCGTGATATCTGAATCTGCTTCATCATCCTGCCACAAGATCAGGTGTATAGCTTGTTTATGGTCATCCCCTTTCAGGCGAATATCGTCAAAGACGCAGCTATTGCTGGCTAAACCCTGGCTGAGTTTTTTGATACTGCTACCGCTGATCAATATCTGCCCACCCTTGGCTTCTTTTACGATGGCCGCCGCATCGTTAACAGCCTCGCCAAAGATGTCTGCATCCTCTTCTATCACCGAGCCTTCATGCACACCGATACGAATACTCAGCGGAATCTCAGCTGTACGGGCACTTATCGTATTCTGAATACTGATGGCTGCATGAACGGCGGCATCGACACTGTCAAAAGCTGCCATCACCTCATCACCTATGGTCTTGATCACTGTGCCATGATTTTCCAGGGTTTTATCCATCATCATCGTGACCGCCAAAGAAACGACTTCTCGCGCTCGGGTATCGCCCACGGTTTTAAACAGCCGTGAGCTGCCAGAAACATCGGCAAACATGATGGTCAGGATTTTATTGCTCATGGTTGTCCCTTTAAATGCCCGGTGATTATCTTCACTCAGCATAGCGTAAAAAAGGAACTGCCTTCAAAGGCTATGATAAATTCACCAATAACTAGAAAGTGCGTGACCAGAGCTGTTTATCATCGAATATTAAAAAACATTCTGTGCTATTGGCCTGCTTACGTTAACATGCGCAACAAAGTGTTATTCCACAAGGAAAAAAGATGTCTGCAAGCCAAGGAATATTGACCACCATCAATCGCCTATTTCCGTTATGGGCCCTGATTTTTTCAGCGTTGGCGTATGCCTTCCCTGAGGGTTTTGTACAATGTAAAACCGCTATCGTGCCGTTGCTGGCATTTATCATGTTTTGCATGGGTTTAACGCTTAGCAGCGCAGATTTTAAACGGGTATTAGCGCAGCCAAAAACGATTGCTTTAGGGGTGTTATTACAGTTTTTATTGATGCCCTTATTAGCCTTTTTAATCGCCAAATTTTTACAGTTACCGCCTCAGCTGGCTGCCGGTTTAATTTTAGTGGGTTGTTGCTCCGGGGGCACGGCATCAAATGTAATTTGTTATCTCGCCAAGGCCAATGTGGCGCTATCGATTACATTAACCCTTATCTCAACGTTATTAGGCCTGGTGTTAACACCATTATTGGCTAATTTTTATATTGATGCGGCGATCACCGTTGATATGATATCGATGTTCCTCAGCATTTTAAAAATGGTGATTGCACCGGTTATTGCAGGTGTGATACTTCATCAGTTTTTACCCAATATGGTGTCTCGCTGTGAACCCGTTTTACCCACCCTTTCCATTGCCGCGATAGTGTTTATCATTGCCATTGTGGTGGCACTGAATCAAACCCGCTTATCTGACTTAAGTATTTTAGTGTTAGCCGCCGTGATGTTGCACAATATGCTAGGGCTTGGCATCGCCTATGGCTTAAGCCGCCTTTTGCGTTTAAATGAAAGTGATTGCCGTACCATTGCTATAGAGGTAGGTATGCAGAATTCAGGTTTAGCGGTAGCACTGGCAATGAAATATTTAACCGCAGCTGCCGCACTACCGGCTGCGCTGTTTAGTATTTGGCATAATATAATGGGTTCACTATTAGCCAGCTTTTGGCAGCAAGACAGTAGCCGATCGGCAAACCAACGAGAAGACATCGCCCCCTCCGAGTAAGCTACAGTTGTCGTGTTTTTAGATCTAAAACCAATTAGAACAAGAACAAAAATGAAGTGATATGATTCGAAATGGCGTTGAAGAAACAGCGCTATCAGTCACTGGCCTCCGTCATCGCAGTGACCATCACTTTACTGTAAGCCAACAAGAAGACAGCCGCTTATCGGTCATTTCATCTATCGGCATTGACATCAACAGACCCATTTGATCAGGCATAAATAACAAAACTATCCTACCCTTATAAATGCTGTATGGGGTATCTACCTTGTTAAAAATGTATCCGCCTTGCATTCTATTTGTTCTCTGCATGATGATGCCCGGATATAACCATGCCCAGTCTGAAAGCATAGAAAAACAACATATTTTCACGCTCGCTGAATTACGATTATTAAAGGTTGATAGTGGTACATTAACCCCTACCCCCGCCGAACAAGCCCCCGCATCCATCACTACCATTAGCGCCGAAGATATCAAAACCTCGGGGGCCAGAAGCCTCGATGAACTGCTGGATATCTATGTGCCTGGTTTCCAGTATATGAAGAAAAGCCAAACCGCGATGATGGGTTTACGTGGCATCATCAGCGATAGAAATAACAAGATGTTATTAACCGTGAATGGCAGGGTCATGAATACCAAGCTTAGGGATGGCGGCGCACTGACCGAGCGTAATATGAGCATGCTCGGTGATATCCGAAAAATCACGGTGATTCGCAGCCCCGGATCAGCCGTTTATGGCCCTGGGGCTATCGCCGGTGTGATAAATATCGAGACCCTTGATGGTAATGACTTCAACGGTGGCCAAGCATCGGTAAGAACGGGTGTTCGGGAAGAATTTATTAGCGCCGAATTTAAATTCGCCAAGCAATTAAATAATGAAGTCAGCTGGATGGCCTACTATGGTCTGGATGATTACAAAGGGGCCGATCAAGACTATGCAGCACTGATTTTTAGTCATGATTTTACCGCAGGCAACGGCCAGCATGTCGAGTCAAATCAGCCTACGCCTTTTACCGTGCTGAATGAAAACGCGAGTTATAACGATAGGCTGCGGCATAAATTACATCTGCAGTTAACGATGAAAGAACTGGATCTGTGGCTGCGATATACCAGAGGGGGTTCAAAAAATGCCAGCACGCCCGCGCGATTCCGTTTAGATGAGCCCAGCGCTTTATTAGAAACAGGCACGGGTCATCAGCAGCTCACTTTGTATGGGAAATATAAGCAACAACTGAATGACAAAATGGCCTTGGATTATATTGTTACTTACGACCTAACCGATATCGAGGTATTTAACAGCCAAAAGCAGGCCGGTGATCATACCAACTGGCGTGAAGACGAACTAAGTGCCCGAGTCATCAGCCAATTTGATATCAATCCCGCAAATAAACTGGCTGTAGGCAGTGAGTTGGCATTTGAGGTCTTTGGCAAAGATAGCCTGATGGCATCCACCGAGGCTGCCAATCTGGGTGGTAAGATCCCCGCAGGTGAGCAATGGCATACCACAATGTTCAGTCTGTTTGGCGAGCATCAATGGCAAATCAATGCACAATGGTTAAGCATTGCCGACATACGCGTCGACAAACATACTTATACGCCGTGGATGTTGTCCCCAAGGCTGGCATTGATTTATTCTGCCAAACCACAAAAAATCTACAAATTTATGTATAACCATTCTGTGCGCCGTTCCGATGATGGCGACCTATATAGCGCCGAGCTGGCCGGTGCCGCCGAGGGAGAGGTTGAGTCCATAGACAATGTTGAATTACGCACAGAGCAACAGCTCAGCAAACCATTCTGGATGGCCGCCTCACTCTATTACAACCGCCATGAAGTTGTATCGTTCGACAGTATCAGTAGCACCACCAACGCGATCGGTGAGTTACAGACTTATGGCCTGGAGTTGGAGTTAAAATACCAGACAAGCAGTAGCAGATTACTGTTTTCCCATAATTACACAAAACACCTGAATTTTGAACTGAGTCGCGATACGGCACTGCAAAATCTCAGTGTATCGCCCTATGGTTATGGTGATGACCTGGCCAACTGGAGCAACCACGGCACGAAATTTTCGGCCGAAGTCGATGTAAGTCAGCGCTGGAGCCTATCGACATCCGTCAGGATCTACTGGGGCTATCCCGGCGCTAAAGACCTGGCTGATTATAATCAGGCCGAACTGGGCGGCCGTGATAATGCGGCGCTCTATGATGATTCAAGCCGCGCCTTCGAAGAGAGTGTCTTTGTAAATGCCGGTGTTAATTACACCATCAGCAAAGCCGCCAGTATTTCTTTTAATGGCTACAACCTGCTAGGTTTGGTGCATGAAGATTATAATAAACGTAATTTTTTTCAACGCTCTGGGAAGTATCGACAAGAAGCGCCTGCTGCAGTACTGGCCCTTCATATTCAAATATAATACACGGCGAATTTGTCGCGTTGACAGATGTATATCAGCAGACATTTTTCACGTTATAGAAAATCACTGGATGTGAGGCCACGTCCATTGAGGTTATGGCCTTCTAATCAGGACACTTTTCTAGATTCAGTAAAAGTGTCGCTTATCTTTTATCAGTTAATCGTTCATTCGTTTTATACATTTTAAGCAGACTAAATATTTATTCACGACTGACTAACCGCCATGAATAAACTAATGCCCCCATTCTAAAACGAATAAATGCACACTAAGCCTTAGAAAGATTAGGCCGCAGCCTTTTCCTCAACGGCAACTGATGATGGCTTATCCTTATCGAGAAACAACAGCAGTACCGGCAATAACAAGAAATCCATGACCACGGCACTGAAAAGAATCGCAGCGGTGAGCAATCCTAAATTACTATTGGATGATGACTGCGACAGTAGCAATAAACTAAAACCTGTCACCAGTACCATCGTGGTAATCACAATGGCGCTGCCCACCGTTGTAAACGCATAGCGCACCGCATCTTCAACATTTTGGCCCAGCGTTTCCCTGGCATATTTGTATTTACTCAAAAAATGCACGGTATCATCCACAACGATACCGATGGTGATAATCATCACAGCAGTTAGCCCCATATTGATTTCACCGTCAATCAGATACCAGATGCCAAAACCAAAGGCGGCTGGAAAGATATTCGGCACCAAGCTGATAAGGCCATATTTAACCGATTTTAGCGCAATCATCATAATGGCGGAGATCAATATTAACGCCAGCAACGAACTCTCGATTGACGCCGCTAAGGAGTCATAACTCAAATGCGCCCACATCACGGCCACCGATGTTGGTTCTGCTTGATGGGCAGCGGGCAGATTTTGCTTTTGCCAATCAATGATACGTTGTGCTAATTCGAAGGTTTCTATCGTATCCAGGGCCGAAAAGGTAATCATCACCCGCGACAGACGGCGTTCCATTTCAATTTGATTGGTCAGATCCAGGCCAAAGGGCAAAGACATTTCGTACATTAATAGATACTGCGCAGCCAATTCACGGCTTTCTGGTATGCGGTAATAGGCAGCGTCACCTGCGTGCAAGTTCTGGCTCAGGCGTTTAACGATATCAGATATGGCGGCAACACTTTTCACTTCCGGCTGTGTGCGCAACCAGATGGTGAGTTTATCCAGGTTGGCCAAATACTCAGGGTCGCTGATGCCATTAGCCACACCGGAATCCATGCTCAAGTTCATGTTATACATGGTGCCAAAATGTTTATCCATATTCTGATTATCGGTACGGAAAACATGCGGTTCTTTAATCAGTTCACTGAATCTGTCATTGATAATATTTTGCATGCTCAACGTAAACATCACCGCGGATAAGACCGTGGTGGCTATAAGAATACGGCCCTTATTCCGAATAACAAAATTGGCCATATTAAGCATGAAGTTATCCAGGCGCGGCGTTTTATTGCCACCTTGAGCCTTAAAAGGCAATAACAAGACCATGGCCGGCAATACCGTAAAAGAAAATAACCAACACAGGAAAACGCCTATGGCAGACACATTGCCAAGGGTTACCACCGGTGGCAAATCAGATAAATTCAAACTCAAAAAACCCAATAAAGTCGTTAAGCTTGTAAGACTCACCGGCAAGGCATTAATAGCCAGACTATCAAACAGGGCTTCAGGTTTATTTGTGCCGTCATAATGCTGTAAAAAATGTTGCAGAATATGGATGCAGTGGGCCACCGTAATGGTGATGATAATGATGATGCCGTTGAACGATATCATCGTAAAAGTAATGCCCGCATAAGCCCCTAAAGCGTAAGCACCTATGGCAGACATAATCGCAATAACAAGCGCAGTCGCCGTACCTGATATGGTTTTCATGATCACACCTAACATCGCAAACATCAGCAGGAACATCAGAGGCACCATGACCCCAAAATCGTATTTGGCAATTTCAATATTATTATGAATACTGGCAAGGTTACCCGCGACGGCGGTATCGATTTGATCTTCACCGCTGGCGTTATAAGAGGCCTTGAATTTTTCAGCATAGGCGTAAAGTGCCAGGGCCAGCACACCGATTTGTTCGTTATCGTCCTCATCAACATTATAATTAAACACAACCGCAACATGCTTGCCATCAGCCGAGATCAGTTTATTTTGCAGGCTGACTTCATTCGACACGATGTTGCGAATGCTGTCCGCTCTTTTGGCATCAATCACTTCATCAGCGGGAATAAGATCCTCAACCATCAATTCATCGTCATGCACAAAGGTATGTTGATAGTTGGCGATGGAATCGACACGTTGCATACCTTGAAGTGTCCAGGCTTGTTCGGTGAACTGGGCCAGCGCGGTTAAAAAACGCGGGGAGTAGACGTCACCGTCTCGGGGTGACAGCATGACCATGGCGATATTCTCACGCCCAAAGAGATCTTCCATCGCGCTAAAGTCTTTGTAGTAGGAATAATCTTCGGAAAAATAAGAACGCACACTGGCATCAAATTTAAACAGTTTGAAGCCGGTGGTAGAAAAACCTACCAGCGCTAGGGATAAAATCAGAAATAACCAGCGGTACTGGATACTGATACGGGACAGGGCATTGGCCATCGTCATGTTCTCTGCAGAAGTTCGAAATAAAAGTACTTGCCCGACTGCCTGTCTGACGAACGGTTGATAACCGAATATGAAGAGTCCCTACTAAAAGCGCGGCTAGCTTAACAGAACTGGCTTAATACCCCACGATCTAAATAGCTCCCAAACGGCGAATCCCCTTAAAAAACCTATAATTTTTTGTAATGTTATTAACCATAAGCTGAAATTACAAAAAACGCCCAGCCACGAACTCAGATCCAACGTTGAATAATTAATGGCTTTGCGACCAGGATACAGATAAAATCGCCGCTTAAATATTGCTGAACGAAAGACAAGTGAGTGGCATGCAGAAACTAGAATTACTGGCCCCGGGTGGCAGTGTAGACGCTATTAAAGCCGCCATTGTGGCCGGTGCCAACGCCGTTTATTGTGGCCTGGACACCTTCAATGCCCGTAACCGCGCCGCCAATTTATCCTTTGATGAGTTAAATGGCATATTAAGGCTGGCCCATGAATACCAATGTGAGGTCTTCTTAACCCTCAACGTGGTGATTCTGGAGCAGGAATTACCGGGCATGATTAAACTGCTTAACAAGCTGGTTAATACCGGTATTGATGGCATCATCGTGCAGGATTTAGGCATGTTTAATCTGGTGAAAAAACATTTCCCCAGCTTGGATATTCACGCCTCCACCCAGCTGACGACACACAACGAAGGCCAGGTTTTATTTCTGGCCAAAATGGGTGCCAGCCGTCTGAATTTATCGCGTGAATTAGACCTTGAAGAGATCACCGCCCTCACCGCCACGGCCCATGATCATAATGTTTTAACCGAAGTATTTGTGCACGGTGCCTTATGTATCGCTTTTTCTGGCCAATGTTATTCCAGCTCTGTCAGCGTCGGTAATTCCGGTAACCGCGGCCGCTGCAGCCAAGCCTGCAGAGATGAGTACGAACCCACCGCCATGGGCAATAAATTTCCGCTTAACTTAAAAGATAACTCGGCCTATTTTGATTTACCTGAGTTAGTCGCAGCTGGCGTCGATTCGTTAAAAATTGAAGGCCGTATTAAAGGCCCAAGTTATGTACATACGGTGGTGGATAGCTGGCGCCAACAAATCGACACCTTTATTGAAACAGGGAAATTGCTAGATGACGATTCAAATCTGTATAAGGTGTTTAACCGTGATTTCACCAATTTATTTTTAAAAGGTGATATGACCAAGTCGATGTTTATCGACAACCCCAGAGATCACAGTTTCACTCACGCCAATGAACAACGCAATGCCATTTCGGTGGTGCAAATTCATGAGTCACAAACCGAGCTGGCGAAAGAAAAAAATGCCATGAGCGATAGCGTGATTGAAAAAATTCAATACCTCAGCATTGAGAAAGCCAATCTGAGCATTGCGTTTTCGGGACAGTTAAATGAAAAATTAACCGTCACCGCAACCATTAGCACCGCCAATGCGCTGGGTAATAAAGACGATGAAACTATCGTTGTAGCATCTGAAATGTCTTTAATCGCCGCCGGCCAATCGGCCATCGATCAAAGCGCCATTAAAAAACGTTTTAAAGGGTTTAATAACGCACAATATCAGCTTCAAGGTTTTGACTTTTCTGCGCTGGCTGAAAACCTGAATATTCCTTTTAAAGAACTCACCACACTTAAAAACAAACTGGCATTTTTATTAAACGGCTCGGTGGAAGTGATTCCTGCAGTAGATATACCGGCATTAACCTCACATCATAAAATCGAAAGTCAGGCTACGTTGTCGATTCTGATCAGCGATATCAAAGATCTCAACCTCTGTGAGTTGACCGAGGCCGATATCTATTTTAAATTGCCGGAAAGCTTTAAAGTTGGCAATACCAAATACATCGATATTTTTCTAGATAACCCGCGCTTAATTCCGTGGTTCCCAGCCGTATTAATTGGTAAAGATTATTTAGAAGCGGTTAAAGTTTTAGAAGAAGTTAAACCTGCACGCATCGTCAGCAATAACACTGGCATAGCCTATAAAGCGGTTGAGTTGGGTATAGACTGGATTGCCGGCCCCTTCTTAAATACCACCAACTCCTATGCGTTATTAACCCTGCAAGAAGAACTTAATTGCAAAGGTGCGTTTATTTCCAACGAAATAAATCAAAACCAAATTCGCACCATTAAACGCCCAGACAACTTCAAACTGCTATACAGCATCTACCACCCTATTTTGATGATGACCAGCCGCCAGTGTTT
>JABSRQ010000072.1:21507-24872 GCA_013215055.1 Pseudomonadales bacterium | reverse complement strand
CCCCCCTCTCTATGATCAAAAAGTGCATGTTCGAGTTGACATAGGGACGTCTATACGAAGGGGGATTACCTCCCCATTCTCTTAAACCTTGAAGTACTACATGGAGTCAAGTGCAAATTGCTTTGCCCACTTATAATCAGGCTTGCCGCTAGGCGCCCGTTTTACTTCTTCAGCAACATATATTCTGCGAGGAAGCTTGTATCGGCCAATGGTTTTAGAACAGGCATCGTGAATCTCTTCCATCGATGGCTCTTCTACCCCTTCCATTAACGAAATTACTGCGGTGACACAGCTTCCAAAACGTTCATCTGGAGTGGGAACGACTAGGCAGTCATAAATTTTATCGTGATTCTTTACCGCGCCTTCAACTTCTTCCGGAAATATTTTTTCCCCGCCTGAATTAATACAGTTAGAGCCACGCCCCAATAGGGTGATGGTGCCATCAGGGTTGCAACGAGCCATATCACCTGCAATAACATATCGATTTCCATCGCTAGCCGTAATAAATGTTTTGGCTGTTTTGACAGGATCTTTATAGTATTCAATCGGGATGTTACCGCCACGAGCAATATAACCTTGCTCTCCCGAGCCAAATTCCAGAATATTGTTATCAACGTCTAAAACAACAACATCTTTGCCTGGTTGAATTCTTGGACCACCTTCATCTTTAGTAGTAGCTCCTTTTTCATGAACCATTACACCATTGAACCCGCCCTCACTAGAACCGACATTATCTAGAATCAATAGATCAGGCATCATTTCTTTGTACTGATCCTTTAACCCTGGAGAGAATATTGCAGCAGAGCTAGCAACAACAAAAACCGAAGATGTGTCGTAATCTCCCTTTTTAAGTTCATCCATTAATGGCTTAGCCATTGCATCACCTGTAATAACCAGAATATTTACTTTTTCATCTTCAATTGTCTGCCAAATGGAAGCAGCATCAAATTTTTTCTTATCCGATAAAACACAAGAGAAGCCCTCAAAGAATGCTCGAATGAGGCCCCATTGTGCCGCTCCATGCATCAATGGCGCCATCATGAATGATTTAGCCACACCAGCTCCGTCTGCAATACAGCGATTAGCCATGTCTTCGGCATTTTTAAATGCCATTTGAGAGTACATATCAATGCCGCCACCTAATGCCATGATCACATCTTCTTGACGCCAAACAACACCCTTCGGCATGCCCGTTGTGCCGCCAGTGTAAAGCACATAATGTTCATCACCACTACGAGCGACGTCAACATTTTCTATAGATCCACATTTGATTAATTTTTGCAGATCAACCGAGCCATTGACAACAGAGTTAGCCTCTTCACCATCCTGCATTGAAATGAAATGTTTCAGCATCGGGAGGTCATCCTTAATGCCGTTTAGTAAATCACTAAACTGATTCTGATAGACAACACCCGTTATGTCCGCATCATCAAAGATATATTTTAATTCTTCTTCAACATAGCGATAGTTTATGTTGATGGGTACCGCATTGATTTTATAGCATGCCAACATAGTGGCTATCCAATCAACGGTATTGTAGCCATATATTGCAATATGATCACCTTTGCCAATACCTTGATTTAAAAATGAATGTGATATTTGGTTAGAACGTTCATTCAGCTCTTTATAAGTAAGTCTTTCATTACCACAATGAACTGCTTCGCGATCAGGAATATTAGAAACAACGCCTTCAAAAATATCAGCAACATTAAACTTCATAGCACTTCCTTTTTATAATAAATGTTTAAGCCATTGGCTTGATGAAAAATATAAACCAAGATAAATAAAATGAAATTTCAACAAGGATAGCCAGCACGACCTCTCAACTCTACCCATTTAGCTCTAACTGGGAGAGACTATTACGGCATAATCAGGCTATCTTTCTCGCTAGAACCCACTCCTAAACACAAGAAAATATTTCAATATATATGGAGATAAAAGATCAGATACATAAGAGAAAAATTAACAAGTAATAACTAAAAACCTACAATTATTTACCATAGATAGCTATTAATTTGAACTTGATAATTATTATTAGGAAGTAAAGCTGCAACGATAAAAGCCGTAGTGAAAAATATTATTGGGCCCATAGCCCTAAGCAAACGAATCATGACTTTCTCTCCTTTCTTGAAATATGATTATGGAGAGAATACTTAAGTTGGATTATTAACACCTTATCATTTGTTAAGTTCTCGCTTAATTCGACTGAATGATTCAGGGGTGAGACCAAGATATGAGGCAATATGCTGAGCTGGCGTTTGTTCAACAATTTCAGCCGGCATTCTCTCTAAAAAGTATTGATAGCGTTCAAATCCAGATTTATGCTGCAATGTAAACAGCCTTCGTTCCATCGCTAGATAATGGTTTTCAGCTAAAACTCTTAAAAAGTAATCCGCCTTTGTGTTTCCAGCCCGTATTTTTTTTAAGTCTCTCAATGAAATTTTAAAACCGCTGCAAGGTGTAAGGCATTGTATATATTCTATGGAAGGCTCCTGAGTAATAAAACTTGAATACTGAATAGCAACATTATTACTGGCGACTAAACGAAGATTAATTTCTTTATCTTCGTGAATGTAAAATGACCTTGTTATACCTTCGGTTATATAAAACATTTCATTACATATAAGCCCTGACTGGAATATAAATTCACCCGAATTGAAAGTGGCTGATTTAAAATCAGCCAAGGATTGGAATTGCAAGATAGCATCAGCATCCAGCCCGTGCATATTAAAATGATCCGTGGTTGCAGAAACCATGATAGATTGTCCTTATAGAAATTCTTCGTATATCGATCAAACTAACATGAGTTAAAAATATTAGAAACTACTGCTTTTTTGTATATGATAGCCACCGACTAGGTAAACCAGGCATGCATAGAGGGACGTTTTTTCCTTAAAATGGCAGTCTAACTTTATTAAGAACGGGTTGGGTCAAAGAGCGGGCTGGGGGGCTGGGGTTAGGTCTTGTATTTCACATGAGTGTCAATTCTAAGACCTACCCCCCGCCCCGATGACTATATGAGACATGCATGAAATGGTTGTGAGCCAGCCTTTAGCTACTGGGGTCATCATCAATAGTCACTACACCGGTATTAGAGTTGTAAGAAATGCCCAGCAGATTATCCTCGGTGAGCTTATACAAACAACTATTACTGCCGCTATAATCCGCATCAAAATCGGCAGTGCTGCCTGTAGCCACCGTGGGCCCGCCGGCTTCAATAATGGTTTGCCATACAGAGATACAGTCAGCAACATTGCCTAAAGTGGGGTTGGACTCAAACGGAGGCCAATTCTGGGCCGGCCAACCCGAGCTATTGATATCCAGCTGGCCACTGGATGTAGAGCCATAGACTTGTAGATTATCGA
>JABSRQ010000072.1:0-21497 GCA_013215055.1 Pseudomonadales bacterium | reverse complement strand
ATTAGTCCCCTGTACCAACCACATGCTATGCGCGATATGGATACCGGATTGAAAGGCAGCTCCTGTACCATTAACCACACTAGCCCGGGCAGAGTCCCCTAAATCTGCAAATCGTGGAATAGCCAAGGCCGAAAGGATACCGAGAATAACAATAACCATGATTAATTCAATCAGGGTGAAACCGCTATGGCTATCTCTCAAATTTGGCATTGCAGTCTAGATTATCCCAATAGCAGGTATCGATGCTCAAAAAACGCCTTCAAGCAGGTCTCTATGGTTTTTAGTAACACTAAGTATAGTCACAGCGCCATATTCTGTAGATAAGTTATCATCGCTGTACGCCCGCACAACAGCTATTAGCGGCATGGTTCTCTAGCCGGGGCTAGTTCAAATTACCCTTGGGAATAATGCACTGCATTTTTTATAATAAATCTTTCTAATAAGTGATCTTTGACCAGAAGCCGCCTCTACAAATAGTTTTGCCAATGGCCCCGATAAGTTAAATTAACAGAGCCTTGCTGAATAACGTCAACAATCGCAGTATAATGACCTTTGCTATGATCAAAGGTATGTAAAGCCCAGTATGACAGAGAGAAAAAATCATCCCGAACTCGCCGTTACCCAGATTCCTCTAACTGAAGACAAGTCGCCAGATTCAATAACGCAGAATACACCGCTTAATCACGACATGGATAAGGCCTCGCCTAAGATTGTGCTTGCGACACTTAACGCAAGGTTCTTTCACACCAGCTTTGGTTTACGTTATCTTTACGCTAATTTAAAAGAACTACAGGCCTGTTGTGAAATAAAAGAGTTTATTATCCAAACTCGCGCCATTGATATTGTTGAACAAATTTTAGAATCAAAACCCGATATTGTGGGTTTTGGTGTCTATATCTGGAACATCGTTGAAACGACCGATGTGGTTAACCTGTTAAAAGTAATCGCACCAGAAATCAAGATTATTTTAGGCGGGCCTGAAGTAAGCTATGAAACCGAACAACAAGCGATTGTAGGCGTTGCAGATTATGTATTGAGGGGCGCGGCAGATATAAGTTTTTATCAATTGTGTAAAGATATTATCAATAACAGACCACCCGATAAAAAAATTCTAAGCTCAAAACCCGTCGCGTTAAAAGACATAGCATTGCCCTATCAGTATTATACCGATGAAGATTTAAAGCACCGCCTACTCTATGTTGAAGCATCGCGTGGCTGCCCCTTTAAATGTGAATTTTGTTTATCGTCTTTAGACAAAACATCCACCCCATTTGAATTAACATTATTTCTTGAACAAATGGAAATCCTCTATCAACGGGGTGCAAGAAATTTTAAATTTATCGATAGAACATTTAATTTAAACATTAAAACCACGATCAAAATCATGCAGTTTTTCTTAAGTAAAATGACTGACGATCTCTATCTGCATTTTGAAGTGGTACCCGATCATCTACCGGATAAATTAAAAGCCTTGTTAACCCAGTTCCCTGAAGGCAGCTTACAGTTTGAAGTAGGCATACAAACCTTTAACGTGGAGGTACAAAAAAATATTAGCCGTAAGCAAAATAACGCCAAGTCAAAAGAAAATTTAATCTGGTTAAAAGATAATACCAGCGCACATATTCATGCCGATCTCATTTTTGGTTTACCCGGAGAGACCTTCGATACGTTTGGAGACAGCTTCAACCAACTCTATCATTGTCGCCCGCATGAAATTCAATTGGGTATTTTGAAACGTTTGAAAGGTAGCCCCATTATTCGACATACCGAAAACTTCGATCTGCGTTTTAATCCATTGCCGCCCTTTAATATATTAAGTACCGACAGGGTTAGTTTTCCCACCATGCAACGTATTAACCGCTTTGCACGCTATTGGGACATGATTGGTAATTCAGGGCGTTTTAAATACACATTACCGCATATTTTATCTGATAAACCTTTTGATGATTTTATGGCGATTACCGAGTGGATTTTTAACAAAACCGGCCAAATCCATAACATTAACCTGAAAAAGTTATATGAGCTGGTATCCCAAGCCGTAGAAGCTTTATTCCCAGAAAAA
Organism: Pseudomonadales bacterium; assembly: GCA_013215055.1. Classification (GTDB taxonomy): domain Bacteria; phylum Pseudomonadota; class Gammaproteobacteria; order Pseudomonadales; family DT-91; genus CAKMZU01. The sequence continues at coordinate 19,435 of JABSRQ010000072.1, read as the reverse complement.
CACCAACTGTTTATTGAAAATATTGAATGTGACTACAACGCATCAAAATTAAAAAGCCACTTTAGTAGCCTCACTCTCTATGCGGCTCAGCAGACAGAATCAACAACAAAAAATAAGTCATTACAGCGCCAAAAACGCCATATGAGCTAATGACCATGAATCAAATTATCACCTGCCACGGGGCTTAAAATGGGTCTCAAAAGTGGATATAAGTTTTATAGGGTGAGGATCACATCAATATGCATGGGCTGATAAGATGCAGGGCATTTACTTTAACTGACAAGCCTGCTGTCGCTTAACTGCAGGACAAAATGTATGGCTACAAAAAATAAGAATCAACAAAATAAAATTGCTGACAAGGCGAAAAAACAAAAAAATCGCCAACTAAAAAACAAGAAGCAACTCACCTTATCTCAACGCCGAACGCAAGCCGACATAGAGAGAAAGGCGGATGATGCCATGCAGATTATTGAAAGCGGTCAACCTCAACAAGGCCTGAAACTTCTTAATCAACTGCAATCTGAACATGCAGACAATGCGACTATCTATTACGGTTTGGCGACCTATTATGACTGCCAAGACGCTACTAAAGAGGCGATTGATTACTATAAAAAATCCGTAGAAATACAGCCTGATTTTATCGAGGCCCACTTCAATTTGGGTGTCGCCTATAAAAGCCAGCTAGACATCAGCGGCATGATTGTAGCCTTCCGACAGGTGCTCAAATACTCAACATCTAAGGATAAGATGTGGAGAGCGGCTAAAGACATACTTAAGAACATGGAGAGAAATGCACAAGAAGATGGCCTAAATCTGGATCAATACCTGCAACAGCAGCGGGTTTTCGATAAGGCTGTGCAGTGCATGGAAGCAAAGAACCTCAATGAGGCCATAGTTCACTTCAAAGCGGTGATTGAAAAAAATAACAGGCATACACCATCTTACGCTAATCTCGGCATCTGCAATGTAGGATTAGATAACATAGAACAGGCCAGGCAATATTTTGAAAAATCCTTGCAGATAGATCCCGGCAATGAAGTGGCTAGCGCTAATCTTGCCATGCTTAAACCACACAAAGAGCGTAAGGCCTTCGCTGGCCCGCTCAAAATACTTAAGAAGATATTTCCACTATAGAAGATCTATTAAAATATAAGGGGGTTAATCCCCAATGTTTATACACCTTGATGAAGACCAACATGTCGATGTCGTTGAGTAACATGAAGGTACTAGTAGAGTAAAATGGCAATATTTTAACGCCAAACTCTGTTAATCCCCCTAGGTTCTAACAGATAAAAACCAGCTAACGCATTCACTCAAAATCAAACCTCACAGCAACTGCGGTATATGTTCATTTTTGAAATTCATCAACAGTCGGATTTGACATAAAGCGACCTTCAATCTAATGAGAATAGTTAGACTGGAGCTGGGAGTTTTAGTGTCATAACCAGCCGATCACATTTTCGATTCTTAGGTAGATAGTTAGCCAGCAAAGATGTTAAAGCTGCTGTTAGCCATGAAGTGTTACTACCAGATGAATCGGATTCAAATTTGGTAATGGCCTATTTATCCCGTTCATGGTAATTTGGCTGCATAATAAAAATTTAATTGACACTACCATTTGGGGAGATATAAATGGCATCGACCAGATTAGGGCTTCTATTACTTCTGACTACAACCTTATTCATGGCTGGCTGTGATCTCGTCTTGGCTCCTACTGGGCCCGTCCCGACACGAGAAGCGTTGGTTGATAAATACCCCAATGTGGAAGAAGGCGCTTCACGTGAAGAAAATGTCAAAATCCTCTGTCCATTTCAAAGAATGTTGGAACGCTCGGGTATTTATGACCTGCCAGTTTCAGGATTGGGCGCCCTGACGCCCTCAGTTACCGATGTAAAGGAGGCGTCCGAGGTTTTTGGTTGCGCCACTAATGCATGCGGGGTTGTTGCACATTTGATCTCAGTTGAACAATCTGGAAGTGGGATCGACTTGGAACGATTACATGACGCGGGAAGTACCTCCCACGATTGTGGCTTAACTTTCGATTTGAAGGGTACTGCTGTAAGTAACGCAGTCCGCACCGCAACACTTGATAGACTTTGGCAGTTAGCGGATGCTGAAGGCAAGCTCGTTTACGCTAACCTTCTCACGGTTAAAACTGAGATTTGCGCTGCACAAGGCGTAACGATGAGCGATGCAGGTGAAACCGAAATCAAACTTATCTTTGCCTATTTAGGTGGCGTTGACAATGGGGCTATTGCCCATAGTGATGTGGATAAATTACTCAATGCGACAATGCCCGCTATAAAAACCGCTCAGTGGATAACCGCGGATTTACTTGATCAGGTTAAATAAAGCGCTATACCAATAGCGCCTAATGATCGATCTTATTATTCAATAAGTAACAGCCGCTATACCCACATTGGAGGCTGCCGATTACGCTAAGCGGCATTAATCTCAATGCCCGCAATTCCACTTAACATAATCGTCATCCTGACGTGAGTTCAAAGCAGCCCTTGCGATGAAGTTTTACTGCGCGGCGGTAAGGTTAAAATCATAAGCTCAATCGAAGACCCCATCGTCATTAAAAAATCCTGGATCACCTCAAATCGAGCCCCTGCCTTTCAATTACCTGAGGCCCATGCCCCACCCATTCGGCTAGGCACTTAAAACAAGCTCGAGCCTCATGTTATCTGCGTTTTTCAGTCAATGTCAGGCTTCTTTTCGACTGCACAAACTTTATTAGATATAATCCGTTTTAACTGGCTATACCCCTTTATCAAGCATGCCCTCTGATTGATAAAGGGTGTTTTACTCCACGTTGAGACCATAAACGACCACAAAGAAGAACATCATGTCAGTAGACTCACCACTAGCCTCTATCGCTAAAACCCTGCGGCAAACCCATTACGCCTTTACCGCCATAACACCCGAGTCACATCAAACCATCCTTGAGCGGGGTCTGCACGCCTGCAACTTGCGTGATGTATTTGGCTGGAACCGGCCATTTTCCCCGGAGGTATTACCCGCAGAAATATTTAACCAGCTGATGGACCTTGATGAGCTCAACCAAGCGGCGGATAAATATATCTCAAAACTGCGTTTCGCCACACTCTACGATGAGATTTATCTGCACTCCGGCTATCCCACCTCTGATCAAAATGCGGTATTTTTTGGACCAGACACCTATAGATACGCCAGACTATTACGTCAACACGTTACGTCTGCAACAAGATTGGTGGATGTAGGTTGCGGCAGTGGCGCGGGAGGGCTTTGCCTAAAAGATCGAGTAGAGAACATTTGTCTGGCCGACATCAACCCCAAAGCCCTTGAATACGCCCGCATCAATGCCGAAATATCCGGCATATCCGCTAGAGTTGAGACCACTTACAGCGATATTTTGAGCGCCATAGAAGGTGACGTTGATTTGGTTATCTCTAACCCTCCCTACATGGTGGACGACTCTGAGCGCACTTATAGGCATGGCGGTGAACAACTAGGGTGTGCCTTATCGGTTAGAATCGCTGAGCAAGCGTTATCACGACTGACTAGCGGCGGCAAACTTGTGCTTTACACGGCCAGCGCTATCGTCGACGGTGTAGATACTTTCTGGCAGGCAGTAAAACCCCTGCTTTGTGCAGACAAACACGTTATTTTTTATGAAGAAATTGACCCGGATGTGTTTGGCGAAGAACTGCAGCGCCAGGCTTATCAAACGGTTGATCGGCTAGCCGTGGTGGGGCTGGTGGTGACGATTAAGTAGCCCTAAAGCAGTTATCTGCATCGTTATTACACAGAACCTTTCACTAGGGATTATTGAGGAACACAATACGTGTCTACGCAAAAAAAGATGGACGTTGATAAAAATCCCCATCGCGACAGCCCCAAGGCTCAACTCATCAACAATCAGCAATTTCATCAAGAGCTGATGCGCTTTGGGCACGCTAGGATGGTGCCAAAAACACCACAGCAAGACAGTGACTGGCAAGCCACTCTGCAGCACAACCTGCTGATGACAGGAAGGGAGATTCGATTTTTTGAACAAGAACGCCAAAAAATCATGCACCTAGCCAATGAAGCCCCGTCAGATACCCTCGGTTTTTTAGCCTGGTTCGAAAGCCTTAGGGACACAGGGCCCGGCCAAAATGATGCGCTCTTCCCCTGGTTAGCCGATCACGTTGACGAGAGCCAAATGCGTTGGTTTATCCAACAGGAAGTGGCCGGTGAAGCCGGTTTTGATGATCTTGTTGCCCTCACGCAATTGCGTATGCCGGTGCAAGCCAAGCTTGAAATGGCCCGTAACTACTGGGACGAAATGGGCCGAGGCAGCGAACAAGGCATGCACGGCCCGATGCTGGATGCCACCGTTCGTGAACTCAACATTTCTGACAACACCCCCGACAACGCCGTCTGGGAAGCGCTCGCACTGGGCAACATGCTATTGGCAGCGGCGTTCAATCGCCGCTATGCCTATCACTCTGTTGGCGCACTGGGCGCTGTAGAACTGACCGCCCCTTCACGCAGCGTTTGGGTGGCAAAAGCACTGCAAAAACTCAACATATCCAAGTCAGGCAGCCTGTACTTTAAAATTCACTCCACGGTGGATATCAGGCACTCAAAAGACTGGAATAGAGAAGTCATCGCCAGTTTGGTTGACGGCAACCCCGACGTTGCTCAAGCCATTGCCGAAGGTGCCTTAATGCGACTGAATGCCGGTGCCCGTTGTTTTGACCGCTACCGCCGTGAATTTGGCATCATCAGCCCAGAAACCTATATACACGGCCCCTCTCATGAGCTTATTGAAGACAACAAATAACTAAGACTTGCGCTGTAAGTCATTAAAAAATCCTGGATCACCTCAAAATAAGATCTCATCAAGTGAATTGAAACCTCTGCAGAAAGGCAAGGCTAAAGCGTAAAGCCCTGCCTCTAAGAAGCTTTTTTATTGTACAAAAGCAGGGGAATGGAAGAGCTACCCCATCATCCAACCATTCAGGATGTCAGCTGTTCAACCGGCTGCTTTAACGGGTTGATCTCTTCTTGCAACTCCAACACCTGCATCTCTAGTTCATCGTGGTCCGGGGTCATGGTCCGGGGTCAGGTCTTGGGTCAGGTCTTGTATTTCAGGTCATGGTCCGGGGCCAGGTCTTGTATATCACATGAGTGTCAATTGTAAGACCTGACCCCGACATGATGACCCCGACATGATTATAAGACCTGCTCCCGACATGACCCCGACATTGACGTGACCCCGACATTGACGAATTTTACACTAACCGGCTTCCAGCCTAACGAGAATAATTAGACTGGCTTAGTAATATTGAAAGGCAGGTTTGTGTCAGGAGCGGGCATTGAAATTAATGCCGCTTAGCTTAATCGTCAGCCTGCAGTGAGGCTATAAAGCGACTGTTGTTAAATATCAGAAATTAGTAAAATCAATCTTCCAGTGAGGATAAGCCATTAACATTCCTATTAAAAATCAGCCTTTATGTCAGGGCTCTGGCTCAAAAACTGCAATAACATCCAGACTTCGAATAACGGATGTTATAGTAAATTGATGAGTTGATACAATGAGCCTTTATTGCAGGTGCAACGAATGTAAAAATCCTGGGCCTAAAGTCTCAGTCCCGAAAGATCAATCATGCAGCAGAGTCTCAACTCTTCATTATTCACGCCATTCCAGCCCTTTTTTCGGCATGATATTATCCGTAACTAGGATTATACCAACTCCATATAAGTCCTTATTTTTTAATGATTTATTGGTATAAAAACCAAGTTTACATCTATTAAGATAAGGTGTAGTTTTAGGCAGTTTCATTCAATTTATGGGCCTGTACTCCCACCGTAGGAACGCTATTAGCCCATGTGTTTTTATAAGGAAACTGAAAATGAAAATGAAAAAAAACTTGAGACCCCACAACTCTCACTTCATACCTAAAATCCTCCAGCTATTACTAGCTTCTTCAGTGTTGTCAATCACGATGGCAGTATCAGCAACAGATTTGGCTACGCTTGAATTCGAGTTTCAAGCGATCGACCTCGACACAGGATTCGTGACTGATCGGAATGTTAATGTCGATATTGCGTCTACAGGCACAGATGTGTTGATCGCATATCACGCAGACCGAATACCTCATGCTGTGATTGTACCTGCAGGCGAAGCTGTGACACTGGTGGTTATGATCGGTACGAGCTACGACAACGTAACGACGTCAGATGTGGCGGAATTGAGTTTTTCTGCAGAGAGCGTCGATCATCCATGGAGCGCCAGTGATACAGTGTTGGTACGCACCGACAGCGGAGCAGTGTTCAAGCTGGGTAATGTGGTCGAAAGCGATACTGGCGTCAACTTTAGTTATGCACCTTTGCAGTAAGGAGGACGAATCATGAATACAGTATTTATTAAAAAGATCTATTTGGGTGTTCTTGCAGCAGTGCTGTTTTTTGGTGCTTTGCCGGCATGGGCTTTGACGGTTACCCAGGAGGCGAAACTACTACCACCCGAACCGGTTGAAGAATTAGCTCTATTCGGCCAATCGGTTTCATTGGACGGCGACACTGCTGTGATTGGAGCCTTTGGCGATGACGATGTCGATATTTTTTCCGGCGCTGCGTATGTGTTCACCCGCAGCGGAAATAGTTGGTCTCAGCAAGCCAAGCTGGTAGCCAATGACGGAGCGCGGCTCGATTTTTTGGGGGTTTCGGTTTCTTTGGACGGTGACACTGCAGTAGTTGGTGCTCACGGCGAGGATGACTTTGGTAGTGGTTCCGGCGCGGCGTATGTGTTTACTCGCAGCGGGAGTACCTGGACGGAGCAAGCTAAGCTAAAGGCCAGTGACGCGGCGTCAGGCGATTCCTTCGGCAGTTCGGTTTCAATAGTTGGTGATACAATATTGGTTGGAGCAGGTGCCAATGATGACGACGGTAATAATTCCGGCTCAGTCTATGTGTTCACTCGCAGCGGAAGTAGTTGGTCGCAAGAAGCCAAGCTGGTGGCCAGTGACGGTGCAGCAAACGACCGATTCGGAGCATCGGTCGCTGTGGAAGGGGATACCGCAGTGATTGGGGCTAATGGTAGCGTTGCTGGCGCGGCGTATGTATTCACCCGTAGCGGAACTACTTGGACGGAGCGATCTAAGTTGGTAGCCAACGACGGGGCGCTAAACGACGGTTTAGGAATATCAGTCGCTATGGCGGGAGATACAGTAATAGCCGGGGTGACTGGCGATGACGACGCCGGTAATGCTTCTGGCTCGGCCTATGTGTTTACCGGTAGTGGGGATAGCTGGGCGCAGCAAGCCAAGCTGGTGGCCAACGATGCTTCTACATGGAAGCTTTTTGGTCATGTGGTTTCATTGGACGGCGACACTGCTGTGATTGGAGCCTTTGGCGATGGGCAGATTGGGAATAACGTTTTTACTGGTTTCGGCGCTGCGTATGTGTTCACTCGTAGCGGAAGTAGTTGGTCGCAAGAAGCCAAGCTGGTGGCCAATGATGGTGCAGCAAGCGACGTCTTCGGTTTTTCGGTCGCCGTGAAGGGCGACACCGCACTGATTGGGGCCTTTCATGATAACGATAAAGGGTTCAGATCTGGTTCGGTGTATGTGTTTTCGCAGGCTATCCTCATTATAGTTGATATTGATATAAAACCTGGCAGCGCCCCTAATTCTATCAACCTCTGCTCCGGTGGTGCAGTGCCGATCGCTATTCTGGGATCGGATACGTTCGACGTGAACGACATCAACAATGATACCCTTAGGTTTGCGGAAGCCGCTGTGAAAATGGTTGGTAAGAAATCCCCATACACTCTTTGTAGCGTGGAAGATGTCAGTGGTGATTTCATCGATGACCTCGTCTGCCATTTCGTGACGCAGGATATCGCTGCTCTTGATGGGGAATCTACCACTGCCACGCTGAATGGTGAACTTCTTGATGGCACACCGTTTAATGGTATGGACAGCATCAACATCGTCAAGGACACATGCAACTAATCGAGTATGTATTTTAAAGGATCAGATACATTTGAACTAAAGTCCCGCTTCGGTGGGATTTTTCTTTGCCTCCTTTTGACACTCAGCAGCTTTACATAAAACGCAATATTCCTTTATCCGTGCCACCATAATGACAGCCGTTATCAAAAGCTGTGCTGAGATTGTTATGAGTTTCATGCGCAATATGAGTAGCGCCCATATCATTCTCATCATCGATTCGAATATCAATAATGCCGTGAACGTCCTCAGCATCATCATTAATATAAGGGGTTAATTCAAGCCAGATACTGCGGGGATTCATAGTCCACCTCCTTAAAAGCACTTTGCAGCCAGCGGGTTAAAAGTTGAGATAACCCGGGGAATCTATCCATAACAAGTCCACTTCCATTTTCTGATTTATCGTCACAACAATGAATTACCGATCGAACTCCCCACATACCGAATAACACAATCAATGAAGCCTACCCAAGAAAACTTGGGCCAGCTAGCCTAAGTGACTTATTTAAATTTAACCTTACATATTAGGGTAACTCGGCCCACCACCGCCTTCAGGGCAGACCCAGGTGATATTCTGGGCAGGGTCTTTAATATCGCAGGTTTTACAGTGAATACAGTTTTGTGCATTGATCTGCAGACGCGACTCCCCCTCCTCACTAGGCACTATTTCATAAACCCCGGCAGGACAATATCGCTGCGCAGGCTCGTCAAAACGCAGCAGATTATCCCTGGGCACAGCCTCGGTATCACTCAACTGCAAATGACAGGGTTGATCCTCGGCATGATGTGTTGCCGACAAATACACCGAAGAAAGTTTATCAAAAGTAATCACACCATCAGGCTTGGCATATTCAATGGCATGACTCTCATCACGGGGTTTCAGCTTGGCAAAATCGGCTACCGGATCTTGCCATGTATGCGGTAAACGCCCATTAAATATATTCTGATCAACAAATGCATAGGCACCGCCTAACAACATACCAAACTTGTGCATGGCTGGCGCAATATTGCGACTCTGGTACAGCTCCTGATAGACCCAGGAATTTTTAACCTTGGCCTCTATCTCAATCAGGTTCGCACCACCATGCGCGGCAGAATCCGCAGCACTCGCATCTGTATTCAGCGCCTCAAAGATGGTTTCCGCCGCCAGCATACCGGTCTTCATCGCATTATGGCTGCCTTTTATCTTGGCATAATTCATAAACCCGGCTTCACAGCCGGCCAGCAATCCACCGGGAAATGACAACTTGGGCAGCGCCTGTACGCCGCCTTTATTCAACGCACGTGCACCGTAAGCAAGTCGTTCTCCGCCTTGCAGGTATCGGCTTATCAGCGGGTGCGTCTTGAAACGCTGAAACTCTTCATAGGGGCTTAAAAAACAATTGTCATAATTTAAATCCGTGATCAAACCCAGCGATACCTGATTGTTATCCAGGTGATATAAAAAGCCCCCCCCCGTGGCACCGTTCTCGCTCAATGGCCAGCCAAAGGCATGCACCACCTTGCCAGGCTTATGCAGAGCCGGATCGATTCGCCATAATTCCTTAATACCCAGGCCATAGTGCTGGGTATCGGCGTCTGCATCCAGCTGATATTTTTCCAGCAAAATCTTGCCCAGATGCCCCCTACAGCCCTCGGCAAATACCGTGTATTTGGCCCGTAATACCATGCCAGGCATATAGCTTGATTTGTGTTGATCCAGCGCCGAGACCCCCATATCACCGGTGCGAATACCCGCAACCCCATCATGCTCATCAAATAAAATCTCACTTGCAGAAAACCCCGGATATACCTCAACACCTAACGCTTCGGCTTGCTGTGCCAGCCAGCGACAAACATTGGCCAGGCTGACCACATAATTGCCATCATTATGCGCAGGCTTGGGGACCAGCCAATGCGGAAACTTTATGCCCTTCTTGTCCGACAGTAGATAATGAAACTCATCCTCGCTAACCGCTACCTCCAGCGGCGCCCCACGTTGCTGCCAATCGGGAAACAGTTCATGCATGGCTCTTGGATCCATAACCGCGCCCGACAATATATGCCCGCCCACCTCGGCTGCCTTCTCAATAACACAAACGCTCAACGCCTGCCCTTGTTGCTGTGCCATTTGCTTTAATCGGCAGGCCGCCGACAAACCCGCAGGCCCTGCACCGACAATAACAACATCAAATACCATTTCATTTTCTGCTTCACTCATGGTCTTTCCCTCTGTTGAATAACTGATTACCGACAAGTCTCGGATAAGTAAAACCATGCTATTACTGTTTACACAGTGGAACTAGACAGACAAAATGGGAAAGATATTTCCATATGTGGAACAATAATGATTGATTTTAATGCCTTGGCCATCTTCTGTGGCATAGCCGATGCCGGCAGTTTCACCCAAGCCAGCAAACAGCTGAACATTCCAAAATCGACACTCAGCCGCCGATTTTCCCAGCTGGAACAGCGCCTGGGCATCAAACTGATACAGCGCAGCACACGCCAGCTGATGCTTACCGAGGCCGGCCAGCTGTATTACCAAAAGTGTAAACGCATGGTAGAAGAAGCAGGAGATGCTGAAAATCTGATTGTGAATATGCAAAGCGAACCCAGTGGTGTGCTGCGCATTGCCACACCATTAGCCTTTGGCACACGCTTTTTCCGCCAGTTACTGCGTGACTTCAGAGCCGCCTACCCGAAGGTACAACTCGATATTCTGATGCATGATCAGCCGCTGGATTTAATCGCACAACATATCGATGTCGCATTTCGTGTAGGTGCATTGCATGACTCCAACCTGGTTGCCCGTGCACTGGGCGGCTCGCACTGGGTGTTCTGTGCCACGCCTGATTACCTGGCAAATCATGCAGCACCACAGAACCTGCCACAACTGGCCCAACATGCACTGATCTACCACCCCGACAGCCGCCTTAAACTGGCCACAAATCCCACAGACTGCGACAATCTCGACATTCAAGCACTGACACATTCACAAGACTTGCTGGCTCAGCTACTGACACAAAGCCAGTCACACGGTATTGCGGTAAACGATCTTGATACGGTCCTAAAGCTAACACTTGATCATATGGGCATTGGCCTGGTTCACAGTATCATGATCGATGAACACCTGCGTTCAGGCGCCCTGCTACCGCTATTGCAAAACTACCCTATGAACAAGCTAGAGGTCTTTATGGTTTACCCCGGCAGAAATGAACTGCCCGCCAAGATCAGTACATTTCGTGACTTTGTCATGCAACGGGTGACACCCACCGCGCCGTGGGAAGAGAATTTGCGGCACAAAAAATCGTAATTTGAAGACAACTAACAGCTATTTAAATGCGCAAATAAATCTAATGAATTTCATTCCCAGCTGGCTTAAATGAAGATGCCTAAAAGAGTGATTCAACCAGCATAGTGCAGCTATAAGTTTCACATTCCATACTTAACACTGATCATTTTTAACATGCTTGGTATTAATGCAGCCCATTTGCCGTTGAAGCTCATGGGGTGAGTAGCAAGTAGCTACTGTCGTGAAGGGCAGTTAACTCTGTCATTTTCAATGAATAAAATATTTTCGAATATTTCCTCAGGAAATATAACGGCAAAGGCGCTCTAACTTTTGAGTTCTTTGGCCTAGCAAATATCGCCTACATAAGGGGACGATTCACTGCTATTGATAGGCCGAGTCGGAACTCATTGTTATAGGGGATTTATGAAATGAAGCCAAGTTGAACAGCCCGGATTGCAGCTGCTGTTTTATTACTGACATTAAGTTTTTTAATAATATTAGCTGTATGGAAATTTACAGTTCTTTTAGACGTATTCAAAATAATTCCAATTTCATCGGAAGTTTTACCTTCGGCACACCATTTTATGACTTCAATTTCTTTTTCAGTTAACGAAGCTTTATAGTTATGCTGTAACTTGGGTAGTAATAAACGTTGAAAGCCCATTTGTACAAGTTGATTTAACCATAATAAATACGGTGTTTTTGACGATAGCTCTTTACTGGTTAAAGTTTCACCAGATCTGGCCAATGTCAGCATACCGATTGAGCTTGCATCTAATCTAGCAGACTGCGCCCAGCCGTGGCTCAAACCATGTGATTTTGCATCTTCCCAAAAGGCTTTAGACTCATCAAACATAAGTTCTTCCCATACAACCGGTTGTATAGTCCGAAGACCATGCCTAACAGTGGGGTCTTGTTCCAGATAACCTTCTTGCTGATACACTTTTTTCCAGGCAGCAGGGTAATTATTATAAAACTCATATTTAGGATTAGTAATAGGAATTGAAACACGTAATCCATAAGCATAATATTCAAATCCAAGACTTTCGACGGCCTTGATGATCCCTCTAATGAACTCATCCTTATCATCAGATTGAAGTAGACTTTGTAATTGATCTTCGAACCAATATTTCAACTTTACTTCCTTGAAAATCTAATATTAATAGCAGCTATATATCATATACGACTCGTCGAATATTGAGGAAGGCCTCATAGCGAAGAAGTTATATAAATGAAATTCACGTGTAAACCTGATAAATTATGTTAGACGTACAATCTTGATGCTTTAATCCTACTCTGTCTACATAAAAACTTATCGTTATATCTTTTTCAAATCCCTGGAAATATTTAAATGCTACTGTTTTCTGTTAAAAACAGAAAAACATAGAAAGTATTTTTAGCTAAACAGGTTTAGGATTTTCAATGCATTTAGATTGGATATTTACCTTCTGTTATACAGGTTTTTGTAAAACTGAATATTGATATTACATATACGAGTTATACCATGAAGACTTACAAATGAGTGCCCTGGAGCGGAGATAAAATGCAGCAATATTTATTAGAATGGGAAGATTAATATTTTAGCCGTAGAGCACTCCAAATCATACATATCAATAACATCATTCAACAAAAATAACAACTGTCAGATTTACCAGTAGGTAATAGTTATCTCTTTTGATTTAATTAATTTCTTGAAGGTTTTTTATTTCAACTTTACTAAATACCTTTAAAAATTTAGTGATGCTCTGTTTTTGATTCGATTTTAAATCGAATATTTTTTCTTTCGAATTGAAAAATTCGGCTATCAAGGGGACATTTCTGTATTAGAAAGGCTATCTATTGCTTGCTGAAATTGCTGAATAAACTCGGCTGAATAGAAGCCATCCGAAGTGCCTATCTTTATGATGAGGTCGATGTTTGTTAGGTCTGCTAGTTGTTCATAAATGGCGTAATAATGGGATTTTATGGTATAAGAAAAACAACCAAATTTCTATAGATTATAGAAACAATGACCTGTCAGGAAATCTAGTAATGAGTGAATTAAAAAGACATATTATTTTCTGACACCATAAGCTTTAAATTAAAAATAACTTACAATTAATCGTTCCACACCCCCGCCAGACTAACCAATGGAGTTAGATACGAAGAGGGGTCATCCTTTGGCCCCGACATGGATTTCAACTAAATCATTAACCTTGAGTAAAGTTTATTATGGATATAAAAAATACATTTCTAAAGTTGTTTAAAAACAGCCAGTCTCTTCGATCAAAACGAATAAACAAACCGTTTATAGGTATATTAAGTTTGCTCCCATGCTTAATGCTTGCGCTTGATGTCAACGCATCAACAGCCCAGCAATTAATACCCAGTCGAGATCTGAATATCAACGGTGTCCGCGTATCTGCCTATGAAAGCCAGGGAACTAAAGGGCCTGGAATATTACTGATTCATGGAAATACGTCATCAGCAAATTCGTTTTCAAAAATCATGAACAGTAGATTTGCGAAACATCATAGAGTTACCGCAATTGATCTTCCCGGTTATGGAAAATCTGACGATGCAACTGCACTCTATAGTATTGGTTTTTATGCAGATATCATTGCTAAAGCTGCAGTGGAACTCGATGTGGATAACGGCGTAATGGTTGGTTGGAGTCTGGGTGGCGACCTTGTTTTACAGGCTTCTGATCAACTACCCGATGTTAAAGGCTATTTCATTTTTGGAACATCTCCATTCGGAGTGGCTCCAGATCTTCCCACTCCATTTTTAAATGCTGATGAAAGCTATGCAGGGGAAGCAGTAAGTTACGGTTTTTCTCCAGAGCTAAGCGATAATCAAATCCATGATTACATAAACGCTTTTTTTAGACCCGGATATCGAGGTATTCCAGAATATATGTATGATGACGGACGTCGTACCGACCCCATGACTCGAGCAACGTTATTAAAGGCTATCATGGGCCAGGACCCCACTCTTCAAGATGAAATAGCTATCGTAAGATCAATGACAACGCCTATTGCTATGTTAGCGGGTGATCAGGATGCAATTGTTCGACCGGAATTTATGCATGCATTGGCCCCACAAATGCCTACTCTCTATCGATCGAAGACCATTATTGTTAAAAACTCCGGTCATGCTATCCACTGGGAAAGACCAAAAGTTTTTATCGCTCATCTGAGGCGTTTTATCAGAACATTGCATTAACCTTAAATTCTACCCGTTTACAGCGTCGAATTTTTTCAGGTGAACGCAGGGATCTGAGCAGCGTAAAAATCCTCAATCGGCTTTGAATTCTGTCACTCCATTGTTCCTGCCACTCCATTTCAATGGCCGATAAGGATTCACTGCCTTCATTCAATCGCTGAATCGGGGGTGTGGCCGTATCGATAATCACATGCTTTAAATGGATATAGTAGAGCGTGGAGGATAAAAACGTTTCCAGGATGCTTGTATCTTTGATGGTTGCTCTGTTAAAACACTGTTGATGAAGAGGTAAGAAAATCATGAGTCTAGAAATGGATTTAAGCCTTAATGAAACACGCCTGCTGGGTGTGTTGATTGAAAAAGAAATCACCACGCCGTAGCAATATCCTCTCTCTCTTAATGCCTTAACCAATGCCTGTAATCGATGCGTAATCGTGAGCCGGTGATGGCGCTGGATGAATGTTTGGTGCAGGGCGTTAGTGATGGGCTTATTGCTAAAAGCTTGATGACGGAGGCCCCAGGTGGCAGCCGCGTGGTGAAGCTGAAGCATCGCTTTTGTAATACCGAGTTTAGTGAGCTGCAGTTAACGGCGCAGCAGCTGGCGATAATTTGTTTATTGTTTTTACGCGGGCCACAATCAGCGGGTGAATTACGCACACGCTCAAATCGCTTATGTGATTTTAGTGATGTGAAAGAAGTGGAGGCGGTGCTGGAAAGTTTACAGCAGTTTGAGAAAACGCCGCTGGTGCAAAAGCTGGAACGCCAGCCGGGTAAACGCGATTGCCGTTATGTGCATTTGTTTAGTGGAGAGGTCAGTGGAGGGATGAGTGGTGGTGAAGCTTCTGCCTCAATGCCTGGCTCAGGATCTGCTTCTAATCTAGGTGCTGTTCAGTGTGATACGGATACCGAGAGTCACGATGATAGGATTAGTTTGTTAGAGATGCAGGTGGTGGATATGGCGGATGAGATCAAGCAGTTGAAGCAGTTGCTTGAATCGTTTACGGCCTGAGTGTATGGCTGCTCCATTTTATGGCGAGCAGGGTATTAACACTGGCAGGATAGATTCAAATCAGCCATGCAGGGGGAGTGGCTTTAGCATGATTGAACGAGCGTTACGCCACTGCCGACTTAGCTTCGGTTTCAACTTTTAGTCTAAGGCCTAAACCATGAATCACTTTGGTAAAGCTGGATAGTTTTGGATTACCATTAGAAGACAGCATTTTGTACATGCTTTCACGACCAAGATCTGAACGTGTTGCAAGCCCAGTAATACCGCCTTCTTGAGCTTCTGCTAAATTTCTTAATACCATTAAAATAACCGCAGGATCACCGTCGGCTAAAGCTTCATTTAAGTATTCTGCGGCGACTTCTGGATCGCGTAATATTTTGTTATGTGTTTCTCTTACATTACGTGTCATATCATTTACCCCGTTTGGTGGTCTTTCCATAAGCGTTTGGCTTGCTTGATGTCTTTTGCTTGTGTTGATTTATCTCCGCCGCAAAGTAGCAAATATATCTGATTACCCTCCTTAGCGTAATACACACGATAACCTGGACCATAATGGATGCGTAACTCGCTCAATCCATCGCCAACGGGCTGTGAATCGCCCATTAAACCTAGTTCCATACGATCTACCTGCATCAATACCTTGGCTTTAGCCCGTGCATCGCGCAGGTTATGCAGCCATGTTGCATAAAGGCTGTTACCTTTGTCATCTAGGTATTCGTTAATCGTGTTTGTCATTTCAGGCATGTTTAAATTGTATCCCATGGGATACGGATGACAACAAATAGTTTCACATTTTTACTTTTAATTAACGTTGAGGTAATTAAAGGGGTAATTGGGGAGGGAAGTCGTCATGTCGTTACCCATCATGATCGATGGCCTCTAAAATCAGCTGAACAAAAGCTTCTGGTTTTTGCTGTGTTGATAACTGTTCCAGAGCCTCCATATATTCAGGTTGCGTTTCTAAGCGAATAATTGTCCATGGGTAACCATTGGCAACCAGAATACTGTTCATCAAAAAACGTGCAGTACGACCGTTGCCATCGGGAAGGGGGTGAATATAGCCTTCATTATTAGGTTGCTTCTGGCATAGCTTTTTTAAGTCCAGAGCTTCATGACGAGCAACTAAGGTGGGACAATCCACCCACCTCAAAGAATTCAAGCGGTTTCAAGCTATAGTATTTATCCTCCATTTTCTTCGACTGCTCTGCATAGGGCTGTGTCATCACGTCCTGCAGCTCTCGCAGTAGTGCGTAATTTCCCGCTGCTGCTTGCTGATAAGCCGGCACAACAAACCATTCTCGCAAAATGTATTTGGGGTTGACGCGCTTCATCTGCCTGGAGATTTCCTCACGGGAGTGGGGCGAAGGTGCATTTGTGTCGGTGGCGTTGTTGAGTAGCGTTTTCCATTTTTCTAGCCACTGCGCCCAGCGCGTGTCTATGGCTTTGGGGTCTGTATCATTCGCCAAGTTTTTGTAGAAGCTTTTCTTGAGTGGGCCAATGTCGTCGGGAATGGATGAGAGCTCGCGGAAGAAAATAGTGTAATCGACAGGTCTTTGCTGCATCAGTGTTTCTAGCTCGCTGATCAGTTCGTTGCAAAGAGCCTGGTCAGAGGCTGTGTTCAAAGTGCTAAGACCCAGCTTGGCAGCCCACATCTTTTCCATTTGAGTGTGTGCATGGCGGGGTCATGCATGGCGGGGTCAGGTCTGAATGGCACTGTGTGCATGGCGGGGTCAGGTCTTACATTTGACATGTCAAAAATACTCCCCACCAAAGCGAGGATACAGTCTCATATTGCTGAAAATATATTATATCTTTCGCTAAAAATACGGCATCATATTGTGAAATTAAGGACGATTATCTCATGCGCCATCTCATTTTCATCCCATTTATGATCCTCTCAGCTTGCGGGGGATCAAACGAAAATTCCGACTCATCCTCTAGTGATAAACCACAAGTTAATACGCTCACTCGAATTGATAGTTATGACACTACCGGTGACGGTAAGTTTAATGAAATCCGTTACTACACCTACAATAATCAAGGACAGTTGATTAAACACCAGTGGGATGACAATGCCGACGGCAACATCAACTCGCTTATAACATATTATCATACTGACTTGACCTACGAGGAGCATGTAGACCATGGCAATGATGGCGTTATCGACACAAAGTATAAGCATGTCTACGATGAGCGAGGTAACTGGCTAGTCGATAGTCAAGTTGAGAATTTAGACGGTGAACCCGATTACATTATCATCAGTACTTATGATGATAATGATAATGAATTATCAACGACATACTATAGGGATGGTGATGATATCTCTGACAGAATTATCACATATACCTACAATGAAAAAGGCGATTATTTAAGCTACCACTATGACAATAATGGCGATGGCTCGCCTGAATCTTCAACAACAATAATACGGGATGAAGAAGGTAATACCCTGCAATCTACGACGTATTCAAAATCTGAACAAGCAACTGAATTTGAAGTCGTCACGTTTGATTTTTATAGTGCTAATGGCAACTTAGAACGTACTGAAATAGATAATGATAATGATGGTAATATCGACCAGATTTATATAAGCACGTATGACTCGAACAATAAGTTTTTGAGCAAAGCCGGGTATGACGGCGCCAATCAACAGTTAAATTTTCTTCAATCTTATACCTATGATATGAACGGTAGAAAAACCGTCTACAGTATCGATGACGATGGAGATGGAATACTTGATAGCATAACCCGCTATACCTATAACGATGCAGGACGATTGACCAACGAAAGTACCGATAGTGATAATGATGGTAAAGCTGATAAGGTAACTAGCAACACTTATGATCTGAACAATAACCGAGTGATTCAAAGCTACGATTATGACGGCGACGGCGTGCCGGAAAGTTATCGTGAATCTACCTATGATCAAAACAATCGTGTGATCTTGATGCTGAGTTATTATATGCCAGAGCGAATAATTGCTTCGAGAACAACTTATAAATACAACCAGCTAGGCTTAATGACTCAAAGAACATACGATTCGAGTGATGATGGAATGAATGTCTGGATTGATATTTGGGCATACGATCAGGATGGCAACGGCATTGGATCCAGCACTGATTATAATGGAGATGGTATATACGAAGGTCGCGACACCTACTCATACTTGACCAGAACGTTTGAAGGAAATCTATCTATTCTCGATCAAATTAATCTTCCAACTGTGACCTACTGGGTCAATTAAGGCCATTCTTCTCCGTGATTTTTTCTGAACTAAAATTGTCATAAAGAGTATAAGTCACGCATGCGGCGTTCAATAAACATATCGCCAGGCATGCGTTTTTCAGAATTCACCGGAATCGTATTACGGTAAGCGGTCATCTATTTTACCTCTGGCCCCCAGATAACGCGATGTGGGGGTATCGATCCTCCAGTTGTCACAGGTTAAGTCCAGGTTATAACCGCTGGGATAACCATTTTATCGATAAGGTGAGTGTAATCAGTTAGGGCCGTTACAACTTGTAGCCCTCTTTTATTCATACTTGCCCCTAGCCTTCACTCTTACGTTGTTTCTGGCACAGCTTTTTTAAGTGCAAATAATCACGATGAGCAACTAAGGTGGGACACTCCACCCACCTCAAAAAACTCAGGTGGTTTCAGCCTATAGTATTTATCCTCCACTTCCTTAGTCTGCTCTGCATAGGGCTCAGTCATCACGTCCTGCAGCTCTCGCAGTAGCGCGTAATTTCCCGCCGCTGCTTGTTGATATGCCGGCACAACAAACCACTCTCGCAAAATGTATTTTGGGTTGATGAGCTTCATCTGCCTGGAGATTTCCTCACGGGAGTGGGGCGAAGGTGCATTTGTGTCTGTGGCGCTGTTGAGCAGCGTTTTCCATTTTTCTAGCCACTGCGCCCAGCGCGTGTCTATGGCTTTGGGGGCTGTATCATTCGCCAAGTTTTT
>JABSRQ010000071.1 GCA_013215055.1 Pseudomonadales bacterium | reverse complement strand
TAAATTCCAAGTATTCGCGTGCGGGTTAACGCAGTAAAATCTGTCCATTTTGGGTGACCACTTCAATACAAGTCCTGAGCCCGACCCGTGACCCCAGCCCGAAAATAGTCTTAGTCAGTGTGAGAGGCCAAGAATAATTATATATTTTCTAAGCCGTTAATTTTATCTATAAATGCGATGGGTACATGCATAACTTTTTTATTCTCATAGTCGTAAAACAGCATGCCTGCCTTAAGTCGAAATGATTCTTTCTGCGTGCGCTGGTTTATAAAGCAAAAGATAAATTCAAAATGACTGTTGCCAAAATTTGCTACGGCCACTTGAATAGAAAGCGTTTCCCCATAAGCCGTTTCGGATAAGAACTGTGTTTCACAGTCCACCATAATATACGCATGATTGGCGATCTCTATCAAACCGTTGTAGCCCAGTGAAGCTAAAAATTGCATTTGAGCCTCTAAAGCAATTGGTAATACTTCATAAGCAGAGAGATGCATGCCGTAATTTATCTCTGTGATGGTGACCTTATGTTCAGTAACAAAGTGAAATCGTTCTGGTAATTCAATAGATGTTCTGGCCATGATTTTACCTCTAGTAAGCGAGCGTTAACGGGTCGATCAAGCGTTGGGCAGGCAAGTCAGATGGCTGCCACCCAGTAAGATCCATACTTCCATCCAGAGAATAAACCGGCCTGTTGAGATGCTTAAGTAATGTGAGGCTGCGGGTAACTTGGCCCGAAGCTATGGCAGGATCACACTCACAAAGTGCCAGTACGGCTTCTGCCATCGTCTCCAACGGCTCAAATTGATCCTTAGGTAAATCCGGGTAGTACATCTGCGATGCGGGTGTCAGTACGCCGCTTTGAGGAGCAAGGGAGTGAATGTGTATACCGTCTTTGTATAACTCTTGTGCTAAGCCTGCCGTCATTCGATCCAGTGCAGCTTTAGTGGCTGCATAAAGCATCGGGCCCGTGCTGCCTTGATCTGGTGCCACTATGGGAAGCCTTGATGATGCTGATGATATGTTGACGATGCTGCCTTGACCTTTTTTCTTCATGGCAGGAAGCACAGCTTGAATTAATTTCAAAGGTGCGCGTAAATTCACGTTGATCATCAGGTCAAATCTTTTATCAGAGATTTCCGCTACCGGGTGATAAAAATTTGCTGCGGCATTATTGATGAGTATGCTGGGTGCGCCTAATTGTTGCGTTATTTGTGCGACGATGGCGTCGTAGTCTTCATCAGGGTTAGAAAGGTCTGCCACGATAGCGATAGCATGGCCGCCAGCACTGTTTATTTTCTCTACGGTTTCTTTTAATGATCCTGGCAGTCCGTTTAGCGCTTGCTTGGATTCCAGGCTGCGGGCGATAACGGCGATATGGGCTCCTGCGGCAGCCAGTCGCTGGGCAATCGCGACACCAATACCACGGCTACCGCCAGTGACTATCGCTACCTTACCCTGGCAGGACAATAGTCCATGAGTCGGCTGATGATGCTCTGTGTCTTGGCTGTTGTGGGGTGTTGAGTTAAGCATTAGCTGCTCCTGTTTTTGCTATGCACTAGCGACTACGTTAAAAGTATACCTCACGGTATACTACTTGAAATGTGAAGTATACCTAGGAGTATACATGCGTCGAAAAAGGCTATAGTGTAGGAGGCATGATTTGCGCTGATGAAGCGAAAACATTGAAACTATTGATTAAAGCACTCACTAAGCTGCGTATTTAAAAGTATGGGGGCTTGCTAGCTGCAAATGAAAAAAGAAGAAAGCATGATGATTGATGAAGTGCTGACGAGATCAGAACAAAAGCATAGGGATATTGTTATCGCGGCTGAACAAGTGTTTATTGAATATGGCTACCAACAAACCAGTATGAATAAGATTGCTGAAGTAGCGCATGTTACCAAGCGAACCGTCTATAAAAAGTTTCCAAGTAAACAGGCATTGTTCGAATATGTATTTAGAGAAATAATCAACGATTTATACGACCAGGCAACCTTGGTTTATTCAAATAAACAGCCTTTAAAAGAGCAACTGAGGAACATGCTTTTAATATTGTGGAGCACTGTTAGTCAGATGAAGCTGGTTAAATTCAAACGTGTTGCTATTGCTGAATATGTTAATACTCCCGAATTTATGTCACCGCTGATTGATGAAATAAAAAGCAGAGATGAAGGTTTAAAAGCATGGCTTAAGGGAGGAATGGAGTGTGGCCACATAGTCAATTGCAATGAAAAATTTGCACATGAGTTTATTGTTGGGCTAATAGAACAATTTGCACAAGTGCCACGTATTTTTGATCATCCGTCTCCAGAAGGTGAAACGAAAGATTATATTATTAATGAAATTACTGACATCTTCATAATGAAATATGGCGCTCAGAATCCATGATCCAAGACATTAGCTCCCCTTTATACGTTTGATAATATCAGTTTCTAAATAAGTGGATTGATATCGGGGCGGGAGTCACATGGCGGGGGGCAGGTCTTACAATTGACACTCATGTGAAATGCAAGACCTGAGCCCGCCCCGTACAGGTTTCAGCCGATTAAGCTTCTTCTGTCTGTGTCATCTCGGTAAATAACTGCTCCAGCTTTTGTGGGTGTTCTAAAAACGTGGCATACATACCCGATGAAAAATCATCCGGGAAGATACTGTCTTCACCTTGTTCAAGCCCTGCGAACGTCTTGATGGCGACATTATCGGGCGCCGGTTTTTCCATCTCCATATCTTCTGACATGCGGGTATCGTGAGGGCCGGGATAGACGCCGATAACACGGATGCCGGTCTGGCTTAAATCCGCACGTAAGCCCTGAGTATAGGAATGCATCGCAGCCTTGCTGACCGAATAGGGACCAATACTGGGGAAGTTACTGATGCCGGCAATGGATGAGATATTGATGATGGCAGCCTGGTCAGCATTTTTTAATAGCGGCAGCAGTGCCTGGGTGAGTTGCATGGGGCCAAATAGATGAACCTCCATCTCGGCTCTGGCGATGGCTGCGGCATTCTCATCGCTGCTTAATACACCGTTAACGATGCCTGCATTGTTGATCAAAATATCGAGAGACGCTATGCCGGCCGTTGTCTGGATGATTTGTTGGCTGTCGGTGATATCCAGTTGAATAGCCTCTATCACCTGAGGATTCATGGCCACAAGTTTGTCCAGATCATCAGGATTTCGGGCGCAGGCATAGATGCGTTTAACACCACCTTCTAATAATGTGGTGACAAAACCTTGCCCAATACCGCGATTAGCACCGGTGATAAATACCGTTTTATCCTGTAATGAAAATGCCATCTGATTCCCTTGTCAGCGTTAACGCTGCCTTTAATTTGTTGTTAGTGAAAGCTGTGATAATTATTATTTAATACGCAGGCTTTAACAATACGTTAGATGTGTATAAGATTTATTCATTTTACGTATAAATGGGGGCGTTTATGCAGACAAGCAATTGGCTGGCTAACATGCAGGTTTTTGTGTCTGTTGTGGATTGTGGCAGTTTCTCTCAAAGTGCCAGGCGCCTGGGCTTGTCTCAGCCCTCGGTTTCCAGGCAGGTGAATGCGCTGGAGCAACATCTGGGGGTCAGGTTATTGCAGCGTACCACCCGGCGTCTGAGTCTGACCGAGGCTGGCCTGCTGTATTATGATAAGGCCAGAGCAATACAGCGCTCTGTGATAGAGGCTAATCAGGCCGTCAGTGGTTTCAACGATAGCCCTACTGGCTTATTGAAGGTGGCTGCGCCTATGACGTGGACGGAGGCGAAGATAGCGCCGCATCTGGGCGAATTTCTGCGCCTCTATCCCGATATCAAAATAGATATTCGTTGCAACGACAGTATTCAGGATATGGTTGAAGATCAGCTGGATCTGGTCATTCGTGTAGGCCATGCCGCGGATAGTTCCTATATCGCCGTACCGTTTGCCCCCGTGTCTCTGGTGCTATGTGCCAGCAGTGCTTATTTGCGTGATAAGGGCCATCCTCAGACCTTATCGGATTTACATAATCATGCCTATGTTGCCTATGATAAATACAGTCATCTGAACTTCAAACACAAAACTAAGCTGCATGAAATCAGCATGAACACGGTTGTTAGAAGCAACTCGGTAAAGCTGTTAATCGATATGGTTGATCAGGATGTGGGCATAGGTTTATTGCCGGATTTATTGATACAGCCACAATTAAAAAGTGAAACGTTTGTGCCGATACTGCCTGACTACGATGTCAGCATTAAAAACCTGCAGGTAGAGCAGATGTTTGCGATGTATTCCAGCCGCCAACAGATGCCATCCAAAGTGCGGGCTTTTATAGACTTTTACAGAAATAAATTACAGCCATAGAGGGGCTGTCAATGAGTAACGGGGCAGCTAGCCCTGTAGGAAATTCAATCTTAAGCTCTGTTCAGGGTATTGCTGATATGCAGAATAGTGATGATCGTATCAGCCTGTTATAGATTCAGATGGCGGATATGGCGGATGAGATCAACCCGTTAAAGCAGTTAGTTGAACGGCTGACTTCCTGAATAGAGTTAGTAAATGGGCAGGTTGTTTGTGTTTTATAACGTGGGGGTTTGTTGTTTAACGATTAAAGCGTTTTCATGTACTCAAACAAGGCTTTTAAACGTATAAAAGATACAAGATAAGATATAAGCGGTTTATAGATTCTAAAACGCAGATTCCACTAACAAGTGTGGCTTAGTCACCCGTTAATTTTCAACTTAAATTACTGAACCTATCAGCATATACACAGTCTTAATTATGGGCGTGATAAAGGCATTTATGAATAGCCATCGCCAATCTAAAATTCAGTTTGTTCCCAGTGGAGGACACTATGTTTCAAGTTACTTATAATGGTCAAAATCGTCTAGATATTCAGGTCAGTGGAAAGTTTGATCGCGAGGACGTGAAGATTGGGCTAACAGATTTTATTAAAAAGTCTGACGGCATTGTTAACGGAAAAGTCTTCTACAAGATTGATGATTTAGCCATGCCATCACTGGGAGCCATAGCCGTCAAATTGAAACAACTGCCTGAACTGTTCTCAATACTTAAACGCTTTGATCGTATGGCCGTTGTCTCTGATAAGCGCTGGCTGAACACAGTCGCTGATTGGGAAGGTGCGTTGATTCCTGGTCTAGATATCAAAGGTTTTCTACCTGAACAGGAAGCCGAAGCGCAAGCTTGGCTAAATGAAAACGACAACATTCAAGAAAACGCAGCCTAGGCTGCGCATTGAATGTCATAGCGTCATCAATTAATAATCTGGCCTGAATCACCTAACTAAGAGGTGATTCAGGTCTTACATTTGACACTGAAAGAGTGAACAGCGTGAGATAACAAAGGTGTTTATCTGCTCCATTAGAGCCACTGGCAGTAAGCCTTCAAATAAGCTAAATAAACTGAAGTGGTCTAATAAAACTGGGCACCCATTTAGGTCTTTTTCCCGGAGAGATGCAAGCGAGTTAAGCTTGTAACGCTTGATCCAGGCTCTTGTTACTGTGCAAGGCCTGTAAGTCGCTATAACCGCCAATGAGCTGGCCGTTGATGAAAATCATCGGGAAGGTCTGCCAGCCACTCCACATCTTGA
Organism: Pseudomonadales bacterium; assembly: GCA_013215055.1. GTDB lineage: Bacteria > Pseudomonadota > Gammaproteobacteria > Pseudomonadales > DT-91 > CAKMZU01. Next base: position 20,304 of record JABSRQ010000071.1, on the reverse strand, counting down.
GGGCACCTCGACGACGCCAATCTCCTAAGTAGCTGCCGTATTCCAGATATTTAAACGGGATGTCTAATTCTTTTAGCAGCTTACAGGCTTTTTTGGGGAAAGGGTTTTGTGACATACCCACCACCAGAACCTGATGCTGCTGCAGGGCGGCTTCGACCTCGGCTATGCATTGCAGGCCTTCAGGTTCACCTCCCAGCTTATCGATGATGCTAGAGTGTACCTTCTCTTCGGCTAATATTTTACGAGCCATGCTAATAATCCCTGTATTATCCTCTCTATAAGCTAGAGAGCTTGTCTTGCTTTATATTCAAACATAAAAACGCCTCTACTACATCTCAAACTGGACCTTGTATTCGATCATTATCAGATGGTGGGGGGCAGGTCTTACATTTCTGATGATGACGTACAATACAAAAGCTTCACAGAGGCAGGTCTTTACTCTTTTCTTTTTCCAGAGATTTCAATTCAATTGATGACATCAATAAAGGTTGGTTGAAACTATTCTGTTACCTTGGGTGTTTAAAAGCTTGAATACTGGAGGGGAACCCCATTAATGGAATATGGCGTTTTAGGTAAAGCTGCTGTGTGTCAAATAATAGCGAAGAACGGTCAATCTAAGGTTTATTAGGCATGTTTAAGCCAGAAGTCTGTGAAAACTCATTAGGCAACTCATGTTATGAGTTACCGGCCACACGTGACTAGCGAAAACATGTTTTTAAGCGCATAAGTACTTAATATAAATTAAGCCAATACCTACATGCATAATCGGCATGTAGGTTGACCCTAGCCTGAAAGCTATGCAACCGTTTCAGTTTTTTTGCTGCTGTTTCTTTCTATATCCGCTTCAGAGACATATGTGGTTGGCACGCTATTTTTGCGCATAGGGCGCTTTTCACCCAACAATTCTTCTTGAACCCAACGCCTAAACATATTCACTTTCTCGAAGCCTTTGGGTGAATCTTCATAAAAATCATATTTGCCTTTTTCAAAGAAGGCGCGTCTATCTTGTGTATGCAGACGGTATGTTTGCGCAATCATGCCCCAGGGGTAGACAATGTTATTCATAAACCAAACAATATCGAGCTTCGCAAACCATTTACGTTTAGGCATATATACATTCAGACTCCACTCCGTGACCTCGTCCTCAATAGGCGTAGTAGTGTGAATCACCGTGGCTTTAAAACCTCGAATATTAACCGTATTGATGTGAATGCCTAGGCCAAAAAACTCTGTATCCATGACCATATCCAGATCAGGATTTTTATTAAATTGAAACGGGCCTATTTTATGCGGAAGTTTTATACGCATGGTATTAGCGGTTTTAAATCGGTGTTTTTCAAAATAGGGTTCTGGTGTCGATTTATACCTATCCGCCTCATGCAATAATACAAAATGCTGATCATCCACAATATTTTCATGTAATGGCGCCATATGTGTGGGTGTTATTGAGCGTGCAAATGCAAGGCGGGGCAAATCGCTTACATCGGGTAAATCCAGTTCCCATTGCGGCTCACCTATGCCATTTTCACTCTCAGCATCAAACCAGAACATCACCAATCCATGGGTTTCTTTAACCTTAAAACAAGGAATACAGTTTTTAACATCGTTTTTAAAATCTTTAGGGCCACTTTGAGGCACACCATTTTCAAATTTGTATTTGTGATAACCACAAACAATTTGTCCATCCACTACGGTGCCTAAACCACCGCTAAACATGCCATCCATATGTGTGCAACGATCTGAATGAATAACAGGCAGGCCTTCTTTATTCCTGTGCACAACAAGATCAATGCCGTTTAACTTTTTATGAATTACCTCACCCTCAGCAAGGCCTTTAGAATTTACAAACATATACCAGCCGGAAAAATAGCGTGGAAACTTGCCATGGCGTTCGTCATAATTTGCTTTTGGCAGAAAGTGCTGAGAATCTTTTAATATATTGTGCGCAAATAAGCGCATAACAAATGTCCAAAGAAAAGCTTTGTTTTCAACATTTCGAATTTTCATACCCTATTTCCTTCAGTTCTTGAATATAGCTGATAATAATCATGCAAATTACATAGGGCATTGGTTGAAAAATAACCTATACCTTACAAATTAACACAATTTAAAATCTTTACAAGTGTAAAGGGATTTTTTTTGTAGCGTTTAGCTCTACGGGGATTAATTGAGTTCAAGCAATCGCGGGATATAATCAGCCAACTGATCCAGGCGCTTATCGATAGGATATTGCTCATCGATGGCCCAGTTCATCATCACGGTGCTTATACTGGCCATGGTCATTTCGGCCAGAAAGTCTATAGGGTATCGATCACTGATGTCACCAGCGGTAAAACCTTGTTGATAGACCCCGGCAAAAAGTTCGGTTAAACCATGCAGAATATTCATATTGCTACTTTCACTGGCGCCCGCACTCATGCTGTGACGTATCAAATCACGCTCCAGTTGATTGTATTTACTGAACTCTCGACGTATCAGTGCAATAAAGGAGACAACATAAAGCCGTGGCGATTCAGTTTCACCCATAAATTCCGACGTCAGCTCTTCAGCCACATTCAACCAGAGCTTTTCTGCCATCGCCTGTATTAAATCTTGTTTGGTGGGGTAGTAACTGTAAAAGGTGGGTCTCGATACACCGGCTTTTTTACAGATGTCTTCCAGTGTTGTCTCATCACAGCCAACTTCTTCAAACAGCTGGATGGCAGCTTGCATAATCTTTTCACGGAATGCCTGTTTTCTAAGCTCGCGGCGAGAGCCTTGGGGTTTAGTTTCTTGTTGGGGTGTTTTAGTCATTAACTTAGGCTCAGTCCGGCAATGAACATCTTAGGTTCTGAGTCTAACAAAGAAACACCCAGGATTCAGGCTGTCTGCCCATGACACGTTGTTTTTGCTGGATTTCAGGAATGCATCTTTAATATGCACATTTATGTGTATGATGCCGCGTATGAGAATTGATAAGTTTATTTGTAAAAGTACGCAGTTGACCCGAAGTGAAGCGAGTACCTTTCTTCAGGCACAAAAAGTCTGTGTGGATGGCAAGGTTTTTACAAATGGAGCCACCCAGGTTTATGTCGATAATGAGGTCACCCTTGATGGCGAAATACTTATTGCCAGGCCTTCGCGCTATATCATGGTCCATAAACCCCGCGATACGCTTTGTTCAAATATTGATGAGGTTTATCCTTCTCTGTTTCATCACGTAGGGGTTGAAAAAGCCTTTGACCTTCATGTTGCAGGGCGTTTAGATGCGGATACCACCGGATTGGTTTTAGTCACCGATGATGGCCGATGGTCGCATAATATTATTATGCCGGATAATGAGTGTGAAAAAGTGTACCGCGTGACCTTGCGAGACCCGATTGCAGAAGACGTCGCGCTACAATTCGAGCAAGGTGTCTTATTGCGTGGGCAAGAGACACTGACGTTGCCTGCAAAGCTGGAGATTGTCAGTGATCATGAAGTATTACTCACCCTAACTCAGGGCAAGTTCCAACAAGTTAAGCGTATGTTCAGAGCGGTGGGTAATCGTGTGCATGCTTTGCATCGAGAAAGCATTGGTCAAATTCAGTTAGATATTGAGGTAGGGCAGTGGCGTCACTTAACGCTGGATGAAATTAACTTATTTATTTCGTAGAGAATTTTTCTCGAAGACCTTGTTACGTTGTAAGCGTGTTCAGCACATCCATACCTTCAGTTTTTTACTATGCATGATGGGGCAGGTCTTACATTTCAAATGATGACGTACAATACAAAAGCTTCACAGAGACAGGTCTTTAGCCTTTGCTGTTTCCAGCGATTTCAATTCAATTGATTAGATCTTATAAAGGTTGGCTGAACCTATCCTGGTTATATTGAGTTTACAGTCTTGAATACTGGAGGCGTATAAGGCAGATAACCGCGATTTCAGTTTGAAATCGGAGCTATGCTTTCTCTACGGCCATACTTCAATCTTTGGACATCCTGAGGCTTAATCTTTGCCGTGCTCTTCATTCGCTCGTATCAAACATGGCTTATCGTTCTTTTATGCGCCTGTTGATGCTTGATGGGTAGAGCCGTGCCGTTTAACCCGCTGGCATAGCCGTTGTATTTTTCAGTGCAGGTTTTTTGCTTGATACTACAAAGGAAGAATCCTTTCCTATACTTAAGTTCTGGCTGTTCATATCTTTAAAAAACTGACCACGATTTATGCTTTTTTATCCCTATTCGGTGATCTGTCATCGATTGCCATACACAGTGAAACCGCTAAGCTTTTATCTTGTTCTGCTGCAGCTGACTGCTGTATGGGGGGCATTGTCTATGCCTTGTTATGCTGAAACTGAGAAGGGGGGGCAGGAATTTTTCAAAATATTGGAAGATGAAGCCCGCTCACAAGGTATTAGTTCACAACAATTACTGGAGAGCATGCTGGAGCAGGTCAAGCAGGCACCGACGTCAGAAGGTATTTACAGCTTGTCATTAAAAGAATTGCTTGAAATGGAAGTGTCACTGGCTTCAAAAACCCCACAGAGCATCAGCCAAAGCCCTGGTTTTACCAGTAGTTATGACGATACCGATATTCAGCGACTGGGTTATTACACCTTATGGGAGCTGGCGAATATTACGCCGGGTTACAGCAGTTACAGTATTTTTGGTGAAAAAGTGTTGGAGACACGTGGGCAAAAATCAGGTTCATTTAATAATAATAAACACTTGTTACTGGTTGATGGTATTCCGATTAATCATGCCCGTGCTTACAAGGCCCAAATTGAAGAGGATTTGCCGCTTTTTTTTGCAAAAAAGGTTGAGTTTCTGCGTGGCCCTGCAAGCTCTTTATACGGAATTGGTGCCTTTTATGGGGTGATGAGCATTGAATCTCAAGTGCCTGATGAGGGGGAGTCCTCAATCAACAGTTTGTTTAGCGTGGGTTCGCTGGATAACACAAGGCGATTGATGAGTACGGCATTGGTTGACAACGAGGCTGGAAAATCCCATCTGAGTATAGGCTATTACAGTAAGCAGGCTTCGCGGGAATTCATTGGTATTGAGGATGATGAAAATAACCGTTTTGAGGATGATCAGCGCAGCCTGTTTTTAAACTTGCGCCACCAAATACAAGAGGGCACATTGGCAGGGCTAACGTTTGGCTCTATTTATCTAAGCCGTGAAACGGGCTTGGGTGAAGGTTTTTTGAATGGCAATTTTACCTCCGTATTAAATGAATTATCTTGGATCACTTGGGTGCCTTATCTGCAATTTAGGCGTGCGTTATCTGATGTTATTGAAATCCATAGTTGGCTTAAGTTTAATTACTCACAAGAAAAGGGTTGGTATGCGCCCTTTGATAAAGCCGGCTTTGATAACTTTGATGGTAGCGGTAATCTTTTTGCAGGCTATAACAGTCAAGTACACAATGTTGGGGCACTGACGGAAATTTATTGGTCTATAGATTCACAGCAAAAATTGATTGCAGGTATTGATATCGATTACCGACAAGAAAAAGGTGCGGGAGATGGCTACGGTATTTTGATCACTGCAGATCCGGCAAACGGCCCCTTTGCAGCCAATGATTTTGACGACAGTGACATTTATCGCACTTATTCCCTATATGCCCAATATCAGCTTGCTTTACCGGTGCTGGATGGCTTGCAGTTGACGCTGGGAGGGCGACAGGACAATGGCGATGCGGGTGACAACTCCTATAGTCAGTTTTCGCCCAGGGTGGCGCTGATACAAAATTTTGCGCAAAACTGGTTTATTAAAGCGCAATATGCGACGGCATTACGTGCTCCGGGCATTAAAGAACTTGAACTCAATAAAGAAGCGTTGTTGAGTTCAGGTGCAGTGGGTATACCGAATAACCTGGAAGCAGAAACGTTTATAAGTTTGGAGCTGGGGTTGGGTTATTCCAGTCGCCATATCGTTACTAACCTGGTGTTATTTAGTAATAAAACCCAGCACTCTTTGGACGGTGTCACGGTTAATAATGTTAACTTCTTTATTAATGCGACCGAGCATGTGTCTGCGCAAGGCTGGGAATATGATCTGCGTCTAGCTTGGATGGAATCATTACAGCCATGGTTTAATGCAAGCTATGCATTGGCTGAAGATGCCAGTGATAATGAGCAGTTTGATGTGCCTGTGCATAAAGCCAATTTTGGCCTTAATGTGATCAGTAGAACGCCCATCAATATGAGTAGCAATTTTATTGTGCGTTGGGTTGAAGGCTATCGCAGCGGTGATAGTGATCTACCACACGCTGAGGGACATACGGTTGTTGATGTTAATGTGTTTTTTGAAGTGAGCCGGCAACTGGATGTACAGTTACAAATTAAAAATCTGTTTGATGAAGAATATAAGCAGCCTAAAAATGCCTTAAAAGAAACACCTATGCCTAGGCGTGGCGTATTTGCCTCAATCAATATGGTATTTTAACGCTCTAAAAAGTAAGCCTTATTCAGCTTGATAGTGATGATCGTATCAGCCCGTTAAAGCCGTAGGTCGAACAGCTGACATCCAGAATATATGGATGTATGGATGACGGGCTAGGTCTTACATTTCTGATGATGACGTACAATATAAAAGCTTTATAGAGGCAGGCCTTAACGCTTTAGCCTTTGCTTTTTCCAGAGGTTTCCATTCAATTAGATTACATCTAATAAAGGCTGGCTGAAACGTTCCTAGTTATATTGGGTGTTTAAAGGCTTTAATGCTGGAGGCGTACCTTATTAAAGGAACATTGCGTTTTATGTAAAGCTGCTGTGTGTCATAACCGGGCATTGAGCAATTTAGTCGAACTCCATTTTCTCTCTAAAGCAGCCATTAACGCCGCCTCAACTGCCGGAGGCTACTGGCGCCTTTTGTGCGTTTTTTGCACAAAAGGTGACAGTGGCCGGAGGTCAGATTGCAGGCGCTGGTTATGCCTTAATTCTTCCAAATATGACTCGATGTCTTTGTTGCTACTTAATGAAACAAAGGTTTGATTTTTATTGTCGTGACCACTAATAATTCTCGGTCTTGCTTGACTTGGAAATTGCCAAATTATCTTTACCAATTTAGGTAAAATTTTAATTTCTGGACAATGAGCTGGCAGTTCTGGACGAGATTTAAATAAGTAGCGCCAGCTTCTTTGCAAGCAACGCCAATAGCATTCACTTCTTGAAAAATCTAAAAAGACTATAACATCCGCAGATTCACGAACTACTGAAGACACACCTTCGATAACCCAGGTTGAATTTTGGCATAGCTCCTCTTCGAGTCTTCTTCTTTCTTTAGATGGCCTTGTAGCCCATCCTTCTTGCCATACAATTTTATCTAACCCGTACACATCTGCGCCAAGCAAGAGACCTATCTCTTTTGCCATAGTAGTTTTTCCACTACCAGCATTCCCTGTTATATGTATACGCACTTAATTCTCTGGTTATGCATTGCTAATTTGCTTGATATCGGCTTGATCTACCGTACGATCAAGTTTATTTTTATAATCTATTAAGTCATTTTTCCGCATGACTCTGACCTGACGATCAAATAACTCTATTACTGAATATATAGAAAAATCTAATACTTCTCTTTCCCATATTTTTTTCTTAGAGTTAAATATTTTAATATTATCATCACTTCCGACTTCTATCTTTTGACTCTCAAAGACGAACTGCACGTAATCTACAGACCAAAAATTATCATCATATCTTTCAGGGCCAAAAGTAATGTACTCTTCACCGAACTTACAGACATTCTGATAACAACTTTTAGGGACGTAAATATCAATGTCATTTAGCTCTCTTATTGCACCATAAGCAATAGCAGCTAAACCTCCGCAAATTATATAAGGAATATCATTTGATTCGAAAACATCAATTATCCAATTAAATGCACTTTCTTCGCTCACTTCGCACTCCCTTGTGCATAACGCCAACCACAACTGCGTAGCAACCTGTCACGCTTTTTTCTGCGCAAAAAGACGTGCCAGATTGCGGAGTCATATTGCTGGTTCTTGTTAACTTTTGGCCTGATTAACTTACTCAATCTGTTTTTCATATGATGTAACTGAATCGCTGATTTTTACCCACGGACACTTCTCTGAAATCCATGAGTTTGCATCTAAAACCTTCTCTGGGGGATTAGAAATGGTCCCAATATGTAATGAAGGAAACTCTTCTGATCCATTTGGATAGCTATAAATAGGAGAACCACAATTACCACAAAAATGGCGCTTACCACCGGCCACCATAAATGTTTTCAAATTATCATTGTCATCATATATTTCGAAATCAGCTGCGGAAATCGTAGCATTTGTTGCCATTGATGATCCGCTAAATGCACGACACTCTTTACAGTGACAATTGTATAAATACAGTAATTCACTTTTGAGAATATATGTAATCTCGCCGCAAAGGCACTTACCATCTATCATTCATATTCTCTCGGAAAGTTAACGGCCAGCTCAACTGCGTAGCAAGCTGGCGATTTTTGTGCGTTTTTTGCACAAAAAGTGACAGATTGCGGAATCAGATTGCAGCTGCTTGTTAGGCGCAGCTATATTCCTCAGGAAAAACAGTGTCATCTGTATATCCAAGTTTTTCCAGATCACTTCGTATAGTATCTTTATTTATTATTTCAAAGGTTAGTTGTCCACCCCAGTATGCCTGTATATCTATCTCACGAGTAAAACAAAACAACCCTTTTTGAGTTTCTACTCTTCTATTAGGGAAGCTTGGTGAAATAACTGCAGTGGTATTATCGTGTGGCTTTACTGGATGTTTGTCATCTATATATTCATTAATTGCCATCAAATCAAAGAAGGTGTCGCCAAATTCAACCAAGTTAAGATTATTTCTATTTGCAGAATTGAAGTTATTCATGAAAATGTGAACAAAGCCTGGCTGATCATCGTCTTGACGAGATGCAAAATAAAGAGCGGTTAAAGAGTCGGATGTAATGTCCACAAGGCGTGTTTTTTCGCCATAATGCTGTGCAAAAGACGTCCAGTGCCATAATGACTCACTGTTCACGTCTATATCTTTGTTTATATCGCCGATGAAAGAAGAAAAATATGGATCCTTGATCTCACCTGAAATGACTTTCTTTTGAAACCCCTTAAGAATTGACAACTCGCCAATAGTATATTTACTCGTTGATGTTATCGGTGTTCTATCAACAGTGCTTGGCTCTTCTCTCCAGATTCCAGGTAAGAATGGCTTATCATATTCTCTTGATTCGCCTCGAGCATATTTAAAGTTAGGAAATTCAATGATTTTTTGAATGAATTCTTGAACGGAAAAAACTGAAATTGTTGAATTCACGCACACCTTCCTTTAACGCCTAACAGTGTTTTTCAACGGAATGATTCGGTGTATACAAATATATATCGAATCATTCGGTGTAATGAAGAATATAGTTTTAATGGAAAAAAGTTAAGCACCCATTAAATGTTCAATTATTAAACAGCTGCTTTTGAGAGAAAAATGAGTTTTATCAAATGGGCAATAAGACTGGTTATGACACTTTCCTGCTGTACGAACTGATTGCATTCTAAGTGGAATATTGTCAGATTAAGCTTGAATTACCCATCTAAACTCGCAGTAAAAAAGCATAAGTTCTTTCCTGCCGTTCAGTTCATGCTCCATCGGCCTGTAGTTGATCGGTGCCGTGAATCCCTCTTATACGCTTTGCAATACAGTAAAAAATGAGAAGATATCAATATCATTTAAACGACTTAACTATGGGGAATCAAACAAAAATGGCCTCGTTAAAACTGTCGAACTCTTTTGTGATAAATGCAAACCCCCGCTGTTTCAATACCGTAAAAAGGGTGAAGGTGCACTGGTGAAGTATTTTAAAGAGCGCGTTAGCAAAAATTTTACCTGTGAACCCAGCACCTGCCCCGGTTGTCATACCGTTTTTACTAAGGATAATTTGGTACGTGGTGCTCCTGCGTTTAAGATCATTGGCGCCAAGGTGGTCGTAAAGTAAAGGCCAACGTTGACAGTGGCATGATTATTTTGGAACTGAGACTTTGTAGCTTCTAGATGATCAATCAGGCTTGTTAGTATCAATAGCCGTCTCTTACACGACTTATCTACATCTTTGGAATTTGTATTTCAGATTTAATTATTTAACAAAAAACGTGGTGTTTAACTATATCCTGGATGTTGAATATTTATGCTTTGAATCAGTCTGAATTGGAGCACTATCTAACCATTAGTTTAAAACTCATAGAGCTGGCACAGATGGCAGGCATCAACCAGAACAACTTCCAAAGTCATGCACAGGTCTCAATATTTAAATTTTTTGATAACCTTCCATTTTACGTTGATGTTAAGGTGCTAGCGCTTTTTAATTATTTTCTATAAATCATAATCATAAATGAGAAACATTATGAAAGTGTTATTTCCAGTTGGGGTTTGTTTGTTACTCCTCTCAGCCTGTGGTGAGTCAACTTCTGATACTTCCACCGCAACTGATACGTCCACCGAAACGGATGAAAAAATATTTACCGGCAATTATATCAGTGACTGTTACCTGTCTGTTTCTGTGAATACCTACGTTGTAGAAAACCTGAGTTATTCAACCGATAGCTATACCAATACGATTAATTACTATTCAGAAGCGGATAACAGTTGTGCCGGCAGTATTGAAAGCAGCCTATATACCTATGGCACAATCAGCTACGGTGATGATGTTGTGAGCAGTGATGGCAGTGCTGCACATAGAGCAAGCTTCGACAATAAAACCGATGGCGTAGCGCCTGAGCTTGAAAGGGTTATGGAGGCGGTTTATAGAAAAACCGAGATGGAGTTATACTTTGGTCCTTACACACAAGGCCAGCTATCCACGGTTTATTATTCTCCTGCCTATCACAAACAATAATCGCATGCCTTTACATAGGGTTATAAAAAGCTCTGATGCTGAAAGACTTGCAGAGCTTAATTAATTCATTGAAAGCCCTCATCCTGCGCGAGTTTACCCTGGTTTTATTCGCCTTTTGAATGTTCTGTTTAAGCTGCCAGAGCAGACGGGTACCGGAGAGATACGTACGGTATTAGCCAATTGCTCAGCGGCGGATAGGGATATGCATTCAGCAGGGGATAGCTGTTTTTATGCCACCTAGTAAGTTGTATTCCTCTGATGGCCGATGTCTAAAATGGCTTCAAACATAGAATTTGAGCGCTTTTTTTGGCTTTCTACTCTTAATATCCCTCATTATTAGCAACTTTTCGGCTTGTTCGTTAATATGCCCATAACCTGATTATGTTTAGAAACAGTATTCACTATAATATCCGACTGTCTAAAAGGGATGAGAGTTACAGCGGGTTTTGATTTTTATCACAAATGTTGGCTTTAAAAAAGAAGTAAAATAATATGGCAAATAAATTTTTAGAAGCTGAAAAAAAATATTTTCGCGGCTGGATGTTTCTTGGTTTTTCCAGCGCCTTCCCCAAAGGGAAAATAAAAACACGAAAATATATGAATGAAGATTGCCTGCTGTTTCGTTCCGAATCAGGCAAACTTAATATGATTGAGCCTTACTGTTCTCATTTTGGTACAAACATGGAAACCGGCAAGGTGATGGGCGAGAATATTCAATGCCCCATGCATGGCCGTATGTTTGAAGGCGACGGCGCTTGCAGGAATGCCAAATTCAAATCGATACGTTCATATACAGTCGCTGAAAACCGTGGCTTGGTGTTTGCCTGGTTTGATGAGCCCGGCGCAGAACCGCAGTGGGAACATCCACAGTTCATGAACGAAGAAGAATTCCCCGATATTTTGTGGCGTCATGCACGTAACCTGGAACTTCACCATCCCGCTGTTCCTCAGAATAACGGCGTAGACCCTAGACACTTCGAGTTTACCCACGCTATGTTTGGTAAGGTGACACAGGAAGGTGATTTTGAAGCAGAAGGCCACAAGGCAACCTGTAAAATGGCTACGGAGGTACAGAAGCCGCTTTCAACGCTTGCAAAAGGCAATGTTGCTGAAGTCACGGCTTATTATGAAGGCCCTTTGAATGATTATCTTATATCAAAAACCGGCAGTAATGTTGCTCACCTAGGCAACTTCCTTACCGTTATTGATGGTAAACACTGTAAGCTCACACAAATTGGTATGGGTAAACGTACCTTCAACCCAGTCACCCGGATTCAGGATCTCATCAGCGCATTTTTTTCCTGGAATGCGACTCGGGAAGATGCGCCAGTATGGAATAATCGCAAGCCTATTGAACATGACTATTATCCACACGATACCGATAAAGCCATTAAAGCGTTTTGTGAGTGGACAGATACCTTCCAATATTTTCCAGGTTCAGATGATGAACAGGAAAAAGCTAATGACGAAAACAGACTAAAGGCTGTAGAGATCTAAGCGCTGCCCTTAGGGGGGGGTAATCACCCCCCCCCCCCTGTGAGTTCTATTTTCCTTATTTTAAAAAACATGTTTTAATTCGGTATCTATAGCATATTAGAAATATGCTTAATCTCAATTATTCTCTTTTTGGCAAAGGATTAGCCACATGTTACGTTTCTTAGTTCTCATATTATTGATTAATGTCTGTCAGGCCGAGGTCTATCGCTGGAAAGACAAAAACGGGAAAGTGCATTTCAGCGATTCCAAGCCCGTGAGCGTTGAGAGTGAAGTTAAAAACTATGATAACCCGCAGCCTAAAACAGATCTGCAGCTGCAGGAGTCTCGGCGTTATAACAAACAAAAAAATAATCAATATCAGCAGCAAAAATTCAGGGATAAAATCGCCGCGTCAAGAAAAAAAGCGCTGAAGCAGAGCCGAGCCAACGCTAGAAAAGAATTGTGTTATGAAGCTAAAAAGCAAATGGGCATACTGCAAAAAGGTGTACCGGTTTACGTTATAGACAATAACGGCGACAGGGAGTTTCTCGCTAATAAAGACCATAAAGCCGAGATTAAAAGCTACAGAAAGCTGATTAAGAAGAACTGTTAATTCATGCAATATGCCCAAGCTAGTATAGTGACATATCTGATATGAGAGGCTTTATTGTTTTTATCACTCTCTTTTTGGCGCTTACCAGCCTGCATTGCAGCGCTGGCATCTATAAATACAAGGATGAAAATGGCAATTGGAAATTTAGTGATAAGGCGCCAAATTCAAAGCAGAAAACTTCATCCGTAGAAACCCTTCACTATAAAAAAGCCAAGAGAAAAGCGGTACCTAAAGTTGTTGTTAAGGCCGATGGTGATAAATATAAGTTGGTTGTAGAAAACCCTTTTTATGCACCTATTGAAATTAAAGTGAAATCATCGATGTTTGCCGGTGGGATTAAGCATCTGGTGATTGACGCCAACTCGGTAAAAACATTGCTATCGGGGCTACGCGAAGTGCCTGAGTATCGATACTACTGGGTAATGGGTGACCCCAAAGCCCGGCATGAAAAACAAGCATATAAATTCCCGGTCAGTTCCAGAAAGTTGTTTAAAATAACCCAGTCTTTCAACGGTCGCTTTTCTCATTCTAAGCGCCCTAATAAATATGCCGTAGATATTGGCATGGATATCGGTACTTATATTATCGCCGCTAGAGGTGGCACCGTCATTCATGTCACCGATAATTTTCATCTTGGCGCAGCCAAACAGTATTTCATCGATAAGGCCAATGTGGTAGAAATATTACATGACGATGGTACCTATGCCACTTATGCGCATATTCTGCTGGGTTCAGCCATGGTAGAACCGGGTGACAAGGTGGTAGCCGGTGATAAAATTGCGCGTTCTGGCACCACGGGCTATTCAACCGGGCCGCATCTGCATTTTGTTATTCGAAAAAATAGCGGCTTTAGAACGGTTTCTCAGAGTTTTGTTTATGTGGATAATACAAATAGAAAATTCAGGCCAGAAGCCGGTATGAATATCGGCGGTTTTAATGACTAAAGACAAACACAAATGCAGGGCAGACAGTATTAACGTGTTAAAGCTGCTGATTGCACAGCTGGTATTCTTAAGTTTTTCGGTAGCAGATAGAGACTGAAATTGGTCTGTTATACCTTAAGTATTCGCCATTTCAGCTTAGAGTAGGGGAAGGAATAGCTCTTAATATCAATGGCATAAGGACTGAGTAAAGCCCGGCTGCGGTGGATAATCCGGATAACATTTTAGAGGCGAATCTCTTTATACGGGGGGCTGGCAGCGATATTGAAAGTTCTACCTCCAATGCGGCGATAGGTTTTTATCAGGATAATCATTATCTTCCTCGAAATAGCGGCTATAGCTTTCCACTGTTTGATGTCTCTCATATTGAAATGCTTAAAGGTCCACAGGGCTCACTTTATGGCAAGAATGTGAGTGGTGGCGTGATTAATATTGTGACTGATAAGCCGGTTAAGCAAAGCGTATCTGAATTTTCGATCAGCCGTGCAAGTTTTGATGAACTGCTGATTCAGGGCATGGCGAATGGCGCGGTGTCAGAAAACAGCCAGGCCAGGTTATCGTTTTTCTCTCGCAGCAATGATGGGTATTCCAGCAATACTTATACACAACAAAACATGGATGATGTAGATCAGTAAAGTATACGGCTGCAGTGGCAATGGCAGGGAGAGAATCAACTCAGGGTTTTAACCTTGGCTGAGTTAAGCCGACAAAAGAATCATGGACATTGGGTGGATATGAAAATGCCATCGGCTAACAACCAGCCCTTTAAAAATGCAGAAGCGAGATCTGGCCCAATAACCTCTCCGGTATTAGCGAGGCGGATATGGAAGGCGGCTATATTCAAATTGATAAACAGTGGCAGCAGTGGCAGTTGTCTGCAACCAGCAGTTACCGCCAAGGTGATTTTTATCACCGCAATAACGATGCCGGCAGCTATATCGATTTCACTCGTATTCCCCTGGATCACCGCAGTGGCCGTATAGACTTTACCCACCCTGATTACGACCCTTCTCAGTTTAACGACGATTATTTTATTAATATCAAGCAAGAATCTTATTCCATGTTCTCGCAGGAGTTTATCCTCAGCAGTGATCAAGAGGCGGCCTTGGCCTATCGCATAACAGCATTGATTATGTTGGAAAATGTAGAACGTGAAGAAAGCCCAGAATATTTTTTTGGCCAGTTTTATAGCCAGGGTATGGAGCTGAGCCGCAGTGAATCGGATAACCATACGATGAGTTTGGGCGGGGAAGTTATCTATCAAATTAACCCACAATGGCGCAGTGAAGTGGGGCTGCAAATAAATGTCGATAAAAAGTCTTTTACCACCCAACGTGCGGTTGAAGGTGACCCTTTGGGTGCGCCGTTAGTGGATGAAAAAGGCAATGTAACCGATCAGTTTTTTGCCGCCGATAAAGATGATTGGCAGGCATTAACGCCGAGCTTGATCTTGCAGTGGCAGGGCAGCAAGAACATGGATATGTATTGGAGTTATGCGCAAGGGTTCCGTAGTGGCGGCTGGAATGATGAGGGCATTACCAGCCCACCAGAAGCGCTGGTTAGCTATGATGAGGAGCTGGCGCATAATATGGAATGGGGCTGGCATCATCAGTCAGACAAGGGTTCATCCTATAATACCCTCACCCTGTTTTATACCTTATACGATCAATTACAGACCCAGCAATTTCAAGTGTTTGATGAAAACCTCAGCCCCGACAATGTTATTGCCAATGCCAGTGAAGCAATCGTTACCGGGGTGGATATCAGTGCCCAGAAGACCTTCTTTCAAGACTTGAATATCGCCTTCAATTACAGCTATATGTATTCAAAAATTAATGATGATTTGATAGAAACCAATCTCAGTTATGATCCAGGCTGTGATTGTTCATTGCCTAGTTCCACCAATCTAAAGGGTAATCAATTGCGCAGAACGCCTGAGCATAGTTTATCGCTGCGTAGTGATTGGCAGTTCTTGGCTGGGGCTAATATGCATGGCTTTTGGAATATTGCTTATCATTATACCGGCGATTATTTTATGGATAACAATAATAATGACAGAACCGAAATACAGGGTTTTGGTTTGATCAATAGCCACATACAGTTTAGTAGCCAAGACCGGCACTGGAGCCTGTGGCTGTGGGGAAAAAACCTTAGTGATGTGTCTTATGAAAAAGCTATCACCGATGTGCTTGATTCGGTGCTGGTGTCTTATGGTGCACCACGTAGCTTTGGCCTCACTCTGAGCTGGCAGCATCGTTAGTGGTGCTTGATTATCAGGGTAACGTTCCAAGGCTCTAGTCTAAATTGAGTGGCTTCTATGCCGTTTATTTTTCATGTAAAGCATATTGCGGATAATGCAAAGGCATCTTCTCTCGCATAAATTCAATAAAGCTTTTTACTCGTGGCTGAAAACGCAGGTCTTTATGGGTCAAAATCCAGATGCCGATGGTAGAGGAAAATGTATCAATCGGCAGTTCGATAATGTTGTCGAATCGGCTCGCAATATGTTCGGGTAAATAAGAGACGCCCATATTGGCTGAGACTGCCTCTGCTGCTAATTTGGTGCCGTTGCAGCGCATGGTTATTTGGCAGTTGGGGTTTAGCGTTTTAACACCACGTTCAAAATCGCCATCATCGGGCGCAACATTGATAATGACCCAGTGTTGAATATCTTCCAGGCGTTTTATTGGCCCGTGTTGTTCTAGATAGGCCTGGGTTGTATACACCTTGAATGACAGTGATAACAACTGAAAACCGATATAGTCCTCAGGTGGATTATTAGTAAAACGAATGGAGACTTCGGCTTCTAGCTTGTTGAGATCGGAGTGAGCTATTTGTGCATTCAGGTTTAATTCGATATGGGGGTTAGCAAGACGAAACTGCGCTAACAAGGGCATGATCTCCAGCGCCTCTGCCGGTGGCAAGGCTATATCGAGTTTTCCGGATGTCTCGGCGCGGCTGCTGGCAGCTTGGCGCTGCAAGGCCAAGGCTTGGGTTTCCATCGCTAGCGCCGGTACCAATAACTCCTCACCGGCTGGTGTGATCTCATAACCTGCGGTTGAGCGGCTGAAGAGTTTTACGTTGAGTTCATCTTCCAGCTGAATCAGGCGCCGCAAAACGGTGCTGTGATTGATGGCAAGTAAGTCGGCCGCCTTGGCTATGCTACCCAGGCGGTTAACGCTGATAAAAACACGAATATTATCCCAGTTCATATTCTCTATTATGCATATATGGGCTTGTTAATCATCATATAAGCGTAATATTCCCAAGCAGGGCTATCTGTTTATGCATTATTGCATAAAGGTTGCTGATAAAAGGGACTTCTTAAAACATGTCTTAGCTTTTACCCTGACTCTGCCATTCATAAAGGAATAGACAGAGACTATGCATAAACCACAAGAGCATAAACGCAGCCTTTCAACTTTTTTTGCGCACAGTGCCACCTTCAGTTATGACCAAGGCAAGTGGGTCTTGCTTGCCTTTATGGTATTTCTCGCGGCAATGATGGCTGCTCTTGGCCAGTTAAAAATGGATGTGTCGGCCGAAGGGCGTTTGCATGAAAGTGATCCCATACGGAAAAACTACGCAGAACTGCGTCAGCTTTTTGGCCGTGATGATTTGATACTGATCAGCATGCCTACCCATGGGCAGCTTGACGTAGCGTTATTACAGCAGGTGCAGAGTTTACATCGGTCTATAGAACAAGACGTGCCTTATGTACATGAGGTGAGCTCCTTGATGAATGCGCGTTTAAATTATGGTGATGACGGTGAGCTGATTATTGAGCAAGTGATGGAGGGCTGGTCGGAGTTAGAGGGTGAACAGCCGCAGCAGCTAGAACAGATTCTTCAGCAACGTTGGCCTGACGACTCATTAAAAACGTTTTTGATGACTAACCCCAATTATCAAGAACGTCTGATCAGCAGCGACGGTGACTATGTGGCCATCGTGGTTGAGCTGGATGCCTGGGCCAAACAAGACGGGCAGAGCAGCGATGAAGGCCTGGCGTTTACACCGTTAGTGCAGGCGCAAAGTGCCGAAGCGATTGTCGCCATCAGGCAGTTGATAGCCGCCATGCCTGAGGCTGAAAATATTAGTGTAACCGGTAATGCCGTGGTGGAAGAAACCCTGACACGTTTGGTTTTTAATGATACCAATACCACGGGCGCCATCGCGTTATCTATTACGATTTTGTTTCTGATTGTGTTTTTCCGCAGAGTGTCGGGTGTGTTGATGCCGCTGCTGGTTATCAATGGATCATTAATCACTGCCGTAGGTTTTATGGCTTTAAATAATGTGCCGTGGACACTGACCTTTGGCACCATGCCTCCTATCTTGATTGCCATAGGTGTTGCCGATTCGGTGCATATTCTGTCTGCATTTTATAAAAACTATTCGGCCAGTGGGGATAAACGCCAGGCCATTATTGATGCCATTCAATACTCTGCGCCGGCGGTATTGCTCACCAGCCTGACGACCATTGCCGGATTTTTATCGTTTGCGGTGGCGGATTTGGCTTCTATCTCTAACTTGGGTTTGTACACGGCTATCGCAGTCTTTTTTGCATTGGTGTATAGCGTTATTTTACTGCCTGCTTTGATTGCGCTTGTGCCTATCAAGGCGGTGGTGGGCAATACACGCACCTTAGGGTTTGTGCAGCGCATTAATGAGGCTCTGGTGGCATTTTCCACCAGCAACCCCAAGGCTATTTCAGCCACGGCGGTTTTGTTATTAGTAGCAGGCATCTATAACGCCAGTTCCTTGCCTTTCTCCGATGATATTATGACGACCTTTCCGGATTCCGAGGTGACCAAACAAGATCTATTTAAGATTGACGAGCAATATAACGGGGCCGGAAATCTTGAGGTTGTGATTGATAGTGGTGGGGATGAAGGGGTTTATGCGCCTGCGTTTTTACAAAAACTACAGCAGGCCCAGGATGCTTTTTCAAATACGACTATCAATGGCGTAGCCTTGGCCGAAGCTTATTCGGTGTTGAATATCCTTAAGGAGACACATAAATCGCTGAATAATAATGATGAGGCTTTTTATGCGCTGGCGGATAACCGTGCCTTGATTGCGCAGGAATTGTTGTTATTTGAAATGTCGGAACGGGATGATTTACTCAAGGTGGTGGATCAGAACTTTCGTTATGCACGTCTCTCGGTGAAAATGCCATATGCCGATGGTGTGGTTTACGAGAAAATGATGATGCAGATGCAACAGAAATTGGATGAGATTTTTGGCAAAGATCAGGCGATGATCAGTGGCGCCACGGCGCTGATGGCGGAATCTATACCCAGAGCGCTAACCTCGATGATGAAAAGTTATGCCATCGCCTTGATTGTTATCAGTGTGATGATGGCGATGATGATAGGTAATTTAAAGATTGGCTTGATCAGTATGATGCCAAACTTATTGCCCATCGTATTGGTATTAAATTTAATGGTGTGGTGGGATTGGCCCCTGGATCAAAATACCATCAGCATCGGGGCTATCGCCTTGGGTTTGGTGGTAGATGATACGCTGCATTTTCTTTATCACTTTAAACAATATTATAATAAGTCAGGTGATGCGGTAGATGCCAGTATGCGCTCTGTACGTGGCTGTGGTCCGGCGTTATTTATGACCACGATGATATTCAGTGCCGCCTGTTTTGGTAATTTATTGTCTTCCTTGGAGCCATTCTTTAAGTTTGGTGTGAGTCTGGGTTTGATTACTTTATTGGCCTTGTTAGTAGACTTGTTGGTAGCGCCGGCTTTATTGGTTTGTGTATTCCCCAATCGAGAAAAAGAAAAATCGGCTATGGAAAATACAGGCTTTGTGCTGGATAAGAAGCCGTTGGATAATTGATTATTTGCCCTGTCATTGAGATGGCCTCAGGGATAAACGAGGCTATTATATTTCAAATGATTTTTTCAACAGTATCAGCTTAAAGCGGATTCTCATCTGTCATTCAATATTAGCAGTGATATTCAATGTGAAATAAGTCTTGGCAGCTAGACGGTATGGGGTTCTTGCATTCATTGAAAACCCTTTACGAGAAAGCCGATAGCTTATAATCAAGGTTGGGCTGTAGGATTTGTTAGAGGTGTGTAGTGAGTGCGGAGCCAGGGTAAGAATCATTGCCAGTATAAAAGATTCGTTAGGTGTCGATAAGATAATAACGCATTTGGCTTTGATCGCTGATGTTATCCCGTCTGCTTTTCAGCCTACTTTGCTGAATTCTGTCGTATCACTAAACAACATCGACATTTTGTACTTCAAAGTTTGAGAAAATTGGGGGTAATACCCCTTATACTCATCGCAGCAACCGTCTGTAGCTGGGTTTCTGTGATTAAATTAGCCGCTCAGCTTCAATGTTAAATCGCTGGTGGGAATGCTTACGCAAGGCAGGATTTCGTCATCATTAATCCACGCCATAGGCTC
>JABSRQ010000070.1 GCA_013215055.1 Pseudomonadales bacterium | reverse complement strand
TTTTCATGAATAATATCAGGTGGTATAAATGCTTTATCACGAATTTCTTCGTGTAAAACATCCCTATCTAGAAGGCCCTCATCAAGCTTAAGCTCTAATGACTTTTCACTGGCCTGAACATCAGCATTTGAATTTTGATCTTGCCATAGCTGCTGATTCTCCAAGACAGAGATTCGCTGCTCTATAAATTTAACTCGGATACTAAAGTCGCTTTCAAGCAGGCTTATTTCTTTTCGTAATTTTTTTAGCTCAGTATCCATACATGCATCTTCCCTGCTTGGCTCTTTTACACTTTTTTAGCTTAGAATGATATGCGGCAAAAACCGGGATAAATCCTGGGTTATCAAACTGCTATCTTCTCTAACGGAAATCCCTGCAGCCTTGTCATCAATTAACCAACTACCAATAAGGGTGTGGCTGTCTCCATATTTGGGTAAAGGCGCATAAGCCTGATAAATAAAACCTTCATCGCCATAGGGCCCTTCAGAGCTTAACGTCAACTGATGGTCTTTATAAATACTGACATTGGAGCCTTCTCTGGCAAATATCGGTTTTTTAACATAGTGAGACATTTGAGATTTTGAAAGATCTTCTTCAAAAAAAGAAGGCAGTAAATTGGGATGATCTGGAAAATATTTCCATAACATCGGCAATAAAGCTTTGTTAGAGATAATTGACTTCCAGGCAGGCTCCAGCCATGAAACATTGGCTTGATTTAGTAGACGGCTATAATCTTCATTCAGCATAAACTCCCAGGGATATAACTTAAACATCCACGTGATAATTTGATTATCGTTATCCGTTAGGCCACCCTCTATGCCTTCACCTATATCTTCAATATAAACAAACTGGGTTTCTATGCCTGCTTCATGGGCACAATCTTGCAGATACTGCACCGTTCCGCGGTCTTCTTCGGTATCTTTACAGCAGCTGAGATGTAATATCTCATCGGGGTGTTGTTTGGCTAAGACCTGAAATCGCTGCACCAGTTTTTCTTGTAAAGAATTAAATTGATCGGCGCTGCGATGTACTGCGCCGCTATTCACTTTTTCTTCCAACCACAGCCATTGCCAAAAACCAGTTTCATACAAGCTTGTAGGTGTATCGGCATTGTTTTCATAGAGTTTGGCAGGGTCTTTACCGTTATAGGCAAAGTCCAAACGCGAATAGAGACAGGGTTCTTTATTTAACCAGGATTGTCTAACAAAATCCCAATGCTGTTCTGGAATTCTAAACTTCTGCATAAGCTGGCTATCGGCAACCACTTTATCCACCACATGCAAACACATTTGGTGAATTTCTTCGGTGGGTGCCTCTAACTGTTCTTCTATTTGCTGTAATGAAAACTGATAATAAGCCGTTTCATCCCAGTAGGCCTGACCATACATGGAATGAAACTTAAAACCGTATTCATCGGCTAATTTGCGCCAATTTGGCCGTTCATCACAGGGAATACGAAACATTTAACCGCCCCAACCGCCACGGGAAGAACTGCCACCCCAGCTAGATTTAGCCGAAACGGTAGAACCAAAACCACCTCTGGACATGGTTTTTTTAGTTAACGTCACTTTACGACTAGATTTGCTTTTTCCAGTAGAGGTAGACGTCGTGCTCCTTGGGTAATAATCACCATCCAACGTGCCCCAGCGTCCATAATAAGGGGAATGCCTGTAACTGGAAGAATACAGCGGATAATAACCACGAGAATGATAAGGGGAGAACATAAAGCCCATCATCATAGGCGTATAATAGTTGCTATGACGTTCACAGCTATTATCACCATATACGGTTTCACACTTTTCACGTTCATCAAAACGCTTACCATCACGCCTGGCTTTGGAAAGTGCTTGTGAATACGCAGTATCACATTGTCGCCACTTACTGGCATGATCGGCCACACATTCATCTACAGATTTATAGATATACGCTTCGTTACTGTTACCACAGCCAACAAGGCTCGCTGCTGCAATACCCAAGGCTGCAGGCTTTAATACAAAGCCGGCATTGGATTTACGCATGCGATTTAAATCAATCTTTTTTGTACGCTTCATAACATCGTCCTCAAAAAAGATTAATAAGTCATGCAGGCTGCATTTAACAAACCTACGGCAACAGACGTGCCACCTAACATAATGCCTGCTGAGACTTCATTATTTTTGATTCTCTCTACGATATTGTTCATAAAGATAAAACGAACAATAAGAAAGGCGATGGATTGGGCAATTAAAGCCACAAGGCCCCAAATAGCAAAATCGATCAAAGAGACCGAATTACTGGCGGCACTGGCCAGGGCCAGAGAGAAGCCTAAAATAGCCCCGACAAAACCAATCGCGGCTGCCGAGCTTTGCTCTTCTTTTACCAGCTTCCATTCATCATGCGGCGTGACTAAGGTATACACCCATTTAAAGATCAATAACATTACGATAGCAACAGAGAAGTAGATCGAAAACCCTACGACACCCGAAAGTGATTCCTGTAATACATCCATATTTGGCCCTAATCTATTCTTAGTATTTAAAAATGTTTTTAATTATCCAATCACTTCGATGTCTGCAGCACGCAGATCAAAGCCGGTTGAGCAAACCAAATAACGGTCTGCCACATTGTTGATGATTTTTTCTTCGCCAATTAAACGACAATATTCTGTTATCGAATCTGTCGCTTGGCGCTCATACAACATCACAAACTGGTCTGTCTCAGTGATTTCACCATTAGCATGGTAGGTTTTTTCGGTCATGGCTACAACCGGTGATTCACCCTCGACACTATTCCAAACCCTATCGAAGCTGAAACCGTCTAATTGATGTTGAGGTTTACTGATTTGATTTTTAAGTGTGGCATCCCAGGCTTTGTCTGAGGCTATGCCCTGCGTATCGTAAAAATACCATAATTTCACATCGGCAATATTACTTTCATGCATGCCACCATCTAACAGTACTTCTATAAAACCTTCATCATCGGTATAAAAACGTAACACGGTAGAGGTGGTATCTAATTTGATAACACCTACCGCTTCAATAAATTGTGTCGTGGACAGCCCTTCTACAATTAAATCCGGTTCAATCAATTTAATGCGTAATTTATCTAATTCAAATGCACCACCTAAATGCAGGCCCATGATTTCAGGTGTAGTAGGTTTGTTAGTCTCTGCCTTTTTACGCCCAAATAATTTACTTAACATGCATTTTTTCCCAATCAAAGGTGGCGATACGCTCATCGGCAATGTAATACAATTTACAACCAGGGTTCACAATATAATCAAAGCTTGGATTAATAATGATATTTTGCTCATCCACATCAGAAATACCTATCAAAATCGCATCATGATGCTGTTTAAATGCCGCAAAAAAACTACTGATTTTAGCCGTTATAGCATCTTCGGGGTAGCAAACGGAATACTGCGTCATGCCCTCTTCTACATTTAGTAATTGCTGATGCAAAATACTGGAACCCGGATCCATAGCCGCCTTGGCTAACATTTCCACCGACACCGAGGGTGTATATTCAACCGTTGGGCAATGTTTTTTTAATAAACGACCCAAGTTTTCATCTTTGAAAAAAGCAATTAAATGCGCCTCTGTGTTGCGACTATAAGCGTATAACGCTGCCGTCATGGTGATATCATCACTGGGGTTATCAACGATAATACAGCTGGCTTGTTCTATGCAGGCTCTGCTCATACATTCATCATCATTAAAACTTCTGGCGCGAATAAAACCGATATCTTCAGGCATGGGATTAAGCATATCTTCTAAAACACAGAGCACTATTTTTTTAGCTTGCGGCAAAGAGGATTGTTCACGTATTAACAGTTTAATCAGATGTGGAGTTCTTTTTGCATCCCAACCTATGATTAAAATATGTTCTTCAAAATTAAGATCTTTCAAACCTGTTACTCCTTTTCGCCACTGAAAGGACATAAATCCTGCAATTCGGCCAACGGTTAATGCAAACAAACCTAAACCAAGAGGGATTATATACAACACCGTCACATACTTTCCGGCTGTGGTCACGGGTGATAAATCACCATAGCCGACCGTAGATGCGGTAACGATTAACCAATAGAAAAAATCAACAGAGGATGTGATCGCTGACTCTCCACTTAAAGAGAGAAAAAACCAACTACTGGCGATATAACTGACGATGGCAAGGACTACGCCTTGCCATCTCATTTCAGAAAAGTGCTTTAACAGAAGCTTTTTAAACTTTATATGCAACAGCATAGGTTAATCGTTATCCTGGGATTTACTTACCAAGAATCTTGGCCAGCGCATCTTCTGCTGAAGCATTACTGCCAGAGATACCCGCTTCTTTTAAACGTTTTTCCAGGCTATCACCGGATTCATCCGCAGCTAACTCTTCAGCCGATTCAAGTTCAGCTTGACGCTGTTCTTGCTTAGCCTGAATACGAGTTAACGATTCAGCAGCCGTTTTCATTTTGCTGTTTGCGCCTAAGTGGCGAGAAGACACAGCAACCTGAGCTTTTTGTACAGATTCAGTGGCTTTGACCATATCAATCTGCTGTTCCATACGACGAACATTGCTTTTAGCCTGAGCAATATTATGACGTAAGGTTTTTTCAGAAGCGCTGAACTGATCAGCAAACTGCTGTTCGGTATCACACTGGCCACGTAAATCCACAACCTTCTGTGCACAATCTAACGCTAAGGCTTGGTCACCCTTTTCATTGGCTGAAACAGCATGCGTTTCATATTCGGCAATAGAGCCGCTTAAACTTTTCACTTTATTTTCAGCCAGTTTACGTTTGGCCATAATAGTGGTTAAAGATTGATCTGATTTACGCAGTTCGTCTTTTGCTTCGCGTATTTCCTGATCCAGAATACGAATTGCCTGATTATCCGCAACCGCTTCTGCCGCTTCATTTGCACCACCTTTAACGGCAGTAATTAACTTTTTCCACACACTCATATTCGACTCCAGCTTATTTCAAATAATCTTCATAGGCATCAAGAAATCCCGACACATTGTCAAACAAGGCGGTAATCTCGATATCAATACTTTCTTCTTTCGATTGTGACGACAGCGCACCAAAAGCTAAATAGTACTCTTCATCATCGATTTTTGTTGTTGCAATTGTTGTTAGCGGAAAAATCTGATGCGTGCTAAGAATCTCTTCATTCAGCCCCGCCACATCCTTGACTTGATTTTTCGCAAACAAGATTGACTCAACAATAATTTGCTCACCACTCACAGCCAAATATGCATCCAGGCCATCTTCATTGGTAATGCATAAACAACCATCTTCTTCACCAACAACCCAACCTTCATGTTTGGCGGTTATTTCTTGTAATTGAGTAAGGTTCCAGCTCATTTTCAACTCCTGAGGGTTTAGACCAAAGTTATTTGGCTTGCTCTAATAATAGTTATAAAATAGTGTCTGTAAAGCATTCATTTGAATTAAATGTATATCTTTTTATATTTTCGTAACTTATAGGTTACAATTCATCTATACTAAAATCATCAAACAGTGATCACGTAAGGACTACCATGCTGCCAGATAACCTCGATAGCACCATATGGCGTGAACTCGTCAGTCGTCTGATCAAAGCCGATATGGCCAAAAAACGTCTAAAATACGAAGATTTAAGCCAACTACTCGCCGCTCATGGCACTAAACAAAGTGCCGACAACCTGCGTAATAAGATCAATCGTGGTATTTTAGGGGCTGACTTATATTTACAGTTATTATTAGTTCTAAATATCAAACAACTGGATAGAGAGTCTATTCTCGAAATTTTGGATGATATTATTCAAACTTAAATCACTATTTACTTATCGAAGATTTATAGTAGAAAAGATTGAGAGAACAAGCAAAAGAAAAACACAAGTAATAAGCGGCAAACTGTTAAACAGTAGCCTGGAGAAAAATATGCAAGGTGCAGGTGGAACAAACGGTGGGGTTGGGCAATTTTTCATTGGCCTGACCATGATGGTAATAGGTTTTTATTTATTATTAAACGCGATTACTGTCACCTCTAGTTTTGGCATGGGTTATAGCCTTTACCATGTTAGCGGCATGAGTATCACCAGCGGCATGGTGATGTTTCCCTTTATTTTTGGTGTAGGCATTATTTTCTATAACGGTAAAAATCCCTTAGGCTGGTTATTGGCCGGCGGGGCTTTAATTGCGCTTATCGCAGGCGTAATTGCCTCTATTCGTTTTAATTTCAGAACCATGTCAGCTTTTGACTTAATCATGATTCTTGTATTGGCAGTAGGAGGATTAGGCTTGTTTTTACGCTCGCTAAAGGATTTCTCTAACGCAGCTGAATCTTAAATCACTGCCAACTTAAATCTTGGGCACGTTTTTCTATTGCAAACAGCACATCATAGAGTGCTGTTTTATTCACTTTATTAGCTAACCATTTGGGAATGCGGCCTCCGGGATCGGTATAAACCCAATAAACGACTCTAGTCTCGCCGTTTTCAGTGGAAGTTAACGTCCAGCTACCATCACAAATCTCTAAACGTACAACCCCGGCTATCACATCTGGCCCTACTGCATTTTTCTGCGTCCAAAAACGATGATATTGTCCATTGGCAACATCCACTTCATCGGTGATGAGTAACGTATAATCTCTATGACTAACAAATGGAGGGTCTATTCTATGATAGACATAAACGCTATTGGCATCGGTGCGTTTGATGATTTGTATGTCTTCAACATAGGGAAGAAATTGAGTGTAATACTGCACTTCTTTAATGGTTTTCCAAACTTGCTCAACCGGCGCATGAATAACAGCCTCAAGCTTAACCTCTTTAATTGCCGTACCTTCTACATCCCTGGCCCAAACTACGGCCTGTTTTTTGGATGAAACTTTTTTCCATTTAGCGTCATTACTACTTTCGGCAAAAGCATGACCTGAAAAAATGATGAATAAAAAACCGGAAATAACGGATATTTTTAGCAATAGATGATGCTCTTGATTTGAAATAAGATTAATTCAGGCTTAAAAATTCCACACCTAAACCTAAAGACTTCACCTTGCGGAAATAATCGGTGAAATCACTGTTGTAGCCATAATTACCCCATAGAGTAATCGGTATATTACCGATGCCAATACTCAACTCGGCTCTATAGCTATTATATT
Organism: Pseudomonadales bacterium; assembly: GCA_013215055.1. Taxonomy (GTDB): domain Bacteria; phylum Pseudomonadota; class Gammaproteobacteria; order Pseudomonadales; family DT-91; genus CAKMZU01. The sequence goes on along the minus strand of JABSRQ010000070.1, from coordinate 19,875 downwards.
TCACCGGTTTCTCGATGCCGGTGGTATAACTGATATAGAGTTTATTGCCACGAAATATTTTTGCATCAAATTCGGTATTAAATCGCGCCGCAAATTCAATACCATCGGTATAACTGCGAGGTTTACCTTCCGCATCATTTTCCCACGCGTTATATTCTTCCTTTTCTCCCTGTAATAGCCCATCACTAAGAAAGGTTCGAACATTAACAAAGGTATGCAGTTGCCTATGGCTTTTTTTAGTGAGCCAATTCTTGCCCCAGGATACAGCGATATAATCCCAACCACGGCTGATGTAATCATTGGCATAATCCGGATTCTCGCCCTTTAAAACCAGGCCAACACGCTGAGCCTGATAGGTCAGAGGGTCCGTAATACTTTGACCGTTGGATTCATGGCCATACACAATATCAATAGTACTTTTACTATCGGACAACCAATAACGGCCAAAAACTTCAGGATTAAAACTTTTACCCATAACAGGTGATGAATCTCTAGTACCTATGTATTGTGCAAAACGCCCTGAAAAAGCAAAGTAGCCTCTAGGCAAAAAACCAAACGCTGCGGATTGTGATTCACCTGAATGAAATACAGGGTATTTTAAAGACACCTTAAATTCCAAAAAAGGCACATCGTTATCATCAAAGGTTACACCCACAAAATTAGGCCTATAGGTCTCTAAGCCCCCTAATTCTTTTTCTGTGGCATAACAAAATAGGCTATTACATAATAATAGAAACGCGATATATGGCTTCATTCTAATAAACGACCTTAGACCTAATGGCTTATTTATAAAGCCTGCTTTGAATTTATATCACTCAACTTAAAACTTATAAGATAACGAAGCCCCTATGCGGCGGCCCTGCTCTTGCCATACATTATGAAATAACAACATCGTTGTCTCACTGTCAGCATTATCCAATACGTTTTTAATATATACAGCGGCATCTAATCCGCTTGAAAATAGTTCTGCAAATCGAATATTTGCATCCACGAAGAACTCTGGCCCTAAAGTAATTGTGGGCGCGTTATAAGCATCAGAGAAAGCTTCACGTTGGGTCATATCATCCCAGTAACGCAGATGAACATTCGCTACCATTCGATGTGAAGCATTCCAGTTCATCCCAAGATGGCTGATCAAATGTGGATAACCTGACATAGTGCCATCGGTACTAAACGTAGCCGCACCAAAGCTTTTAGGTTTGTTCAGGTCATAATCAATACCCGAATGGGACCCCGTCATACTCTCTATAGAGGCATCAAACACATAAGCTAAGCTGGCATAGATATCCAGAGCCGAGTTAAATTGATAGGCCAATTCCAGCTCAGTACCGGTCGTGGTAATGGTGTTGGTATTAACATAGTAGGCAACACGGGTAGGCACCAAGGCATCATCCTTTTCATATAAAATCTGAAAAGGATTTTTTACATCGGTGTAATAAAAATTGATATTGCTACGAAACCTGCCCCGCGTATATATAAACTGAATATCATGGCTGGCAATTTCCTGCGATTCTTTGATGCCTACACGTTGTAAAACTGCACCATCGGTATCGGTAAAAAATCGTTCCTGCCCCAGAAATCCAATGCCAGCAGAAGGACGAATATAACCGGTATTATAAGAATATTTAATTTGCAGCGGCTCATAAACGCGCCAGTTAATCGCAAACCTAGGCAGGGCTATCAGGTTATCTTCGCGAAGATTATTTTTATCCAAGCGTATACCCATAAGCAGGCTTAGTTTATTAGGTAGAACCTGCCAATCATCTTCAATGAAAATCGCGGTATTATCATCAACGCCCTCAGGCACCACCAGGTGATTAATCGTTCCCGTAGTTGATGTTAATGAGGTTTCAATCGGGTAATAAACACTTTCGGTGACCGGTGAAATTTTCGTTTTAACTTTTTTTATGCCAAATAAAAGATGATGATCATGCACAGGTTTCCATCGCGCGATCATCTCAAAACCCAACCGATCTTCTTGGCTAGCCTGATTATCAATACCCACCACCGCATCAGAAGTATATAAAGGGGTAACGGAAGATTGTACCCGCTGTAAAATATCCGAAAATACGCGGGTTTCTAAATTAAAATGAGTACTGAATGATTTTTTATGGGTGATATCCAAATAATAATGGCTGCGCTGACTGTATGCATCTTGCTGTGGCAGGCCGGTATTAAAAAAGTTGAAATCTGGCCTGGATATATTCGATTGAAAAGCCCTCGCCTTGACCGTGATATTCCTGACTTGTGCCTTGGCATAAAATTCATAGGAGTCTTTCATCTCATCCCAACGCCCGACATCTAGCGTACTTCCCGCTAAGGCGACAATATCAAAACCTTCTGACTCGGCTAGCGTTAACGAAGCCATCACATCAATATCATCGGTAATTTGTTCACCAATTTGTACACTCATATGTGAGCTTTGATCATCCGATTTATTCACACTGACCCTGGCACCATCGATGTCGGCACCATCATTGGTGATAATATGAATAACACCTAAGGATGCATCACTGCCCCACAACGTAGAACCCGGGCCACGAATAATTTCGACCCGCTTAACATGATCTAGGTTCGGAAAAAGAAAACTTTCCCCCATGCCCCGGTCGATAATACTGTTTAAGCTATGGCCATCAATCAATAATAAAAACTGGTCGGTATCGGCAATAAAACCACGGCTACCTATCGTTGCTCCGGTCAACTGGCGGTTAATAAAAAAACCGGTTGTACGCTCTAACAACTCTTTAATCGATCGTAAACCCATGCGCTGAATATCTTGACGCGTAAAAACCGAAACAACACCGGGTACATCGTTAACCGATGACTCATTTCTGGTTGAAGTAACAATCTTGCTGTTTAAAATATCCTGGAAACTTTTTTCATACCACTGTTTGTCTCCTTGAACATCAAGGGCAGCTAATTGATAGTCGCCATCAAGATTAAAGTCTTGTGCAAGGCTTGAAGGCTGTAAGCCAGGAAGAATAGTAAAGCCCAGAAATATCAAAGGCAAAAATTGGCGGGAATAGATTTTCATAAAAAGGATTGATGACTCAAACTGAGATTAAACTTCCATACTTTTAGTTTTTCGATCTGATAACAGGCGCTTTATATGACTCTCTAGCAGCTGAATATCAATCGGTTTACTTAACACCGCTTCCATGCCTACTTGAAGACACTCTTGACGAATGGCCTCAACAGGATTTGCAGTTAACGCTATAATGGGGGGCTGATAGGTATTTTTTGACTGCCTATGCTGGCGAGTACATTCTATACCACTCATATTAGGCATTTGAATATCCATTAAAACCAAGTCAGGCTCTTTGTCACGTAAAACCTCTAACGCCTCAGAACCATCGTTAGCCAATAAACATTGATAACCCAGACTCTTAATAATTTTTGTAATCACCAACTGGCTAACAGGGTTATCTTCTACAATCAAAATCTGGGTATCCGTCTTGGTATTATCAACGGCAAGGCGTAAAGGGCTCACTTTCTGCAATTTAACCGGCTGATTGGTCGGATTAGAAGGCCCAGGATTATTTAATTTGGCGGCGGCGGCACTGGAAAATTTATCCTGATGCGCTTTAGGCGCAGGAATATTTAAATGGATACTGGTGCCTCGTTGCTGATCCGATTCAATACGGATACCACCAAGCATCATATTAATCAGTTTTTCCGAAATACTTAAACCGATGCCTAATCCGCCATGCACTCGAGATAAGCCATTATCCGCCTGATCAAAAGGCAGGAACGCCCGCGCCAGTGCCTCGTCACTAAAACCCACACCACTGTCATTAATATGAATCAACAGCTGTGGCCCATCGCTGACTTTCCAATCGACATGAATAACAACTTCACCCTTGAGCGTATATTTAACCGCATTATCCACCAATTTCTCGATGATAATGCATAAACGCTCTACATCCAGATTCAGATATTCAGGCACGGCATGGGAGAAATGAATGAAAAAGCCCAAACCTTTATCTTGTGCATCGGGTCTATGCAGCTCACAGGCTTCAAGCAACTGATATTTAATATCAACGCTGCTGGGGTTAATTTGCAATTGTTCCGACTGCAGCTCCGAATAAAACAAGATATCGGAGATCAATAACATCATCTGTTCGGCACCGTCTTCAACAATGCCTAAGCTGTGTTGCAAGCTGTCTTTATCGTCTGAGGAGATGCCCTGCAACGCCCCCATAATTAGATGCATCGGTGTTCTTAATTCATGATTAATCGCCGTTAGGAAATCATTCTTAACCTGTATTGAAGACTTATACGCATCAATAGAAGCTTCTTGTATCTTTACCGTCTCGGTTTTTTTAACACTGATCGCCCGCTCTTTGCCCAGCGCCAGTTTCTGCTTAAAAATGATATACAAGGTGATCAATAACAGCGCACATAAGGCGATATAGATAATGCCACGTTGTGAACTTATGGTATTTTCTTGCTGATCCAACTTCTCGCTTTGGGCACCAATACGTTTTTCCTGTGTATGAATCTGAACTTTTTGCTGGGTTAATATCTCCGCATTATTATTGATTTTATCCGCCAGCTGCACAGAGACCTTGCGGCTTTCAACCAAACGTTTTTGTACACCATCAACACGGGTTTGGCTTAGATAAAGTTGCTGCGCTGAATAATCCAGCAGGTTTTTAATTTCAGACTGCTCTTGATGTAAGCTGCCAATATCCGTTTTTTGCGCGTCTATGTATTGATTTTTGTCGTTAATTTTTAGCGTTTGCTGATCTAATATGGCTTGTTGATTTTGCAGTTTTTGCGTCTGCACCGCCAACAAGGCCTTACTTTTAATCAGACGTTTTTCCATCTCTTTATACAATTGAGCCACTTCAATTTCACTGCCGCCATATAAACGAATATCTTTAGAGATGCCTAATTTTTCATAAACAATATTGCTACGGTTCACTTCAAAGGAAATATGTTTAGCCTTAGGGTGGGTATAATTAATCATTACTGCACTGGAATTTTTTGCATTATCCGTAATCAGTAAGGTTTGGGATAAGCTCATAAAAGAGCTGATGGCATCCAGATTGGTATTATAATGTTCAGGAATCACCAGAACTTGCACATCTCTGGCTAATTTATAATCCGAAATCAGCCGCAGTTTTATCGCTTTATTGCGAATCAAAGCCTGAGCAGCCACCGGTTTAAAGGTCTTGAAGAAGGTGTTATCACCCACCAAGAAAGCGACTTTAATCACCTTTTGATTGGATTCATCGGGCCAGCGGCTGTGTTTAATAAAATTATACAAAAGTGCCGATTTAGCCTTCGCTTCAGACATTTCTAATTGAGCAGGTTTTGCTTCGACCATGGGCACGAGACACAATAATACCAGGCTTGCGATAGCGAGATAGAAAGACAGAGTCTGTTTAACCTGGAACAGCATAGATACGTGTTTTTATATTTATTGATCGTTTAATTTTAACGTTAGATTTTTGTCTGTATTTTATCACAAAAAAAGTTGGGCCTAATGCCCTAATTTGAATAAAACGGGCTTTAACTCACTAATAGGCATTGACTTCATTTCCGGGCCGTGTCTTAAAACGTTTATGCACCCAAAGATATTGAGTTGGATCATTGGCTAGCAGCAAATCCTCCAGCGCTTTATTCATTAACGCCGCATCGGCTATTTCATCTTCACCGATGTTTTCACCAAAAGGGTCAGTAATCGTACACACATATTCCGTATCTTTGCCGTGGCCCTGCCTAAAATTACTGAAAAACAAAACCTTGGCACCACTGAGCTTAACCAATTTTGTTAAGGTCGTAATGGTCGCGGTTTGCACGCCAAAAAACGGCACAAATTCAGCGCCCTCTCGGCCAAAGTCTTGATCCGGTGCATACCAAACACAGCCGCCCTTTTTTAAATTCTTCAGCATTTTGCGCATTTCTTTCTTTTCTATCAACTGGCCAAAACTGCGTGAACGGCTGGTATTGATAATATGATCAATCGCAGCATTACCTTGATTTTTATAGGTCGCATCGACTTTTTGACGTAAACCCATCACACGGGCAGCCGTATCCATCGTGGTAAAGTGTGCACCCACTAACACCACACCCCGCCCCTGATCTAGATATTGATTTAACAGATCCAACCCATCAACGCGGCTACGCTTTAAAATTTCTTTATCAGAAGCCCACCAGCCATAACCAATTTCTAACACACCGAGGACTACGTTAATCATGGTTTTTTCAACAAATTCGGCACGCTCTGCATCTGTCATAGCGGGAAAACAGAGCCTGGCATTCACTTCAATCACATGCCTGCGCTTGGGTAAGTGACGATGTAATAGCCGCCCCAACCACAGCCCAAAGCGCTGTAATAAGGTATATGGTAATAAAAAGACAATTAGCCGCAAGATATACAGCCCCAGCCAAATGCCCCAGAACTGTGGATGATAAGGAGAGTTTTTGTCCAACAAGCTCATGTCTGACCTAAAAATAAGAAAAGGAAAATATTATAGCCCACTACGATCTGGCTTAACCGCCAGTCATATTCATAAAACGCACAATCTGCACACCATCATCCTCTACATCAAAATGATGTCGCTCAGGTTTTAAATCCATCGCATCGATAATAGCCTGCTGTAACCGTTTTTTATCGTGTGGAAACTCACGAACGACCTGGCGTAAATCCACCGAATATTCATTACCCAAACACAGCAGTAAACGCCCTTCAGCAGTCACCCGTACACGGTTACAGCTAGAACAGAAGTTGTGACTATGCGGTGAAATAAAACCCACCCGGTTTTTTGTGCCCAACACATCATAATAACGTGAAGGGCCATTAGTTTGCACTGCGGTTTCCTGCAGAGTGAATGCACTATCAAGTACCGCTTTAACCTCATCGCTGGAGAAAAAGCTGAGGCTACGGCTATGTTCATTAATCGCCCCAAGAGGCATTTCTTCGATAAAACAAATATCCAGACCTTTTTCCATCGCAAAACGGGTTAAATCCAGAATCTCATCGTCGTTACGGCCTTTTAAAATCACGGTATTAAGCTTAATGCGTTCAAAGCCTGCTGCAATCGCGGCGTCTATACCCGATAAAACCTGCTCTAATCGGCCGGTTCGGGTAATTTGGTGGAAGCGTTCACCGTCGAGGCTATCCAGGGAAATATTGATACGCTTCACGCCAGCCGCTTTTAATGCCATTGCATATTTTTGCAGCTGAGATGCATTGCTGGTCAGGGTTAATTCTTTTAAACCGGATAATTGGCCAATATGTTCAACCAATGACATAACATTGCTGCGAATCAACGGTTCACCGCCGGTTAAACGTATTTTACTGACCCCAAGCTCAACAAAGGCCGCGGCGATTTGCCCCATTTCTTCCAGAGTTAAGACCTTGGAGCGATGAACAAACGTCATATCATCGGTCATGCAATATACACACTGAAAATCACAGCGGTCGGTGACTGATAAACGCACATAATCAACATGGCGATTAAAACGGTCTATCAATTTAAAAGGTTTAGCTGTATTCATAGGCCCTATTGTATCGATACACCCCTATGCCTGCCAGAACTAGCTGAGTAAAAGCGTATTTTAATCCCCTCTTAAGTCCCAAACATTACAATACGCATAGCTTTATATACTTCTAAAAATCCAAAAGTTAAGATTCTTATCTGCTATCTGATGATTCTATTGCTCAGGTAGACATTTCTTAGACCGACTCTATTTAGGCAGAAAAATGGCAGAAACGACCTTATTTAAAGCAAGTTACGATTATATCGTTGTTGGTGCGGGCTCTGCCGGTGCAGTCTTGGCCAATCGCCTGGCAAAATCCGGCTTACACTCGGTCTTATTGATCGAAGCCGGTCCCAAAGATAGAAACCCGATGATCCATATGCCTGGCGGCACACAAGAAGTGCTGAAAAGTAAAAAGCTGAACTGGTATCTGGACAGCGAACCGCAGAGTGAGCTGAATAACCGCCGTTTAATGCAACACCGAGGCAAGATGTTGGGTGGTAGTTCCAATGCCAACGGCATGGTAGCTATACGCGGCAATGCCGCCGACTACGATCATTGGGCAGAACTGGGTAATACCAGCTGGACCTATAAAAAAGTCTTAAATAACTTTAAATCCATTGAAAACTGGTGTGGTACCGACAATGCCTACCACAGCTCCAAAGGTGAGTTGCATATCAATAAAACCGATTGGCAATCACCTGTTTATGATTGTTTTATCAACGCTGGGCTGGAGTTAGGTTATGGCGCCAACGATGATTTTAATGGTGAGAAACAAGAAGGTTTTGGCCGCTATCACGCCAATGTAGAAAATGGCCAACGCCAGGGCACAGGCACTGCGTTTTTACGCCCCATAGAAAAACAATCCAACTTTACCGTAGAAGCCGGTCTATTGGTTGAAAAGGTCATCATTGAAAATGGCCAAGCCATTGGTATACAAGCCAGCCGCAAAAAGAAGGCGCTAAACTTCAAAGCCAATAAAGAAATTATTCTGTCGGCCGGCGCGTTTAACAGCCCGCAGCTACTGATGCTTTCAGGCATAGGTAATAAGGAAAAGTTACAAAAACACGGTATTAACGTTGAACATCATCTGCCCGGTGTTGGTGAAAACCTGCAAGATCACATCTCTTTATTGATGAATTACCCTATTTCCGAGCCCTGGTCAGTCAATAAAATCGCCAATTCTATCGTCGGCAAGGTCGGTGTTGGCTATCAATATTTTGTTAAGAAACAGGGCTTAGGTGCGCATAATTTATTGGAAGCCGGTGGGTTTGTGCATTCAAAAGAAGGTTTAAAAGCCCCGGATATTCAATTACATATCGTGCCCAGTTTGATGTATAACCTGACTGATGTACCACCGGATAAACACGGTTTCAGTGTACGCGCCTGTAATTTAACCCCCTATAGCCGGGGTTATATCGATTTATATTCAGCCGACCCCAGCCAACAATGCAAAATTGATTTTAAATTTTTCACCGATCAACGAGATATCGATGTCTGTGTAGACGCGTTTAAACTGGTAGAGAAACTGGTTCAAGCAAAGTCCTGGAACGGTATTGTCAGTGATGAAGACAAGGGTGGCAGCGCCTGTAAAACCGATGCAGAAATCATTGCCTGGATGCGCCAGTATATCGAAACCGATTATCATCCGGTGGGCACCTGCAAGATGGGTAACGATGAGATGGCTGTAGTGGACGACCAACTTAAAGTACATGGCATCAAAGGCCTGCGTGTTGCCGACGCATCTATCATGCCCACCATTGTCAGGGGTAATACCAACGTGCCCTGCATGATGATTGGTGATAAATGTGCCGAACTGATTCTGTCCTCTACTTAATAGCCAACTCTCTGCTTTTACCTTTTCTTAGACTGCGCATCAACGTATGATGCGCAGCTCCTTGCTCCGTCCTATGCCCCACCTTTTTAAAAAAGAGAAAGTCTATGTCTCAAGTTGTTGCCAATGATCTGGTTATCGCCATTAACTACACCCTTACAAATGCTACCGGTGAAGTTCTGGATCAAACGGGTGAAGATCAGCCTATGGAGTACTTACACGGTGCCGATAACATCATCCCCGGTTTAGAAAATGCATTAACCGGCAAAACCACAGGCGATAAAGTGGATGTGACCGTTGAGCCTGAAGACGGTTATGGTGCACATGAACCACAAATGGTTCAACAAGTATCTGCGGAGATGTTTCAAGGCGTTGATAAAATTGAGACCGGCATGACATTTCAATCGGCAGGCCCTGATGGCGAGCCGATGATGATCATGGTAACCGCGGTAGAAGATGAAATGGTCACCATCGATGGTAATCATCCTTTAGCCGGCCAAACCCTGAATTTCGCTGTAGAAATTATTGGTGTTCGTGCAGCGACTGATGATGAAAAACAACACAGCCATGTACATGGTGAAGGTTGTAATCACTAAGTAACAACGATTAAACCATCTAAAGGCTGCAAATTCTGCAGCCTTTTTTTATACTAGCCGTAATCTCCACCTTTTTAAACATTGAGCAAAGCCATGACTAACAATGATGTATTTCGCCGCATTCGTTATATCTATGATTTAACCGATAAACGTGTCATCAAGTTGTTTGCTCTGGGGGGCCATGAAGCCAGTCGTACCGAAATCAGCGATTGGTTAAAGCAAGATGATGATGATGCCTTTAAAAACCTCAACGATAGACTACTTGCCAGGTTTTTAAATGGTTTGATTGTTGATAAACGTGGTAAAAAAGAAGGTGTTGAGATGATTGCTGAAAAACGCCTGGATAATAATATCGTCTTAAGAAAGTTAAAAATTGCGTTGAATCTCACCGCCGAAGATATGTTGGATATTATCGAGTTAACTGAATTTGGCATGAGTAAACATGAACTCAGTGCTTTTTTCAGAAAACCCGGACATAAACATTATCGCGAATGCAAAGATCAAATCCTGCGTAACTTTCTTAACGGCATGAAATTAAAATACCGTGACAAAATTGAACCGGCTAAAACTAATCCCTGGAATAAAAACTAAAGCACAGCATTACTGCAAGATTACCGTTTTAACATAATCATTCACTAAAGTGCTATCGACATAACCGATAGCGTTGGTATGTAAAGCCACATAACGCATCAGAGCCTCCTGGGTTTTAAAGGCCATAGGCGGTGTGGCTTTACCACTGAAAAGCAGTCGAGACCAATACGAAGACAGGCTGCTTTCGTTTTTTCTCAGCACCGTTTTCACAAACTCTCGCCTCAACTCACCTTCCTTTAAAACCACGGGTTTGGCCGCAGATCCATCGGGAAAACCTTTTATTCTACGTAAAAATATTTTTTTAACGGTAGACTTAGAGAGTGATATATTCGGGTTATCAGGGTGTACAATAATCACTAGCTCGGCCTGGCTTGCTGTACTGTAAACAGTGATCAAAGCCAGTAATAGCAGCATTTTTAATATCATTGAAAAGGGCTTATTAAAAAACATAATCAACCCCCATCGCTAATAATTTGGAATCGCCGGTAAAGGTATATTGTTCAGCCTCTTCAAACCAGATGGTCTTGTCGGTTAATACATCGTATTGCACGGTGAATGCGGTAGAGCGCATAAAATCCCAGCGCAGAGAATAGCTCAGGGTATTATTCACCTGATGCCCGTCCTGCTCATCATTACCAAAGTCAGGGTCATTATCACTATAACGTGAGAAACTGATCATCGGGGTAACGTTATCCATGCGGTAACCCAAGGCCAATAAATAGCCTTGGGAATCAAAATCATCGGCATCAAATTGATTGTATTCGGCTTGAAACAGCATGTTTTCATAATCAATCAACACGGCCAAACCATAAAAAATCTGGCCTACATTATCAGAAATCGATTCAAGCTCACCATCTTCATAAGTCACACTCTCCGTAGAGGTATTACTCATGACCACGGCTCTTAATGTCAGCCAGTCATAATTATATTCAAACGAGCCCCCAAGAATATCTGACCACTCAATAAAATAACTTTTTTCACCCCAATAAATATCATTATAGGCGCGATTATCATCATCCTCTTCTGTGCCATACCAGGTACTTAATGTATAAGAACCCTCACCTAAATCATCGGAGAAACTGACACTGATGCCGTTGTAACTGGCTAAAGGCCAGCCATAGATATCACCCGTTGGGCGAATCCACGGATAGGCGTAACCAACATTAACGGAATCAGAATAGAAATAAAGTGGTAGAAGTTTACGCCTTATATCGATGCTTAATTTGCTTGAAGCATTCCAGCGTAGAAATAATAGAGAAAGGCCAGGTTCAAAGTCATTGCCACCACGGCCTTCAATTTGTGCCTTTAAAGAAAATGTATCGTTGAAACGAATATTGGCATTTAAGCCGTAACCAGAATCGGATTTAAATGAAATCTCATCATCCTGGTAAAGACCTGCGTTGGTATAATCGGCAATAAAGCAGGCTCAAGCAGAGACGTTTGCAATATCGCATTGAAAGCCCCTTTTATTGATACTAAATAAAAATGACTCTTAAAGTTTAGCCTTCATTTGAGAAAGTGAAAATACAATACCATGATTTAATAATGTGGTGGCCTATCATCAAATACGCTGCCGGCATTGCTCTGCCCTTCTTCTAACGTGCCTCTAAGATCTTCCAATAACTGTGCCATCTGCTGTTTTAATAACATGATATCCTGCTGCTGCAAGACCACCATATCATTAAGCGCTTGAATGGTATCTTCCTGATAAGCCAACTGGGTTTGCAGATCAATCATCTGATCTTCTATTTCACTCATGTTACGTTTCCAGTCACGGTATTCGGTAGCGGTTTTGAGTTTAAAAACGCCGTTAATATTTGCCCAACCTGAATAAGCAGTGCCTGTCTGGCCTCTTGGCTAGCCCAGGCGGTATGGGGTGTGATAATCAAGTTAGGGATACTTTTATCTAATAAAATATGATCTTCGCTAGGCGGCTCTGTCGTTAATACATCCGTGGCCGCCGCTTTTATCTGCCCGGCTTTTAACGCCTTGACTAAAGCCTGTTCATTCACAATGCCGCCACGTCCGACATTGATTAAAATGGATGACGGTTTCATCAGCGCAAAGGCGGCATCATCAATTAAATTTTCAGAATAAGGCGATAAAGGGCTGTGAATCGAGAGTATATCCGCTTGGCGATAAAGCTCGTTTATAGCGGTACGGCTATCATCTTTCTCGGCATCTGGCACGATGCTTTTACACACCAAGACCTGCATATTAAAGGCCTCAGCAACTTGTTTGACCCGTTTGCCAATTGTGCCATAACCTATAATGCCTAATGTTTTTCCGGCAATTTCGGCAATAGGGAAATTCAATAATCCAAAAAAAGGGCTTTTACACCAATCACCGTTTTTAACCGCATGATCATAATCCAACAAATGGCTTTGCAAGGCTAAGATACTGGCAAAAGTATGCTGTACAACGGACTCTGCGGAATAGGCAACAATATTACAAACCTGAATACCTAATGTTTCTGCGGCTTGTAAATCAACATTATTGGTACCTGTGGCTAAGATAATAATCAATTTCAGCTGCGGGTTTTTAGCTAATAAATTGGCATCCAAGACCACCTTATTTGTCAGCACAATACTCACATCGGCAATACGCTGGGCGGTTTTATCTACAGGCGTAGAATCAAATGTTTGCCAATGAATGCCGGCTAAACCCCATAACGATGAAAGATCTAAATCGGCAGGTGCCAAGCTTTGGTAATCCAGAATAACGGCATTTTTCATTTTTAAAGAGGCTTTCCAAGAACAACCTTAAAGAAACCATCGGCCTGTTTCTTGTAAAATTGACCCAGCGTCTGTGTGATCATCGGGCTGGCACCGTCTTTGGGTTTAAGCTTAATATCAACATAATAATCTTTTTTGCCGGCCAACAATTGCACATCGCCATCAACCGCCACTTTTGCATCGATATCGGTGATTTTTAATGCAATTAACGTGTCGCCTTCAGGCTGATTTTCTGCCAAGGCTAACCTGACGCCATAAGTACCCAACTCAATAGCTGCACCAAAATTGATGGCTAAATCTTTTACCAGTAGATTTCCCGAAAGCTCAGTAATCTCTGGTGTTTTTGAAGCCAAATTAGCCGCCGAAAAACGCTGTAAATCCAACTCAACAAAACCTTGATAATTAATAGGCATCGGCAAAAAGGATTTAAACAACGTGGCATCCACCGCCATTTTTAAATCTTCGGCCTCTATCGATTGATCAAAACCTAGATCAATAAAGCCTGATATTTTTTGATCTCCGTTTTGGGCATCGATATTTAACGCCAACGAGCCGGTTAACAATGAAAACGCCGATAATTCCCATTTAACTTCGCCTAAAGGAAATTGCATGCCTCCGGCATTAATAATGATATTTGCAGCCTGTCCCTGCCACAGCGTACCGCTGACTTGCACCGGGATAAATAAGCGGCTTTGATTAGCCGCATGAGCTAATACCAAATTGGCAGGCAATTGCTTTATTAATAAAGCAATAAAGAAAACCACACCTGCTAAGACAAAAAGAACAACTCGTTTTTTAGACATTATTTCGAAAACTTAATTCTAGCGTTAACAATACCCGGCGCATTGGCGGAGTTAATAGACATGGTTTCTACATGTACCGAATAATCCAGCTCTAAGCGGGCAAGAAAATCCAATAACTGGGAAAATTCAACCTTATCAAACCAAACCTGTGCTTCGTTATCACCTTTGGGCTGGAAACGGCTAAAACGCAAGTTTGAACGTTTGGCAGCTAATTCAGACAGTTGCGATAAGGACTTATTGGCAAAGGCACTGCTGCTGCCACCGGAACCACGATTGGATTGTATTGTGGACACCGCTTGCTGCAGCCAAATAAGTGTACTTTCGGCTTTTTGATTACGTTTATTGTACATCTCACGTTGGTCATGTAAGTCCATATAAAATGACCAGAATGACACGATCACCACGACCACCACACAGCCGATCAACGCAAACTGTTCACGTTTTTCCAGATTATGAAACCATTGCATATCCATCAGCCAGTAATCCTCAAACGTGTTCTCAATTGGTCACCCTGTGCATTGCTGTTTTGAATTTCAGCATTCAGGCCTGAGGCTTTTAAAGCAGATAATATCGCCTGCAACTGATCATAATCTTTAACCAGAAAATCCAGACGTAACTCAGATTTATCCAAATCATAGTTCAGAGAGTTTAAGGTTTGAACCTGGTGTTTATTTAATACTGCACCAATTTTATCCATCTTGGCAATAAATGGTTCACCGGAGCCTGACGCTGTGGCAGATTTTAAATGCCGCTGCAACTGTTTGCGATGATCAACAATATTGCCACGCGGAATAACTTGCCTAAAGACTTTATCCATTTCGGTGCGTAGATAAGCACTGCGCTCTTTTTGCGCTGACAATTCACTCATCGTTAACGCAACATTTAAGATAAATACCGCCGCTAAACTCGCCGCCACCCAACGCCAGGGTTTCACCATGGCCAGCCATTCTCTGGCCACCGCATATTGACCGGTTAATAAATTCCAGGCTTTGGCCACACCGCTAAACTGATTGCTCAACATGTCGGCATAATCTATTTGAATCGCATTAATCAGAGGAGCCACGGCAACAGGCATCAGTTTCATCGCCTGCTCTTGTGCCTCATCGGATTCGGTAATCAGCTCAACCGAGCTAGGCATACTGGCGTAATCATCACTGAGCATTTGCAAGCTCAAAGCAATATGCCTGGCATCTACCGCCACAGACTCACCTGTATGGGCACGAATAATAAACACATCATCACGGTAGAATATCTGCCACTGCGCATCCGATTCAGGTAGAAAGAGACTCTCGGCAATGCAGTGGGTAATCTTCACACCGGCATCGTTAAAGGTATCTAACCAACGCTGTAATAAATCCCCCTCAATAGCCACCACATCCATGGCATTAGCTTTATCGGCCGCTGCCGCCATGACCACATGCATATCATCGGCCTCGGTCAATAGATCTTCCTCTAACAAAAAAGGAATAGCCTTTATAATATGCTTCTTCTCTTTAGCAGAATATTCGATGGTACGATTAGCCACATCGATGGCAGGGGCAATAAATATCCAGTTTTTGAAACTTGAATTTTCTTGATAAAAAGCCGCAAGCTGTTCCAGCGAGCCAGTTTCTTTATCGGCAGAGACTGCAGTATCGAGGGTTGAAAACCACTGATAAACATCTTGCTGTTGACGAATAAAAACATTCATTATGGTTTCGTTTTATCCTTTATGAGAGCTCGCTTTATAACCCTAGCTAATATCGCGCTAAGAAAAAAAACACCTTTAGAATTAATCACTTTAGCATATTTTTCCATGCTTATAATCCCCCGGTGCTTCTGGCTAAAATTTGTAGTGTACCATTCTCACGGGAAATCACCGTGGAGAGTGTTAGAACCAAATCATTTAACTTTACTTCGCTATACAAGATAAAATAATCGCTATGTAAACCGATTAAGTTATCAACAGGCCAAAGTTCTGCATCGCTAACATCCGTTTTAACCTGAGAGAAATCCGTATAACCATCGGCCGATAAACGATCAATAAGATCCTTCAGTGAGTTTAGTGGCACTGGCTCAGGAATGCCTGGGAGCTGGCCTTGTTTGGCATTTTTAAATTTACCCACATCGGCGCTGTCTAAAAAAATACTGCGTAACAATTCGCTGGATGCGGTATTGATATTAATCGTTGAATCACCTTTTAACGGCCATACCGTGACATGAGCACGCAGCTTTTCATATAGGAATACCGGCAGATTACAGACCAGTCTTAATTCCGTGACCGATAAAATAGGCCCATTCGGGGTTCTATGTGCTTCCCTATCATCGATACTGCTATACGCATCATCTTCACCACAGGTAAAGCCTCTGACAACTGCATCCGCATCCAAATAATCCACCACCGCCTCGGTAATTTCTTGGGCCTGAGAATAGTCTATCTGTATATCATCATCGTTAAAGGTTTGTAGCAGGCGCATAAATACAGCCTGTTCCACCGTATAAGGCACTTGTGGCCCGCCACTAGGGTTGGGTTTTGCGGGTGGTTTTCTTAAGCTGTTGAGATTAAACTTACCCTGTAAATCTACCAACCTGCCCCCGTAAAAATTACCATCTTCATCCAGAGGGAAAATATTGCCATCTTCGGAATACCAGAACTCACCTCTATGATCGACACTTTCATTATTATTATTATCTTCTTCTGAATCTATTCTTAAAGCCTTTAGTGCTATTGATTCTCCACCTCTGGCCCAGCTATATGCCTGTTGCATGCTCAGCTGATTGCTAACACGGCGAATAGAGAAATTATGTTCCACTGTCATGGATGCTGCTAACACGACGACCAAACTCAAAATCAACAGTGCAACTACTAACGCCGCACCTTGTTGCGAGGCTCTTTTATGTAAAGACATGTTCTCAGGAATGGGCTGGAGATTGATCATTACTGCTCCCCTGCATCAACAAATTCAAATAAGCGCCTGACGCTGCCCCAACCTTGAACTTCCAGAGTAATCTCAATGGCCAACGGCAACTCAACAGATGCAGTATTAGCACTTTGACCAAAACCGGCACTCACCGGCCAGCTTTCAACCCAGGCCGTTTTACTAGACAGATTCCCGCTAGCGTTGGTGCCGTTATTATTAACCTGCTGCTGTAACAATCGGATGCGCACCGATTCTACTTTATCCAATAGGGTAATTTCTGTGGCTTCGCTGTCGCCGTAACGATCTAACATCGGCCAACTGCTGCGCACTAATTTTTCACCATCATAATGGTAATTAACCCGCTGTAACTGACTGCGTTGAAAACGCTGCGCATGGGGATTGGTCCAGCCATTTTTAGTGAATTTCAGTATCGGCTGAGAGCTGGCATTGTAGAAGAAGGCATCAACAAACTCATTGCTATCGGGTGAACGTACCTTACGGGGTATGACCTGACGAAAATCTTTGGCGAGAATATCAAACACTCGGTTTAATCGATGTATCCTGTCGGCTTCCACCTCAGAACGCTGGGACAGTTGCATCGCGCTGTCCAGTCCCTGAAAAGCCATCACCGCAACAATTACCGTGATCGATACAGCCAATAACATTTCAATTAATGTAAAACCTGATTGAGAGCGGTAAGAGATCATGAGCCTTTACCACCACTGCCGTTATAATTCTTAGCTGGGGGCCTATCAATCTTTTTATTTTCAAACTTCTGTAAAAGCCCCTGCATCGTGACGATTGAAGGGTCATCTTTGCTATCGGTTTCACGCCAGACACTGACCTGCAGGCGGTAAATATCTTTAAACTGATCCCCCTTGGTCGCCTCACTGGTGATTTCCCAACGCCAGTTTCTGTCAGCCAGTTCTTCGGAACCTGTTTGCTTGGATTTAGGCACCTGCCCTGTGGTACGGTTTTTTATACGTATCTCGGCCAGCTGATTTTCCGCCACCCACTGCGCCTGCATCTTGTCACGCAGATAAGCCGTGCCATCAATTTGTGTAATCATCGACATCGTCAACGCAGGTAGGGCCACAGCAATAACCGCTACCGCAACCATGACTTCGATAAGAGTAAAACCGGATTGTGTTTTTTTATACAAAGAAGAAGAGAACATCAATCATCGTCCTCATCGGGGCGTTTAAATATCACCTGCCCCAATAGATTACCCACCAGGCGAAACTTGCTGTCCGGCGCTTCTTCATCGGCGATGCTGATGACAAAATTTTGTGTCTCACCGCTGGAGAAAAAATAGATATCCGGATGAATTTCAGCATCTTCATCAGACTTTTTCTTGACCTTGAATATGATATCTTCTTCATTTTTTTGCTGATCACCGATAACCACACGCTGCCCTTCCACTTCGATCTCTACGATCAATCGATCGGGTAACTTTTGCTCAGCCAGCTCTTCGATATC
This sequence comes from Pseudomonadales bacterium, assembly GCA_013215055.1. Taxonomy (GTDB): domain Bacteria; phylum Pseudomonadota; class Gammaproteobacteria; order Pseudomonadales; family DT-91; genus CAKMZU01. Next base: position 1,446 of record JABSRQ010000070.1, on the reverse strand, counting down.
GGTTAAATACCAGCGCTGCTCTTCACCCACAAAGACCATCCACTGATAGACATACACAGGATCAACATCATCCAGGTTTACATCAAACCTAAGGCCAAATTGTTGATTGGCGTAAACGGCTTCTTCAAAAGCCAGATTCATCGAATGGTAGAGTTGCCGGGAGGCATTTTTTATTTCCTGAGGGCGGGTGCCCGAACCTATCGACAAAGCCGCCATAGAAGCGGCGACACCAACAATCATCATCACAGCCATCATCTCTATTAAAGTAAAACCTTTAATAGAGGATAATAGTCGGCGATTTTTAGGCTGATGGCACAACATAGAATACATGACAGGGAATTTAAACTAGGAAAGATCTAGTTTTATTATTCGCCATCTTCTTCCCAGTTACCCAGATCAGCAGCTTCGTCTTCACCGCCCTGAGCAGCATCAGCACCTAAGGTATAAATATCAAATGCGCCATGATCACCCGGTGAAATATAAATATATTTTTCACCCCAAGGGTCTTTAGGTAGTCTTTCCATATAACCACCTTTTTTGAAGTTCTTAGGCACAGGATCTACATCGGTTTTACTGATTAGAGCTTCCAAGCCTTGGCCGGTAGAAGGATAAAGATAGTTATCCAATTTATACAACTTTAACGCTGTTTCTATATTTGAAAAATCAGCCAGTACTTTTTGGCCTTTGGCTTTGGATGCACTGTTAAGTACTTTAGGCCCGACGATGCCGGCTAGCATGCCGATGATCACCATCACCACCATGATTTCAATCAAACTAAAACCTGCAGATTTTTTCATTTTTTACATCTCTTTTTTGAACAACATTCTTTGACGGTTAATCTGTGTATCAACAGAATTAAACCAGTGTATTTAAATCCATAATCGGTAATAGAATCGCCATTACTATCAACATAACAATTATACTCATGCCCACAATCATGACCGGTTCCAGAATACTTAACATGGCCGTGATCGTCATTTCAATTTCGCGTTCCTGATTTTGTGCCACCCTGCCTAACATGGTCTCTAACTCACCGGATTTTTCACCACTGGAGACCATATGTACCAACATAGGCGGAAACTCTCCGCTGACGCCAAGCGCCTTGGAGAAACTGGTGCCCTCTTGTACCGCCATGCCCACTTCACCACAGACTTCTTTTAACATGATATTCTGCAATACCGCCCCAGCGATCTTGATCGCCTCCAATAATGGCACTCCACTGGCCACCAACATACTGAGAGTGCTGGCGAAACGTGCGGTATCGGCAGTTCTAACAACCGTGGCAATTAACGGTAAACGTAATTTTATTTGATGCCAGCGCCTCTGCCGTGAAGGTTTCTGCATAAATTGACGTAATGCAAAAAATAATCCGGCCAATAAAAAAAATGTATATAGACCATAATCGATAATAAAATCCGACAGCCAAATCAAGGCCTTGGTCAAGCC
>JABSRQ010000069.1 GCA_013215055.1 Pseudomonadales bacterium | reverse complement strand
ATTAAACGCCCAGACAACTTCAAACTGCTAAACAGCATCTATCACCCTATTTTGATGATGACCAGCCGCCAGTGTTTCTTCCAGCAAACCGTAGGCTGTAAAAAACCCAGCATCGAAGCGGGCTGCATGTTGAAGTGTGAAAAGGCCACCACCATCACCAATGTCAAAGGTGTGTCGTTTGCCGTAGATAAACAAAAAGGCGGCTACCCCAGCATCTACAACCATGAACAGTTTTTAAATGTGGAAGCGGTAAAAGACTTCTCCCATTTATTTGATGAGTTTTTTATTGATCTAACCAATATCGGCATGGGTTCAAAAGAATCTGCAGATAAAGCCGCGCTAATTACACAATTTGAACAGCTGCTTAACGGCCACGGCGAAGCGGCACAAGTACTGAATGACATGGTGCCTATTTCAACCCGCGCCCAATATACGCAAGGTTTGTAACAGGGCGTTTAATACTGCCATGGGCGATTAGATTCTGGCTTTTCGTCAATGTTGAGCGTTTGCGCATGGAGAACATGGATGTCATCCTAGTTATGCCCTTCTGTGTTCATACAACAGCCAATACGGTATTTACTGACGTAGACACTACGGATATTCCATTCACACATCATGTCGACAGCCACGATATTTTAGTTAGGCGCATAAAAAGTAATGCTTGCAGCGCAAGCCCATTGCAGGATACGACTATCGGCATCCAGAGCTCTGCCCCCCCTAACGTTGCATAAAAAATTGAGAAAATCAGGCCGTTTTACACGCTGGCGTTGATCATATACGCCTTTCAGCGCGGGCTCTTACACGCGGCTATAAATCTGTGGGCTAGATATCCTGCGGATAAACTGTCGATTGCAAGGGGCAGCCTGTCTCAAAAACCGAAGCCCTTACCCCACTTTCAGAAAGAGAAACTTTCTGACAATCCACTTCATGCAGTGATTGATGGTCATTTCAAACACGCCTGAAAATGACCTCTTACAGTAAACAAGCCAGGATGAATATATCTTCCATCCAGCTAAAAAAACATTCCTGACTCCTGTTTATATGCCTATGTTCTGTGTTATCGGAGAGATCCAGCTGCGCATGGAAATTTCAAATGCAGCTGCTTAACGTAGGCGGGGAAGATCTTACACTTGATTACAGCAAGCTATTCAAAATCACCATATGCTGCCAAAATTTTCACGGATTAAAGGAATGCGTTATCGATATTTAATTCATGTGCATCTAAGCGGTGTAAAAATAACTTAATAAATTTATAAGGGAAATGATGAATAATAAAATGGTAACCGGGCTTGTAAGTGGGGCATTGCTATCACTTACATTATTGTCAGGTTGTAATAGTAATGATACAAACTCTTCGTCTGAAGGGTTGGCTGAAGTTAGTTTTAATCCTCAGTTTAATGCGTTAATTCAAAAAACAAGAAGTGCCAGGTCTGCATCGCTGAATGACTTGTATACCGGGTCTATGGAGGTCACAAACCTTGCCGATAACAGCGTGCAGGTTTTTGAGTGGAATGTTTATCTAGAAGATCCAAGTGGCAATGGGCCGTTTGTTGCGACATCGAATAAGACAATCAGCCTTGTTCCTGGTGACTATTCTTTTAATCTAACATTGCAGCAAGGAAGTTTTACATATTTGGGTAGTGTGATTGACACCATTGAGGATAATGATACCGATATCGTTGGGCTGACCATTAAACCTGTTTTAGGGCTGTCATCAACCGATACCAATATAGCCGATAGAGTTGCCGAGTTTTCATTCAACTTCCCTCAAGCTGAGCTGTTAGCCGTAGGGGCCACCCACTTGAATGTCACGATTAACTCGGGTGTCACCACAATATTTGAGCTCAATACTGCGACGGGTGTTTTTTCTGAAAATGCCAGCATCTGGCAGGTAATAGAGGCAGGAAATCAAACGATTGAACTTGAGCTATTAAAGGATGGCATGAGCATTGCTCATTCCACAAACGCACAAGAAGCCCAAACCATTGCTTATGGTCAAGGAATTACCATGGACCTGGTGCCAATGGTAGGGCAAATTGCTTTTAGTATCGATGAGTCAGGTAATAACGCAACATTTGGTTTTACCGTTCCAGCAGAAATCATTAATGAAGCCGGCGGTGTTGAAAATTTAGATGTGCGCTTCCAGCTTAGCAGTAATAAAAATAATACCGATCAACTACTTGATCAGTTAACCGTTGATGGCAATGGTGACGGTAATGTGTCTGTGACGTTAACAGACTTCCATTATGACACCATGAATTTAGCGCTTACTTTTATCGATAATACAGTTGTCGAGAATATTGCCAGCTGTACCACTGTTGCAGTAGATCTAAACAATCAAGATAACACTTATAACTGTAGTGTCAGCTTGCGCCGTAGGGCTGAGATCTCAGGTTCATTACTGACTAACGTGGCGTTAAATGTGTATGACCAAGATGGCCAGCCAGCAACCAATGCTTCTGTTTATATGGACGACGTATTTGTAGGTATCACGGGTAGCGCTGCTCAATTTTCAACAGGTTACCTGAATTTATTCTCAACGGCTGGGCAACATACCTTATCTGCAGATAATGGAAGCCTAAGTGGAGAGACGGCCTTAGATCTTCAACCTTTGTCGGTTAATAATGTTGATTTAACGATTTCACCAACCATCGTAGCTACGGGTGGCTTTACTGGGAATTTCGCTCCAGCTAACTGGGCGCTTTCTGGTGTGGCTGCTTACAACATGACTGAAACAGCGTTAACCGCTAACGTCGGCGGTGGTGGTGGGGGTGTAACAGCTTCAATCACAATTCCTGCCGATGGCACCATTAGCTTCGACTGGAATATGGTTGTAAACAGCGCCGGGCAATACGGTGATGTGATCTCATACGTGATCAATGGTACAGGCTATAATTTATCAACCGCAGGCAGTGCTTCTGGTTCTGCAACCGAGATTACCGTTAAAGCCGGTGATGTGTTTGAATTCTACACTTGGGGCACGACACAATCTTCAAGCTACAACGCGACCTTTGATAACTTTGATTTCGTTGAAAGCGAGCCTGTTGTTGGCTTCACCGGCGACTTTGCATCCGCTAACTGGGCACTTTCTGGTGTAGCGGCTTACAACATGTCTGCCACGGCGTTAACGGCTAATGTCGGCTCTGGCGGTGGTGGTGTTGTTGCATCAATCACTGTGGCTAACACGGGCACTATCAGCTTTGATTGGAATATGGTTGTAAACAGCGCCGGGCAATACGGTGACGCGATCAAATACGTGATCAATGGTACAGGTTATGATTTATCAACCGCAGGCAGTGCTTCTGGCAGTGAAACGGGTATAGCGGTTACAGCCGGCGATGTGTTTGAATTTGTAACTTGGGGCACCACACAATCTTCAAGCTACAACGCTAGCTTTGATAATTTCACGTTCAACTGATCTTAAGAGAATAAAGGTTTAGTTGTTTAAATAGCATTGGGAGAGATCCCAATGCTATTTTTTTGTTTAATACAGAATATTATGACCCGTTTTTTTAATTGCGATGATATCCCCCCTCCCTCTAGCCGGCCCCGCCTACTCAAAGAATCGTCAAACGTCAACCTAACGCGCTTTATTATTTGCGTTATAGGTCATATAGTTGACATTTATTCGATATAATAATTATAAAAAAAGGGAAGAGCGGTGCTGTATTTCCATAATTGGGCATTATGCTCAATACATTCTAATAAGCCATATTCTTTAAATCAGCAAATTTCATTTATCATAAAGCCTCTGGCTGCAGCTATATTAGCTTCAACAGTGTTGCCAGCTTTTGCCGATGATAAAACCGAGTTATCACAAGCCAAGATTGAAGAAACCGTTGTTATCGGTCTGAAACGCCCTATCAACCGTAAAGACTATGCTGGAGCGGTCACGCTGATTGATAACGACCAGCTAACGGCATCCTCTGTCAGCAATGTTGTGGATATTGCCAGCCTAGTACCCGGCCTGTTTGCACAAGACACGGGCTCTCGTAACCCTACGCCTATCATCATGCGCGGAATTAATTTTGATGGCATGACTAGCAATAACCTGGGCGGCGATACCTACACGGTAGCCAGCTACCTCGATAACATAGCATTACAAGGTTATTACGCCCCACCACAGGTCATTCTCAAAGATTTACAGGCGGTGGATGTATTACGTGGCCCCCAAGGTACTTTATATGGTGCCTCATCTTTAAGCGGCTTAATCAGTTATCAAACAGCCAAACCTGTGATGAATGAATTCTCTTTAGATTTACACGCACGAATATCGCAAACTGCAGAAAGTGATGATATCAATATGGACAGCGATATCATCATCAATGCGCCTATTGTTGATGACTTGTTAGCCATGCGTGCCATGATCAGTTACAGCGAAAATGCCGGTTTTATAGATAATGACGTTCTACTCACAGGCCCAGAAAAAGACATCAATGATGATAATGTCACCGCCGGCAGACTGAGCTTTTTACTCACGCCCACCGAGCGCTTATCGGCAACGCTGATGCTACAAAAACAAACCACCCAAAGTGGTGATTTTCAGGCCGACAATCCGGCAATTACCGGTAAAGATTATTTTTCCAGTACGTATTATTTACAGCCTATGGAAGGTGAGCTAAGCCTAGCTGACCTGGAAATTCAATATACATTTGATAGCTTTACCTTAGAGCTGACCAGTAACTATTATGCTTACGATTTAACACAGACAACGGATATCACCGCTTTTTATCAGGATTTAGGTTACACGGTTGATTTTGATGGTGGTGATAATGGCTTCACTGAATCCGATGTGAATGACGAGCAAAGTAATATCGAATTACGTGCTATCTCCAATTGGCAAGGATCTGTAAATGGTATCGTAGGATTAAGTTATACAAAAAATAACTTTGATATTACCAGTAAAGATAACTTAAGCGATTTCCCCGGTACATACAAAGAGGTGGAATATACTTTTACCCAGGATCAAACCTTAGAAGATACCGCGTTATTTGGTGAACTGACCTGGCAAACGACAGAGGCTCTGGCATTGACGCTAGGCGGTCGTTATTTTGATTATAACGATACAGCCGAATCTTGCGATGCATTTTATACTGATCCTCTATTTTGTATATCCGAAGAGGTGGATGATAGCCATACCAGCTTTAAACTGGCAGGCATGTATCAAATCAACCAAGCGCTATCACTATATGCCAATATTGCTGAAGGCTTTCGCCGAGGTGGTGCAAACCCAGGAGTTCCGGCTGACTTAGCCAGCCGTCGTTCTTATGATCCAGACACCGCTGTAAATTATGAATTTGGCCTTCTTGGTCAACTATGGCAGCAACGTTTACAGCTGGCTGTTGGTGTATTTTATATTGACTGGAAAGACATTCAGTTAATCAGCGGTGAAGAAGCAGAAAATGGCGACTATATAAGCTATATAGCCAATGCTAACGATGCCATTTCACAAGGTGTAGAACTAGAACTAACAGCCATACTTAGTGATAGCTTCACCCTTCGTGGTTATTATGCCTACAACGATGCTGAGCTAGCCGAAGATGCAGTTAGCTATAACGATGTTGAAGGTGGTGGTGATAATGGCTACAAAGGTGATCGCTTGCCAGGTTCACCAAAACAGCAAGCGCAGCTGGCTTTACAGTTTCTCCAGCCCTGGCAGGCCTATGTTTTTGATGCCAGTCTTAGTGGCAACTATACCGGCGATGTCTCCACTCAGCTAAACAGCGAGCACTTCGGCTATAACACTCTGGATAGTTATACCTTGTTTAATGCAAGGTTAGGCATAGCACAAGCTCAATGGCGACTAGGATTATTTGCAGATAACCTCACTAATAAGCGTGTAGTAACGGCCGAGGATCCTGGTTACTTTGGCCCTGAAAGTGCACTTTCCTATGTGGTACGTCCGCGTACTTTAGGCATAGATGTGCGTTATGGCTTCTAGACAAAAACAGGCTGTCTAATCAGCCTAACTTGATATTATTATTTTTGCGCTAAACAGCGTGAAAATGTAATCAACTGTAATCGCTGTTACAAGAGTTATCAGCGAGAATGGAATCATTCAGTTGCATGCTTGAAAGCATTACTGATAACAATACTAATAATTAAAAAGGATTGAATCATGACAACAAATACAATTATAGATAAAAACGCCTCTAAAACTGAAACTACGATATTTGAAATGGCACTTTCAGGAACAGAAACTGGCGGTTATCCAGTTACCTTAACAGGTGGTGGTTTTACAATCACCATTAAAGCGGGTAGTGGAGGTGACAATAATGAAATCGAAGTTGATTTTGAAGGTGATGCAGCAAAAGTTAAAAGTGCTGCTGAGAATTTAGTCTTTGAAATAGCAAGCCCATCGTTAGATAACGGTTGGCTTTTCCTGAATCCAGCATTTGCGAACAATGGTAGCAGTCAATCAGATGCCGTAATCCTCACAGAGCCAAACAGAGAATGTGCATCGATTACCGTTAAGAATATAACTCAACCATCGACGTGGAATTTTTGTTTTATTCTGCAGAATTCTAAGACTCAACAGACCTATATCATTGATCCTAGGATTGGTGGCCGTCGCGGCTCATAGTCACTATCCCACGACTTAAACACAAGGCTGCAGATGCTTTACATCTGTGGCTATTTAATTGGGCGAAAATCCCCCCCCTCTATACTTACGTGATTTTAACCAGAACAGCCGTACCGTTTTGTAAAACTCACCAAGGGGAATTATTCGCATTATTGCAGTTCAATTAGTCTTGTTAGTTGCAAAATTCAGCGTACAGAGCAACGCTTTTCTATTGTTGCCTTGCCGTTGGACGGGATTGCTTTACCGTTATCCAACAACTGATTAAAAGCCTTGGTTTCGGCCGCACAGAGTTCATCAAACCACTGCAGTTGATACCAGATGGGACTTAGGTCTTGCGCCAGGCTTTGCTCGATATAACTGAGTGCAACAGGCCATTGCTGAGCAAGGCTATAAACCAATGCGGCATTAAATAACACCTCGGCATTATCGCCTGCCAAGCGAAGGCTACGGTGTAAGGCCTGTAAGGCCGCTGAAGTTTCTCCCAGTTGCATCCGTGCTAGGGCAAGATTGAGTTGTGAACTCCAATCGTCTACACGAGCGGCACTGGCCTTCACTACCTGTCGATAATGTGCCGTTGCAGCTGCTGCTTTCCCTTGTAACTGTAAGCTGTCTGCTAGATTTAAACGCCAGAGATTATTACTAGGGCTCAGCTCTACCGCTGCCGAAAAATTTTTCTCGGCTTGCTGAAAATCTCCTGAGAGTTCATAGGCAAGGCCGATATTGCTATAAAGCTGTGATTTTGGACTTTTGGTAATTAGCTGCTGATACAGTTCTATCGCGGCAGGAAATTTTCCGTCGAGTAGATAGACCTGCGCCATTAACATTTGAGCATTACTGTCTTGTGAATCTAGGACACGTAATTCCTTTAATGCTGCCAGTGCGGCGGTACTATCACCTTGATGAAAATGGTTATTAGCAATACGGTACCACAGAGTTGTCGAAGGCCTTAAAATCAAGGCTTGCCGATACCACTGATCCGCTTGTAGGTAATTACTCTGGTAGTTTGCTAGTAATCCACGGTAATTTAAGATTAAAACTTCATCTTCGGTTAACAGTGTGACCTGTTGCAATAACGTGTGTGCTTCTTTAAACCTTTGTACCCGCTGAGCGATTTCTAGCTTGGCAATAACTAAAGGTAACTGTGCACCTAAGGTCTTTTCTCCTACCTGGAATAATTTAGACAGCTGTTGCAGATAACGCTCATCGCCACTGTCATCATAAAGAAGATTGCCTAAATAGCTCATTAACTGATAATACGGTAAATATTGACTATAACGAGTTTGTAAGGGCCATAACGTTTGCCACATCTCGGGGGTATCTTGCCCCTCATTGATAATGGCATGGCGGTGTTGCAAAAACCTTTGGTAATCCTCTTCAGTCAGTGGAGTGGTTTGTGAAGTAACAGCACGCTGCGGAAATATTCGTTCCAGCCGTTGCTGAAACTCCTCTGCAGTATTCAAATATTGTTTATCCACCACCATTGGCCAACGTTGTTGTTGATTCACCACCCAGTGTGGAACTGATCTAATGGCGGTGTTATCACTGTTTTGGCTTGCAGTAGCAGCTTCAATTCTGCTCAGTGTTACTTCGCAGCGTTGAGCCTCACATTCCAGTACCGCTTCTACTAACACATCCGCAGCTAATGCTTTTGCACGCTGAGCATAATCACCATGGCCAGCACTAACTTGACGAGGGCTAATTAAGTGCAATCCTTCACTACTGATCACCTGCTGTTGCAGGGCATCGCTGATGGTATCTATCAGTAATTGCTGCTGGCCTGTACTCATTGGTGAGTCTTCATTGATAACGGGGGGCAGTACGGCCACATATAAACTGTCTGGTGTTTGATTCTGTTGCCACATCCACCAGCCAGCACCGCCTAGACTGACGCCGATGATTAAAAATAGACATAACAATAGGGCTTTGTTCCAACGCTTTTTTGTTGTGCTGGAGGAGTCTTGTGTTCGATTAACTTCCGTGGGTTGATAGGCCGTGCGCTTGGCATAATCACTGAGCACCGCCTCCTGGCTGGTCATACTGTAATCCAGGCCCGGGCTTTGTGATTGACTGAAGTCTTGCGCTTGTACCTGCGACAAGGTCGCCGTGCCGGTAATGTTAGATGCGTTGGCAGGCAGCTGTTTAATGTTCTGTTGTAAATGTTCACTAACGAGTTGAGCTGTGGCTGGGCGTTGAGCCGGGTCCTTATTCAGTAATTGCTGTAACAGTTGCTGCAGGGCTTGGGATAAATCAGGGTTTAACTGGCCGGCGGCAAGTGGTGGCTGATTCAAAATATTTTGTACCAGTTGCTGTTGGTTAGTGTTATCGCCAAAGGGATGGCAGCCGCATAACAAACGAAAGGCCAATATACCAAAGGAAAACAGATCGCTGCGCTGATCCAGGGTTTTGCCTAAAGCCTGCTCGGGCGAAAAGGCACTGAAGCTGCCCACCAAATGCCCGGTGGCCGTAAGCTCGGTCTGTGTTTCTTCGGTCTGCACTTTGGCAATGCCCAGATCGGTAATCTTGGCTATGCCTTGCTGGCTGATGAGAATGTTTTCTGCTTTCAGGTCTCGGTGAATAATGCCCTGGGCATGAATGGCGGCCAGGCCCTGACTGATTTGTAATAGCCAATCCAGGCGCTGTTGCAGGCTGACCAAATGCTCTTTAAGGTATTTCTTTAAATCAGCGCCATCAACATATTCCATCACCAGGGCTATGCCGTCATCGAGCTCCAGAATATCGTAAAGCTGTACCACATTGGGGTGATTAATCTGAGCCAGTGTTGCGGCTTCACGCTGCAGACGCAGCTGGTGTATAGGGTTGCTGTTGCTGAGCAGGCGCTTTATCGCTACCTGACGCTGCAGGCGGGTATCCAGCGCCAGCATCACTTCACCCATACCGCCTTTGCCCAGGGATTTTTGCAGCTGGTAGTGGGCTAACTGATCGTCAATGGTATTGCAGTCGCTCATGCTGTCAGGCTACGCAGCTATCGCTGCTGAGTTCAATCTGTTCGCCTTTATGGATAGTCAGCTGCGGGCATAGAAAGCGCAGCTGGCCGCGACGGCGCTGCAACATACTGCCAACCTGAAATGAGGGTGGCAGAGCTTCACTGATTTGTTTGCGGGCTCTAAAGACCTGTATGTTTAAATGATTCACGTCTATGCCAATCTCACGAGAGAGAGTATCCATATCTATCCAGCCACAGTTGTCCGGGTCTATATCTTCTTGCTGATGCAGGAAGTGAAGGCGTGCAAGATGCACCAGCAGATAATGGTGACTGCGTTCTCCCAGTTTTTTGAGCTTGCGTTTGTGCTTTAGCTGTAGAAATACATGTTCTTCATCCAGGCTGAGTCTAAAAATCCAGTGAATGCTATCGATGGTGGGGCTGGTGGTTGAAACATCTACCGTAGCCAGCTCAGGAGTGCTGTCGTGTAAGCGCCAGCAATGTTCACCGACATGCAGTATTTCTTCATGGCTGATAATTCGTTGCTGAGAGCCTGTATCGTTTGTGTTAGCTTCGGTTAAGGTTTCTAACACCCATGATTGGCGCTGCGGGCAGTAAAATAATGCCGCCTGTGGGGCCACATCGTCGGGTAATAAATGATAATCACTGATAGCTTGGGTTGATGATTGTGCATTCATGCCCAGCAATAAAGGGCGCGGTGCATCGCTTTCTTCAACTTGTAACTGATGTTCTGGCTGGCTGCCAAAACGAATGATCTGGCCGCAATGTAAAGGCTGTGGATCTGACAGGCGTTGCTCATTCAGCCAGCAGCCATTGCGGCTGATATCGCGCAACCACCATTGTTCGTCGCGCCATTCGATAACGGCGTGAAGTTTTGAAATGTCCTCCCCTTCGATCAAGCTATCCACCGCACCAACTCTGCGACCAAAAGTATGGTGGGGCAATAGGTAATACGCTTCTTTGCTTAATACATTTCTTAGCAGGGCCACGGCTCTTTCCTGACAACAATTATGCTTTGTTTTTATTGATTATTCCGGTCATCGATGACCGCTAGTCAGTCCATATCATGTAGTTTTCATCATGCCTGTAATTAAGCGTAATGGCAATAATTTCGCCTGCAGGCCATGATTCATCACAGGTTTGAACAATTTTGGCTCTGTATATGATGTATTGTGAAAATGAACAACAAATTAGTGAAGATAAAATGTCACTACAGCAAACGTTAGATAGATATATTTACTATACAAGCATCGAAAAAGACCTGAAAAAAACCTATAAGTTTAATTCAATAATGCCTCAACAATGTAGTCCACGAGCTTGCTGCGATTATTATGTATTGCGTCATTGCCCAGACGATCGCAGCGACTCAGTTGCCAGGGCTGTTAGGCCACGCTTTATCGATACCGAGTTATTAACCAGTTTACCTTATGTACACGGTACGCTGTTGAATCTGCCTTTTGTAGTGACTCAAGCCTATCTATTGAGTATGTCCGCAGGTTCGACCTGCAATGCGCTTGGTCATATTAGAGGGCGTTCTTCGCATCATAGCCATACGGTTATTATAAATATAACTCAGCATTTATTAACCAGATGCATGTCGAGTGGAAATAATCATCGCCTGGCCGTAAGGAAAAACATGCTCCTGAGTAGATGCCAAAAAGTCGAATTATTTAATGATAATCCGGAAGAAGCGCTATTAGTGCTACTAGATATCTACATAACTGAAGAACAGCAGATAGCTGCTCAGAGCAACTAGAGGAGAAAAATCATGCTTCATATAGAGCGTCGTATTATGAATATAAGTTTTAAGAAATGGTTGCCACATTTTTCATTCAGCAAAAAAAACAATAGCTTCCAAGAAAAAATAAATGATCAATGGCATTCTTTTCTGGATTTTATTGATAATCAGGAACAGAGCATTAAAAATAAAAAATGGATAAAAATGGACCTTTACTGGGATAAACCCTTATCCTTTGCAGTCCTTTTTCCCCATGTATCAGATGGCGATTTTAAAACAGATCCTGCGATTATTTGTTCAACCAGTATCTGCCTAAATAAAATCTTGAAAGATCTCAATGAGTTCAATTCTGGTGATGAATGTCATGAGCATAAAACATCGGGTGAACTTCAAGACATGATATACATCCGTTTGCAGCATTTGCTGAAAGAGATGGCCATTTATATCAATATAGAACCCACATATATCGCCAGCCGCTCAGAGAAAATAATTGTCAATCGTGTATTAATGCAGTTACTGGAAGATTTGTGCCGCTATACCTTTGATGAACATTTGCTTTCATTGGTAGAAAATTGTATTACCCGGTTTATCAGTATTGATTGGTCGGTGACCCGTTATGAAAACGGTGCCGCGTAAATCTGTTGGTGAATCTTTGTCCCGATAATACATGCGTTTCCTGCACCCCTCCCCTATTGCAATTCAACAATGATCATCCTTGTTCATCAATGGATTGATCTCTGCACAAGCCATCTTATTCGACTGACCAGCCTCTTTTGACTACTGGCACTATCGACGGCGTATGCGCATCTTCAGCAATCAAAGGCCTTTGTAAGATCCATATTTATTAAACATAAACAGGCCTATCAGCTTAACCGTTAGGAGTCTGCCGGACATAGCACTGGCCTTGGATTTTTTGTATAAGCAGCTGAATTACAAATTCATGGCGTCGCGATATAAAAAAAGGGATAGTCAAACCCTTTCATCGAGAAACACCAACATGTTTCCTGCATGTGTTGAGGATGACATTGATGAAAATCAGCAAGCGTGATTTATCGTCGAAGTTATCGATCCGCTGAATGTTGAGCCTTTTATCAAAGCCTAGCGGGGCTGTGGATATAAAGCATGGCATCCTTCAATGATGCTGGCAGCTGTTATTTTATGGCTATTCTACCGGCGTTTTTTCTAGCCGAAAACTTGAAAAATCGACTTTTTATTCCATAGATTTTCGGTATATCTGTGCCAAGCAACAACCGGATCATGACAGCATAAATACATGTAGGAAAAAATTTCGCCTTGAAATAAACGCGCTATTGGTGAAAATTCGACTCATCGCCAAAGAAGAAAAATACTCACTATGGCCACGATCAGCCTTGATGGCACAAAAATGAAAGCCCATGCCAGCAAGCACAACCCCCTCAGTTATAAACACGTTTGTGAGTTTGAAAAACAGCTGAAACCGGAAGTTGAGACGTTGCTAAAAATGGCTAATAACACGCCGTTCCCTGATGACTTTTCCATTGCTGACGTGCCGATGAACGGCATCAACATCAGCAGCTCGAATATGAGGAAAAACTAGCGCGGCGTGATGCGATCAGAGAATCTGGAGCCAGAGATAAAAACCCAGTTAATCTCACCTAAATTGATTCACGCATCATACCCAAATCTGGTGGTGGTTTTGATGTCGTTATCCCACCTGCTTTTCAGCTACCTGAGGCGCAAGGGCCGCCACCAGAAGTGTTTTTATGAGCTAAACGGTTAACCTCATCACACAGACCTGGGCCTGTAGGGCAAAACTTACCTAGCTTTTACTTATTTAGAACCACTGGGCATTAACAGAGCATGCCAGTAGACTTAATGGCTATTCTGAGCCACGTTAGTTTACTAAACCACATCAACATTTTGACCATCAATATTTAAGTGAATTGGGGCTAATACACCTTATACTCAGAATAATAATTTCTCTAATTGCTCTTTTAATGCATCCATAGAGATAGGTTTTAGCAACAAGGCATCCATGTCAGATTGAAAAATATTTTCTTTATATTCAACCAAAGCATGAGCTGTTAATGCAACAATCGGGACTCTAACACTATGATGCAGCCTCTCCCACTGGCGTATTCTCTGAGTAGATTCCAAGCCATTCATGACAGGCATTTCATAATCCATCAAAATCATATCAATTGAATCGGCATTTTGTTGATATCTATGCAATGCTTTTTCCCCATTATCGACAAGCTCAACCGTATAACCCAGCTTTTGCAACATGCCCTGAACAACCAATTGATTGATTGCATTGTCTTCTGCCACCAGGATATTCTTATTCCTCATCATGACAGAAGCCATGTCACTTTCTATCACGGCCTTTTTAATCATGACAGCCTTGCGTTGATCCTGTTGTAACTTAAAAGTCTGACACAGTAACTGTGCTAAATCAGATTCAGACACAGGTTTACTCGCAGCATGGCTTAGACCAAATTCCATGACTTTTTCTGCATTAGGCGGTGTACCTGTAGCCGTTAATAACAAAATCGGTAAGTCATGAAATTTTTCTTCTTGGCGAATGCGCAAACTGGTTTCCAGGCCGTCTATTCCCAGCGGCATATGCCAATCAACAATGATGAGATCGAAAGGTTTATTCAGTTGCAATGCAACTGTAATCGCTTCAATGCCATATTCACCATCATGAACGAACTCACAATCGATACTAAAAGGTAAAAGTTGCCTACAGACAAACTGACAATATTCAACATCATCATCAATCAATAAAATACGCTTATTTTTTAAAATACTAAAATCATTGCTGGAGAATACAATAGGCGTTTGCCCTAGAATAAGAGGAATGGATACCCAGAATGTGGCTCCTTTTCCCTGCTCACTGCTTACGCCAATCTCCCCCTGCATTAACTCTATTATCGCCTTACTAATGGTCAGGCCCAAACCCGTACCACCAAATTTTCTAGTGGTAGACATACTTGCCTGTTTAAAGGCCTGAAAAATATGCAGTTGCTGCTCACTATCGAGACCAATACCGGTATCGGTCACCGTAATCAATAAACGTCGACTGCGATTAGGATCATTCATCACCGACAGATGAATAGAGCCCGTTTCGGTAAATTTAAAGGCATTGCTGATCAGGTTTGTTAACACCTGCTGTAGCCGTACAGGATCACCACGAATACTTAAAGGCACATCGGCATCGATAGTACAAAGCAACTCAACCCCTTTTTCCTGAGAACGTAATAAAAACAAGTTGCGGATATCGATGATGAGTTTACTTAACTGAAAGTCTATGCATTCCAACTCCATTCCTCTGGCTTCAATCTTGGAAAAATCCAGAATATCGTTAATAACCCCAAGTAACGCCTTGCCGGAAGAGACAATAATATTGGTATAACCTTTCTGTTCATCTGACAACGGTGTCTGTTTCAACAAATCGGCCATGCCCAATACGCCATTCATCGGTGTGCGTATTTCATGTGACATGTTGGCCAGAAACTGACTCTTGAATTTTGCTTCGGCATCGGCGGCGATGGCTTTTTCACGCAGCTGTAGTGACTCCTCCTTAAACTCATTCATTTTGTGCGCCAGACCAATCGATAACAAAATAATTTGCCAAATATAACCCAAACGCGCAATAAGACCGGCCTGCTCAAGATTTAGCAGAAAACCCAGCAAATCCGACAAAACAGCAATAATCGTTGCCCCAAAAAAACCTATAAAGGCAATAACATAAATCCCTGCGGCAGTACTTCCCTTATACCAACGCCACACTGCAATAGCTGATATGAATAACAATACGCCAATACCCACGATGCCCAGGTATAAACGCAGATATTGCATAGGCAAAAAAGCTTGTAAAAATACACCCAGAATAAGTAAACCAACAAAGAACTGCCCTAGTCGCCGCTGCCAAGACTGTAAAGCCAGATAGTTTATGGAAAACGCACAGAATAAGGCATAACTAAAAAAACCCAGCGTATAGAAGGAATGGAGCTTCCCAACAGGCCACCAAGGGTCCGGCCAAAATCGATAGAGATACCCATCCATAGAGGTATAATAGAAAAAGCTTATCAGCAGGAAAAAGCAGTAATAAACATAGGGCTTTTCTCTGGTCATCCATGCAATAAAAAAATTAAAAAACATCAAGCCTAAAACAACACCATAGAATAATTCATAATGCCGTTCATTCTTTATCTCACTGTGCAGATAGGCCTCTGTCGTTTGTAAAATCGGATACAAGCTCACATCATGTATAGACTGCACTCGCAAATAGAGGGTGATTTTTTCTGCCTGGCGTATATGCAAAGGCAGCAGCATATCCAACGCGCCCAGCGGTTGCTTGTTGACATCGAAGCGAACGCCCAGGTTTAAGCTTTCAATCTGCTGTTCAAGCGCAGGGTTTTTATTATGGTGTATGACATAAAAATCCATCTCTATAGAAAAACGATCACGCGTATTAAGTATCAGTGCTATATCCCTGCCACTATTATTTATCAGCGTCATTCTGAGCCAGCTTGCACCCGTTTGATAACCGATATTTTCTCGCTGTTTAGGAAAGCGGAGGAATGATTGAGTGCGAATATCTTTCAAAGAACGCTGGCCATCGGCATCGTAAAAGTATTCCATCTGGTGCAGCAAAGGCTGTTCATAAAAGTTCTGATCGATGACAAAGTCTGCATGAGTCAAATTCATCAAAAATAAAAAACAACAGCATAAGGCTTTAAAATATAAGTGATTATTCACTCGCATTCCTTATTGCAACAAAGGCATTTATTTCACACATCGGAAATTGCCGGTATTTCAGTTATTAACTCCACCTGTTAATAAAAACTGTGCTATTTATAAAGTAGTTCAACTTTTACAGCGCATCCTCCCCATGGATGAGTCTTTGATGCCACTGTTATGTGCTTACCGCTCTACATGGAGGCTTTCATGGTGTTTAAATACAGTTCACTGCTGCTGCCACTTTTGCTCACCTCTGCCACTCTAAACGCCCAGACTTCTTCTGCTACCGTGGACGATAATGTTATAGAGGGCGATGACAGCACCTTGGAAGAAGTTATTGTCACAGCCAGACATAGAAAAGAACCTTTAATACAGGCGCCACTGGCCATCAGTGTCTTCGACGAATATCAACTGCAACAGAATCAAATCCATACGATGAATGATCTTAGCCGTTTTGCCCCGGGTTTTACCGTATCCAATTACAATAAGGCGACACCTCAATTCTATATTCGAGGCATTGGCACAAATACATCAGGCGCATCCGATGATCCATCCATTGCCTATTATGTCGATGATGTTTATATCGCCAGACCCGGCTTTATAGACACGGATATCTTTAATATAGCCAGTATCGATGTATTGCGAGGACCTCAAGGCAGCTTATACGGTAAAAACGCCAGTGGTGGTGTTATCCGCTTGCAGCATAAACTGCCTAGCGACAAAAGCGACATCAAGCTCAGCCTGCGTACCGGCAACTACCAGCGCCAGGATTTTCAGGCCTATATCAATGGCGCTATAGCCGTTAACTGGCAGGCTAATCTGGCCATTTCTCAACGTAAACAAGAAGGTTATGTAGAAAACCCCATCACAGGTGAAGATGAACGCGATGAAAACAGTCACAGCCTGCATACACAGCTGTTATTCCAGGCGATGGACACATTGTCTATACGCTGGATCATCGATGCCAATACCGTGGATCAGGGCGGTAATGGCCGAGGGTTGGTAGGCGCCCCCTTATTTGGTCTATTAGACACGATGAGCTTAAATATTTATGCGCAAACGGACTCGCCGACTAATGGCTTTACCCAGAGTGATGATGCCGGTCTCACCATGCATGTAGATTATGACAGCGAGTACTGGCACTGGAAATCGATCACCGCTTATCGGTCCGGCAATTATCAGTTTCAAGATGAAATACTGCCCATAAGCCTGACACATGTACTATTGAATAGTGCAGATGAAGATGCCAAACAATTCTCAGAGGAGATCAGAGGCATTTATGACTGGTCTGAAAATAACAATCTGGTTGTGGGTCTATACTTCTTGCAAGAAGACACTGAGCGCTTGGAGCACAGCGATATACGCGGATTAGGCCCTGTTTTTATGGTGCCAGAAGCCGCCACCCCTTTGCTGCTAAACACGTTTGATGCCACGAATACCACCACCAGTTATGGGATTTTTTCAGATTTTGATATACAAATAGCAAGCGACTGGATCTTGTCTTTTGGTGCACGCTACACCATAGAAGAAAAACATTTTCAGTCTTGCGCCACCGGTGGAGATCTATTGGGTTTTGGGTTTTTATTAGCCCCATACTGTGGTGTTGATGAAAAAGAAAGCTGGAGCGATTTATCCCCACGCAGCAGTCTAAGTTTTGCTATCAGTACCAATCAGCGGGCCTATATCTCCTATAGCGAAGGCTTTAAGAGTGGTGCATTTAACAGCTTGGCCAGTACCGAATCTGCAGCCAGAACACCCGTAGACCCCGAACAGACTAAACAATGGGAGTTAGGCTACAAAGCCCAATGGCCACCACAGAGATTGCGCTTCAGTGCAGTGGTATTTAATTTGGACTACAAAGATTTGCAAGTCTTTCAGATCAGCAGCGGTATCATCACCGTAGAAAATGCCGCCGAAGCTAACAGTAAAGGGCTGGAGCTGGAACTAAATCATAGCCCCACTGACGATTGGGAATTATCTCTAACTTATGCCTATCTCCATAGCCAATACGAAAACTATATAGACCCCAACGGAGAAGACTTTTCGGGCAATCAGTTGATGCGTGCGCCTAAAAACAGCTTCAGTGCCGCCGTCAGTTATCACTTCCCATCGTTAGCCGGACAGACATCCATTCATCTGGATTATAGCTATCAAGACGACATGTTTTTTCTGGCCAGCAACGATCCTCTGTCACAAGCGCCCGCCTATTCTTTATGGAATCTGCAATTGCAGTGGTTATCAGCTAATGAGCAGTGGCTGACATCATTATGGGTCAAGAACCTGTTGGATGAAGAATACACTGTTTTTGTCATTCCTGTATCCGATACACAAACCGTGGTTCCCGGCTCACCATTAAATTATGGCATCACCCTCAACTACTCTTTTTTCTAGCAGCAGACATCAAGGCAAAAAACTCAGCTTTCTGCCTTATATTGCAAGATAATCAGTTATCCAGCGACCTGCCCCCTACCACAAAATCTGTATTGGCCAATTCCTCTTTCTCTCGATTGGGGAATACACAAACCAGCAAGGCCGGTGCCACCAACAAATCTACTAACTGGGCTAGTCATTGATAAGATTTTAAACCATTTGGATCTGCTTGATGTTGTTATCCCACCTGCTTTTAAGCTACCTGAGGGGTATGTATTTGGTGCTATAACTGTATTACTTTTTCTATCAATGATAATTGCTGGTCTATTATCGAAATAACCAATATGAAATAATCTAACAATCGCATCACAAGGCCCAGCACCGACTCCGAAAAACTGTCACTTTTTGTGCAAAGGGCCGCACAAAAAAGAGACATTTTCGCTCCACTGTGTGGGCGGCGTTATGTTTAGGCAGTATTAATTGAGTATCCCCCTTCATCTATTTGTCATTTACTCGAATTTCACTCTGGATAAACTGGCTTTTTGAATTAAATGAATAACAGGTTTTGAGTCTAATAACACAACGTTCAGGCATAAAAAAGCCCGGGCTACCCGGGCAAAGTCTTTCGACAAAAGTTTTACTCAGAGGCTTTTACCGAGGTTTCAAAGTTCAAATGGCCCTGATTGCTATCGATAGACTCGGTGTATAAGCGATCGCTAATACCCAATTTAGAGACGTCCAGTTTCATATTGGTATCGGCAATCAATGGCACTCCCCATTCAATCATGCGTTTAATTAAGGGCTCAACCACGTTACCCGGTATTTTAAGGCTAAAGAAATTATTACTATTGCTTTTACTTAAATCGATATCGCTCATATAGTTGATTATATATTCGGGTGTACCGGCTATCGTCATGGTAAAGAAGCCATCCACCACATCCATTTTAACGCCGGCTTTGATATCAATATCGATACGTGCATTTTCTTTCCAGGTACCTGATTTTAACGTAGAGATAATCATCTCGGCGCCACGGAAACTGATTAACGCTTGATTAGTGCTGGTTCCGTGAATATAAAATTCTCCAGGGCTAGATGGATTCAACTCTACCCGCATATCGCCATCAACCCCTTCATTATCAGTGACGCCTAGGCCAGTAAACATCTTCCCGTTAAGCATGGTTAAATGCGTTGCCCCGGTGTTATACATGGCGAGTAAAGCCTGATTAACCATATTCGAATTTACAACAACACCCAGAGAAGAACCTGCATCAATGGGAGTTGCAATAACAGGCTGGTCGTTGACGTAATAGCTGCCTAAAGCAGGAGGGATGGTTGGATCCGCTTTGATGGTATCAAATGAGCCAGACATGCTTAAATAGAGATTTCCGATATTATCCGCATCACCTTTATCGGTTGCCAACTCCTCCACTTTCATGGATAAATCCAGTTCAGCCCCCGAATCAAAGACTTTATTAGTACCTAGTTTAATTTCATCCAGATTGTCATTAACAACATTCACGATAATGCCTTTCATCATGCCGCGTATGGCTGGTGCCGCTATGATGGCATCAATAAGCCCTTGTTTACTGGTACCGGAAGATTCATCACCTGTTAATGAGGCTTTAACATCGATCATTTTTAATACATCAGTTCCATGTTTGATCAAATCCATGCTGAATGTACCATTATTAACCATTTCGCCACCGTTCTTGCCAGCAACATCACCTTCAACTTGCATACGCTCAATATACATACGCATATCGATGGCAATTTTACCCACGTTACAAGTGGAGTCATGGCCAACCGCTTCACAAGTTTCTGCATCTGCTTGTACAAAACCCAAAATGCCACAGGTGCCTATATAACCTCCGCCCATCCATTTAGGCAACCAGGTATCCCAGCAGTCGGTGTAATCATTAATATGCAATAAAACTTCTACCCCAACATCATCCACATTTTCAACAATGCCATTGCCAGCTACCCAATCGACATTTTCCTCACCCAGAGGATCGATAATCAGCTTGGTATGCAGATTGGCATTATCATCATCATCAATACTCAGCTCTTGCATATCGAAAGTGCCCATCTGGACGTAATACACCTCGGCACCCAATTTCGAGATGCCCAAATCAATCTTGATATTTTTTAAAATGGGCTCTCCTGACCCATCAACCGTGCCCATTTCTAAGCCAGTGGCCCCTTTATTAATGGTAGGAATCAATTCAGTTAACATATCTTCGGCGATTCGTACTTTGGCGATTTCCTGAATATTGATGCCATCGGCTTTATAGGTATACGTTGATGTATAACCATGGCTATCTTGTGATATAAACACATAGCTTTCGCTCACCGGTACAAGATATTCACGCACCGAACCATAGCTTGCAATGGGTGATATGCCATTGAGACTAGTGTCTGCGATGGCTGCAGGATCGGCATAATTCACTGTAACTTCCACATTGCCGGTATCGGCCTGTGTACAGTCCGTATTGGCAGTAAAACATACAGCGGTGATATTGGGTGCAGGGCCATCGGTGTCTAAAATAAACGTACGCGTGGTCCCTTTAAAGAGTGATTGGGGATTTATCGCAATCGTATTTTCACCCTGGCGGATATATTCATTCATGCAACTGAATGCTGCAGTAGCCGATGTGCTGCTGAAGTCGTAGCAATGACTGACATTTTGCCCATTAAAATACATATTTAAAGGCGTGTTTGTGCCTTCTGGGTAAGTTACATCGATGGAGGCTGCACCTTCTTCGATATCTTCAACAAGCAGTAATTCACTCTCCTGAGGGTAATTTACTTTATAAGGAGAAAACCCCAAGTTATCAACTCCAGATAGGCAACCTGAAAAAAACAGGGCGCTGGAAATGATTAGTGATGTTGTTACTAAAGTTTTTTTAGCTGGAGTAATACAGTTTAAACGCATTATCGAAGCCATAATTTAGTCCCTTATTTGATTATTATTTTAATAATGGAATGACTAATTTAAAGAATAGAAGATCAATGCCTTTGGACTCAATCTTGCAGTGTATGAGTGGTACACATTGGCGCATGAGTTGTACCGTTTTACATTCTAAATGTATCGGTTTGTATCAAACTAGGCTGTACCTTGCTCTGTAAAAATTATAATCTGTGTTTATGAAGGACAATAAAAATAAAATGCCCGCTTCTTTGACTGCTGCTGCGCCGGGTATTATTGGTCTGGGGTTAAATAAACGCCTGCTGCTCTTTTTTCTCATTTGGCCAGGATTTAACTACGGCTCCATTATTGCGATTATGCACGCAACCCACACGTTGAATGCGTCTATTGCTTTTGATATTGCGCTACGTACTTGGACAATTTTCACCGTATTCTTCTTATTAATTGCTATTTTAGAGCACACCATAGGTCGGAAAATCAGGCGGCGTTATTTTTGGTTAAATTTACTCAGTCATACACTTTTGATTGTGCTGGCATTTTTTATTGTTCGTGCAACCATGGGGCTGATATTAGAAAAACCGGCTCCACTTGTTTTTTGGATTGCCCCATTATTTTTAAGCATGGAAGTGACCATTTATATTATTGCCATTCATTTGGTGATGCAGCGTGATCGTACCTTACATTTGATGTTGAATTTGAAACAGGCTGAAATTGAAACCTTACGCTCTCAAAGTAATCCTCATTTTTTATTTAATACCCTGAACTTAATCGCTTCTGAAACAATCCGGGCCCCCCATAAGGCCAAAGATCTGATTTACGATTTATCCGATTTATTACGTAAAACGATTAATTTGACTCAGACATTTTATATTCCTGTTGCTGAAGAGTTAGAGGTTGTGGAATTATATTTACGTTTACAGCAGAAACGTTTTGAAGATCGCCTCAATTATCGTATTACTTGTACCGAAGAATGCAAAACGTTGGCTATTCCCCCTTTATTACTGCAACCCGTCATTGAGAATGCGATTAAATATGCCGTTGCGCCTTATGCCTGTGAAGCTAAAATTGAAGTAGAAATTCAATGTATTGGGGGTAAATTGGTGATTCATGTCAGAGACACCGGCCCAGGCTTTTCAGAACATGATCTTCAGGAAGGAACCGGCTTAAGTATTCTGAGAAAAACCCTGCGTAACTATTACCCTCACGGACATTATCTCGCCCTTAAATCGACGTCTAAAGGTGGCCATATACATATCACCTTACCTGCCAAGGAATATATCATGGGCAGGCAATTATAATGCTGCAACAAAGTGTCATTATTGTTGATGATGAACCCAGTGCACGCAGGGGCTTATGCGAAGTTATTCAAGAATTTGATTCACTGAAAATCATTGCTGAGGCAGGAGACGGTAAAAGTGCAGTAGAGCTGATTCGCTCACTGAACCCGGATATTGTTTTTCTTGATATAGAAATGCCGGAGATGTCTGGTTTTGAGGTGGCTAAAGCAACAACAGATATGGATTACCATCTGGTTTTTGCCACGGCTTATGAGCATTATGCCTTAACAGCATTTGAAACCCAGGCGATAGACTATCTGCTTAAACCCGCTAGGCCCGGACGCATTAAACAGTGTATAGACAAAATATTACAACAGCAGAAACAGGCCTTAAAAAATACCGAAAGCACTCATCAAAACTTAAGCTTATTGGTAGATGATGGGCATAAGCAGTTTCTAATTGATGCAAAAGATATGGCGTATATTGAAGCCGTAGGGCGGTATAGACGTGTACATTTAACCGCTATTGGAGAAGAAATACACGCCAGAGATACGATTATCACCAGCACCACGCTGGATGAGTTTAGCCAGCAATTAAGCGCCAGCGACTTTATGAGAATTCACCGTAGTTTTTTGATAAACCTGGCTGAAATAGGCACGATACAAACGCTGGATAGACAATTGATGGTGATGTTAAAAGGCTTCTCGGAACGGCCTTTAACCGTCTCTAGAACGCAGGTTTCAGCCCTAAAGCAATATGTAAAAAAATCATAAAAGTTATTGTTACGCTTTATTTTTGCGCTGGTGATTGGCTGGATTCGGCCCTCTTACATCATCATTATTTATAGTGTTCATTCAAACTAATTAATCGCTGCTCTAACTTCATCACTAAAAAATCAATAAATGCACGCAAGACCGGGCGTAAGAACTTATCACCCAGGTAGACGGCATAAACCTCACCACTGCTGTCTTCATGCAACGAAGGTTTCCAATCGGCCAGACAAACCTCAAGTTGTTTAGTATTGATAAGATCCAGCATCATCCATTGTGACATTTGCACAATACCACCACCATTAACCGCAGCTTCCAGCAGCGGGGTTCCACCTTTTGAATACAGGTTTCCGTTCACCGCTACCTTTATGTGTTCTTTATTTTTTTGGAAGTACCAATGGGTGAGTTGCCTGCCCTGGCTTAGTAGCAAGCAATTATGATTTATCAGATCTTCGGGATGAGTAAGTGGTTTGGCCTGGGCTAAATAGTCAGGAGATGCACATAACCAGGTATGATTAGTGAGTAACTTCCTGGCGCGTAAGCAAGAGTCGGCTGGTCGGCCAATTCGAATGCCTACATCTATATTGTCACGATTTAAATCAACCATCTGGTTATCCAGGTTAATTTCAATTTTTACCTTAGGATATTTTTGTAAAAATTCAGGCAGTATTGGCGATACCATTTGGCGACCAAAACTTTCAAAAACAGAAATTCTCAGTATACCCACCGGTTCATCATTTACCTGGCTCATGGAGGCTTTAAGCTGATCGGCCTGGGTTAAGAGCTTTTCAGCCCCAACTAAGAATTGATGGCCATCTTCGGTTAATACCAATTTTCGGGTGCTACGCTTAATTAAGGTGGTGCCTAATTCCTGCTCCAGGCTATCAATATTTCTCGCCACCGAGGAAGGCGCCATTTTCAATACAACCCCGGCCTTAGAAAAGCTGCCGGTTTCTATGACTTTAATAAATACCCGAATCAAATTAAGCACGCTTTCCCCTGGTTGCTAAGTGACACACCTGTTGGCGATTATACCCCTATTCACCTTTGCGTAAAATGCAATACTGACTTGCAGATTAACGGGATTATCTTGCTTTATCGTTCCCACTACAATGCTCTTCGAGTTCATTAACCTAAACTGCGAGAGAGCAATATATGCAATCAAGAATCAATATTAGCCATTTAGAACCCCACTCTTTTAAAGCCATGATGGGCCTGGAAACTTACCTTGCCGAGATCGAGTTAGCCCCTAAGTTACGCCAGCTAATCAAAATACGGGCCTCCATTCTCAATAACTGTGCCTATTGCATTGAGATGCATACTCAAGAATCTAAAAAATTGGGGGAGTCGGAGCAACGCCTATATGCGCTGTCAGCCTGGCAAGAGTCACCGTTGTTTTCAGACAAAGAACGTGCACTGCTCAAGTTAACCGATGAGGTGACTCTGATCTCTGACCGGGGTCTATCGAATGCGACCTATGAAGCATGCTTGGCTGCAGTGGGAGAACAAGTGATGGCGCAATGCATCATGCAGATTGTGACCATCAACGCATGGAACCGAATAGCGGTGGCTACCAAGATGATGCATCAAAGCAGGTGATGAGGCCTGCAACCCAGTGGTCACTGTTGACGGTTAACCATGATTACAATATGGCCCATTTCATTAAAATGAATACAATTATATTCATCCCAACACACATTCCCTCTGCGAAATACCAGGGCTCTTTGTAAGATGGATATTTAATAAAAAATAAGCAGGCCTATCTGTTAAATCTATGAGGCTGTTGAATATTATAGGAAAGTAGATACTGCCCTTTCGTATATCCTCGGGTCTCTTTAGATAATCTAAAATACACGAACTGGGGTTAGTTACCTAACATTTCTTATCAGTTCTAATTCAAGTATAGTGCACCGCGCTATTCACAGGATACATTTGATACGGATGCCAACACCACACATGAAATACAACGCTGCTAAATACGCATTAAAGCTACTTTCTTTGGGCTTGATTTTTGTGTGTAATTTTTCCTCTGCAGGGCTACTCTGCGAAGATGGCGATTGTCTATTCCAAGCCGAATTCAAAAAACCAGGCTATATCGAAGTTAGCCATACCGAAATAAAACTCATTAAAAATTGTGTCATCTCTTTAGGTGATACGGGGTATATCGATATAGGCCAAGGTGGTCTGGTCAGCGGCGTGACCGAGCAGTTGCTTAGCGATGGTAACCCCATAGCTAATGATAGCAGTATCACTTTTGGTGAAAATGGCCGTGTCTTTTTTGACAGCCAGGGCTATATACGTTGTGAAAAAACCAATATTAATACGCTGGATTCAGGGTATTTTTCTCTTGTAGGTGCATCTTCTGTCACCATCGATGGAGCCGAGCTCTCAGCAATAAACATCGCCAGCATAAACGAAGTCGATAGCTCCCTGCTTGAGGTTTTTCACAACCAGCTGGCAGAACTATCGATAGGTGATATTCAGAAACCGGATTACGCCAGAGCCGTTATGCTCTCTCATGACAACGCCATTTCCTTCGAGGCCCAGACTGTAAACATCAAAGCCTGGTCCAGTCTTAGTATCGGACAATTTACCCGCATCGATAATGAGACTAACGTAGGCCATACCGAAATAAACAATGATCAAGTTACAAGCATAGCCGCTCATAAAAGCCGTTTTATTACCAGAGTCATTAATAAAACCGATGAACTGAATGTGCAGGCTAGCTGTGATCAAACTTATATCGCCCCTGTTGTGGCTATTGATCTCTATTGTCTGGCGGTGGCTAGGGGTGATAATGCAGGTGCTTTTTCTGACATTCTTGATCATCATGAAGAAAATTGGTTAATAGCGGCCTTCAGCGAGACTAACAGCTATGTCGAAAAATCGACAACATTGGCAATGATGGAGGGAGGTACTTTAGAGGCCAAGTCTATCAGTATATTGGCGCATAGCGAGGCTAGCTCTGGCAGCCCTTACTCGCAGGTTAGTGCAAGCATGAAGGATGCTTCTAGAATAGTAGCAAATGAATTCTATGTCCTCGCTAGTGATAATTCTGACACTAATAGCCCCTCGATTATCAAATTAGGGGGTGCAGATATTGGTGGAGAAATGTGGGCCTCTATTGGCTCTGGCAACTTACAGTCTTTTGACGTGGCTAGTGGCACATTAACCGCCGTTGATAGCAATTCATTAACTATCGGTAATGACAACACTGATGCAGGCTATATAGGGATTATTTCAACCCCAAGTAAAGAAATTGCATATATTTCAGACGCTATAATTCCTGAGCTTGTGGTTCACAACCAGGACTTAACTAAAATAGAACCTCTATCATGTCAGACCGACTGCCTGATATATGGTGACTCATTACAACTTAAAGTAGAAATAACGGATAATCCTGATCAAGAAAAACCTAAGAAGGAAAAGAACAGCGCCGGTGGCATAAATGCGCTAATACTGCTGATGTTTTCCTCCATCTTATTTGCCAGAAAAACTTCCACCCCCACACGACTCTATCCATATTAAGCCACTATTTGTGCTTACGGTCAGGCTATTTTCTCAAACAGCGCTAATAATTCCTCAGCCTGTAAGCCCTGATATTTTTTGTTAGCAGTGGCGTCTGTACCCGCATACACCGCATCTGCCAACGCCTGTGTTCTCTGTTGCAGGGCGGAGATTTTCTCTTCCACTGTTTTTTCGGTGATCAGTTTATAGACAAATACCGGTTTATCCTGGCCTATCCTATGGGCTCTATCGGTGTATT